>JAZDHC010000035.1:0-23187 GCA_043806395.1 Candidatus Desantisiibacteriota bacterium | reverse complement strand
TTTCTACTTCCATGTGCGGGGGTTAAATGTATACTTTGGAGTGGTTAAAGCGATAAACCTTCTTCAATACATATTAAGAATGTTCTGCAAGGTTGATAAAGAACCAACTTTATCTTACCCACACAAATCGTAATAGAGCCAATTTTTTCTTCATTCCCTGTATTTTTATTTTTCCTGCTTGTTTCAACATCTCTTTATAAATTCACTGTCAATTTTTCTTAATCTCACTTTCCTGTTGACTACAAGACACAATCCTGCTATACTCAGCAAGGGCATAAATTGTTAATTTTCGGTGAGGATTAATCAAGGAGAGCAAGGCGTAAAGGTGGAATGTAGGGGTAGACCTGTGTGTCTACCCGAATAAATAGGCGAACACATAGGTTCGCCCCTACAAACCTGAACAACGCATCTATCGTTGATTAAGACCAGCGAAAAACACAATTTATGCCCTCGCTGAGTATATCTCTCATTTCCCTATCCCCTAAAAATCCACCTGCACAATCCCCTTATAAGCAACAATATTACAAACATCTATATCTGCATTACTCTCAAGGATCTTTGCTGGTTGCTTGATCTCTGCCTGCAAAACCATCCTGCCCTTATTTGTTCCTTCATTTTTACCTAATTCTGCCATTATATCCTGCATGGGGACACCTGCTTTTTGATAATAACACAAGCCCATACCCATCAAGACATCCTGACAGTCAGGCTCTATTTTAAGTACTCGGCTATATAATTCTAAGGCAAGGTCATATTTAGCTGCACGACAGTATTTATCTGCAAAATTCAGATATAGTCGCTTTGGATTGTCTAAAAGGGAAAGCAGATCAGATGCCTCAGTATACTCCGGCTCATATTTTAATGCCAGATTAAGATATGTCCGTGCTTTTTTCAAGTCCCCATAAGTAGCATGAATCACACCCAATCCAAAATAAACGCGGCTGTTTTTATTATCCTGCCTTAACGCCTTTTCATATTCATGAATTGATTCCGGCAGAAGACCCTTATCATAATAAACTGCACCAAGATTGGTACGAACCTCTGTGTCAAGAGGCACTAATTCCAATGCCTTTTGATATTGAGCTTGTGCCAGATCTAATGAATTGCTTGCATAATATGCTACCCCAAGATTATTATAAAACTTAGGGTTTGTTGGATTAGCGTTGATTGCCTTCTGATATTCTTCGATAGCCTTATCAGTTTTTCCCATGGTATAGTAGATGATACCAAGGATATTCCGTGTCTGCTCGTTATTTGGCTCTACCTTGATTACTGTGGTATACATATTCACAGCATCATCAAGCATTCCATTTCGATAATAAGCAAACCCCAATCTCTTCTTTGCCTCAATCATATTAGGGTCTAATTTCAATGCCTCCTTGAAATAGTAAATTGCCACCCCAACATCGTTTTTCGTATAAGCCTTAATCCCCAGACTCAGAAAATTCTTTGCTAAAAACCTTTCTTCACCTGCTGCTTGAGCATTGGAAACAAACAGGCAGCTGATAAATCCCAAAACCACCAATAATTTTATCATACTTGACATAGTAAACTTCCCTCCCTTTTTTATTACAGGCACAACCCATGCCTATTTTATGTATATAAACACAACAAGAGTTACAAGACAGAGTTAACCTGTAAAAAAAAGGAAGGAACATGATTCTTTTTTTTATGGGTTATTCTTTGCCTTGTTATTCTCCTTATGTGATAATTACTCAGGTTGTTTAGGCTGTAGGCTGTTAGGCTTATCCTATCTACTATTCTTTCTCCCCACCTACAGCCTAAATGCCTATAGCCTATCTACCTGTATGTTACTAATTCCTTCTTAAAATCCTCCACCATATCCACTGGTGTTGGATCAATCCCATATTCTAATGCCAGATAATACGACACGAACTCAAAGAAATATATGGTGCTGAATATCTTACCCAGTATATTATCCCCTTGCATCGGGATAATACTCACAGGCAGATCCTTCTGCCTCATATAGTCGCTGAATATCTGTATCCTTTTCTTGATTCTCTCATAGCCGTCAGGGTCATCAAGGATAATAAAGTGATAGTTTCCCTTGACAAGGGTAAAGCCAACCATCTCATTATGGTTTAACTCTGGAAATGAATTATAGAAGGCTTGCACCTTTGAGTTTTCATTGAATTTTATCTTTACAATCATAGCCAATGACTTCTCATAGAAATCATGGCTATAAACAATTGGTATACGGTCAACTAATTGCTTTGCCAAAGATTTTGCCTTTTCCTCAAACTCACACTTAGCCAGAAAATTACCAACCTCGATCAAATCTGCCTTTTTGTCTGAAATTACCCCTGAGTTTGAAAGCACACCGATGAATATGCCGATAAAGTATCCGGTGGCAGCCCTGGGTTGAAATGTAGGGAATTCCTTGACTATTTTTGCGATAGGCAGGTTATATTCTTTGCTTAATTCCTCAAGCCTGCCGCCAGCGGTGACAATCACTATCTTTGCTTTCTTCTCCATGGCATCATACAAGGCAGATATGGTCTCCTCTGTATTGCCTGAAAAGGAGGAAATAAACACCAGTGTATTTTCATCAATCATTGTGGTAATGGAATAACCTCGGCAAACCTCAACAGGTATATTTGTTCCTGCCAGATATGCCTTCAGAATATCACCAGGGAAGGCACTTCCACCCATACCAGCCACCACAATCTTATTTACCTTTCCCTCAACCCGCACACCATCAGCAAAACTCATGGATTTTTTAAACTGTCCCGGAAATTTCCTGATTGACTCAAGCATATTTGATTTGTCTAATAACATGATAATCCCTCCAAATGTTTTGGTATATTCTTAGGCTGTTAGGCTGTAGTAGCAGTAGCGTCTCCACCACACTCAAGAGAAATTACAACCCCCTGACCCCCTTTTCTAAGGGGGAATTAGGAAAATACAGCCATTCACACTTGCTTAGTTTGTCACC
Organism: Candidatus Desantisiibacteriota bacterium; assembly: GCA_043806395.1. GTDB lineage: Bacteria > UBA9089 > CG2-30-40-21 > CG2-30-40-21 > CG2-30-40-21 > CG2-30-40-21. The sequence continues at coordinate 20,231 of JAZDHC010000035.1, read as the reverse complement.
TAATTGCCTATATACTAACAACCTATAGCCTAAAAGCCTACAGCCTAATAGCCTGAGTTATATCTCCAATATATTCCCAAACCTTTCCATCATTGTTTTATTAAGGGCATCCCAGACCTCATTTGATGATGTCAGTTGCATGATCTCATTAGCAAAAGCCTTTGCCTCATCCAATCGTGTTGCCCTGATTATTTTCTTAATCTTGGAGATAGAGCCACCAGACATACTGAACTCATCCAGCCCCAATCCCAACAAAAGGACAGCATAAAGAGGCTCTCCAGCCATTTCACCACACATCCCGACCCATTTTCCCTCTTTATGAGCAGCATCTATGGTCATCTTGATTAGACGGAGGACTGCTGGATGAAATGGTTTATATAGATGTGCCACTTCTTCATTTATCCGATCAATAGCCAAGGTATATTGGATTAAGTCATTGGTACCAATGCTGAAAAAATCAACCTCAGTAGCCAATCTATCTGCAATTAAGGCTGCAGAAGGGGTTTCAATCATCACGCCAATCTGAATATGACGATCAAAAGGAATATTTTCCTCATCTAACTCTTTCATTGCAGCAAACAAACAAGATTTTGCCTGCTCAAGCTCTGCAATCTCTGTTATAAGAGGAAACATTATCTGAGCCTTTCCATAATTGCTTGCCCTGAGAATTGCCCGCAACTGTACCTTAAATATATCAAGGTGCCTGAGACAGAGCCTGATAGCACGAAGCCCAAGAAATGGATTCACCTCCATAGGTAATTCTATAGAGGTACAAAACTTATCACCACCCAAATCGATGGTTCTAATTATTACCGGACATGGAGAAAGATTAAGGAGAACATTTTTATATTCATTAAATTGTTCATCCTCTGAGGGAAGGTCTTCTCTGTCAAGATAGAGATACTCTGTTCTATATAATCCAATCCCTTCTGCCCCTTCTCTTTTAACTACCTCAATCTCTTCTGATTTCCCAATATTTGCTGAAAGCAAAACCCTGAATCCATCCTCAGTTTGTGCTGGCAGATCCCGCAGCCATGACAATCCTTCCTTAAAGGTACGGTATTCATCCTGCCGCCGGGAATATTCGTTAAGTGTTTCCTTATCAGGGTTAATAATAACCACGCCATGACTGCCATCAATGACAATGGTATCATTATTCCTCAAACGATAGGTGATATCTCTAAGCCCAACCACAGCCGGGATTTCTAATGCCCTGGCCATAATAGCCGCATGAGATGTCTTCCCGCCTATCTCTGTTACAAAGCCAATTACATTGCCATCATGCATATGGGCTGTATCTGATGGTGATAATTCATGGGCAACAAGGATAACCTCTTCGGTTAAATCCTCGACACTCATCCTGACCACACCCATAAGATTGTGCAGAATTCTGCGACCAATATCAAAAACATCCACAGCCCTTTCACGGAGGTATTCATCATCCATAGCAGAAAAGTTATTTGCTATATTTTGAAGCACACACTCCAGGGCATATTCAGCACATACCTTTTCCTCCCGTATTTTTTGAGCTACATCAAGAATTAAGAGGGGATCATCCAACACCATGAGATGGGCAGAAAATATCTTGGCAATATCCGTCCCCATACTCTTTTGAACCTTTTCCTCTATTTTTTTTATCTCTTCCTTGGTTTTTAGAATTGCCTCCTTAAAATGATGTACCTCAACCTCTATCTGGGTAGATACAATCTCTCTTTTCTCAACCCTATAGCTGCCTATATCAAAGAGAAATGCCTTGCCAATGACAATCCCTGGAGAGGCATGAATCCCACTTAAAATAATCATTCTTCTTCCCCAAACTTATTGTTGATTAACTCTATCAGGGCATCCATAGCCACCCTTGCATCCTTGCCAATAGCACGGAGAACAATCTTGTTTCCCGGAGACACAGCCATGCATAAAACACCGAGAATGCTCTTCCCATTGACAAAATCATTATCACCATTTCTTCCTATCTTTATCTCAGCTGAAAATCTGGAGGCAGTATGCACAAAAACACTGGCTGCCCGAGCATGTAAACCAAACTTATTTTGAATGACTATTGATTCTGTTATATGTTCCATTTTTTTTCCTCTATTAAATAAGTCCTATAAGTCATATAGGAATTATTACCAAACATACGCCTGCACGACAGAGACAATAACAACCAACACCATAACCTTTGATATTGAAATTCGTCTGAGTGTTACTGCTACCCAAATTACTATGGCTCCGGATAAAAGGTGTGAGATTAAATTACTATGACCACCCAGAGTACCAAGCATTTGAGATGATAAAAACACCCCAAAACAAGCCAATATTGTCAGGCTGATGCCCTGAATCCACCAGATTATTTTCCCAATTACAGGCTTAACCTTGAGAATAACCTCGATCATGCCCTCTTGTTTTTCATAACCCAATCGCAGCCCATACCATCTAACCATCCATGGGATTAAATTATACACGATTAGAAAAACAGCTACTCCTGCACCAATCAGCCAGGTCATTTTCAGGACAATCCCTGAGGCAACAATTATTATCCCCACCAGAGAGATGAATGGTCTCCATGTACCCCAAAAAAATGTATCCCCCAAAGCAGCAAGAGATCTGGCTGTTATTTCCTTTAAGTAAGAAATACCCTCAAGTATCTTGCTGTCTTTTGAGGAGGCATATTTCTCCTCTTTAGCAGCAATCAGTCCAATAATAAGATTAGCCATATATGGTTGAGTATTAAAATGCTCAAAATTTCTCAGCAATGCTTTTTTTTGTTCCTCTCCATCAGGGAACAATCTTTTTATAACAGGCAACATGGCTGTGGCAAAGCCAGAATTTTGCATCTTGTCAAAGTTCAAGACGCATTGGATAAATAATGACCTCCAGAATATCTGCCTAAGCATGAAGTTTACTCCTATATAAGTCCTATAGGACTTATAGACTTACAATCTGCTTATTATCACTGCTGCAACCACCCATATGGCACCAAAATAAAACATCGATTTCTTTGTTACAAACGACTCCAGGGCTATACCCATACACACCAATAAAAACAGCCACAAGGCAGACTTAAGTGCAGATAATACCTCTTGCGGGAAACACTTGATTAGTACTGGCAATAAAATAATCCCTGTCAGAATTAATGCTGCACAAAGCAAGGCATTCACAAGAATCGATACCCCAATAGCCTGCAGATTAAGCCTGTTGATAACACTTAATTCGCCCTTTTCCACAAAAGGCTCTGCTTTATTAACTAATCTGGCATTAACTGTTCTGAGCCATGTATCTGTTCTCCCACCAACATATCCACAACATATACCATAAACAAGCCCTGTAGTTATCAAATATGGCTCTATTTGTGCCTTTTTGCAAAGATAACAAACTACAGCTGTAGTTACAGCCGAACTAATTGTTGCATTTGGTGGCACTGAAGAGCCAAGCGGGAGAAGGCTAATCCAGAAAAATTCCAACAATACCCCGACAATCACCCCTGCCGATGCCCCTACAACAACATCCCCATTCAGTAAGCCAATCACAGCCCCGATTAATGGAGAAATAACTATTGGTCTGGAGATCATGGTCTGGGCTATGGCCGTGGCATCCAGATTTATCAGGCTATACACGATAGAGCTAACAATGGTGGATAACAGCATCAGTTGTCTCCATTAGAAAGTAGTTATTTATCAGTGGTATTTATCTCTTCAATTATTTTGCAAATAGCAATATAGAATATTACAATCACTGCAACAACAATGTAGAGTTTACATTGCTCAATATCGATTTGTGATTTCCAACCTATTGCAAAACAAAATAGAGCAATTCCAAATGGTAATGATGCACCTGCTGAAAATATCTCGACCATGCTACGCAAACTCGGCAACCATCTATTATGATATATACCACCCACCACTATCTGTAACATCACAATCATTGTTCCACATAGAATTCCCAAAGTAGTTTCGTTCATTGTTTCCTTTCTCTTATCTTTCTGACTTCATCATTTCTGGCTGCTCCAGCAATTGCCCCAAGCAATCCACCAACTATTGCCCCAGTTCCAGCAAACAAGGATGCCCCTAAGAATGCTCCTCCCATGGCTGCTACTACTACCCTATCCATCTCCTCTCGATGAAATTCAAAAGACCTTTGCTGACTATTAACTATTCCATTCATCTCTTCCACCTCATTTCTCTTTGTGCCCTATATCGTTGGGCAAACACATAGGTTTGCCCCTACTCAAAACACCTTCACTATCATATCCCTCTCCACTCCCTGTGCCTCAACTGCAATCCCCATCCCGGCTATCTGTTGCAATAACTCTAATTCCAAGACAGAGACATACACAGCATTACTCACCACATGTGTTCTGGAACTATTACAAGACATGACCCCAAGATTAAGCCTGTTTATTTTGACCCCACCCTGTATTACTAAAAGAGCATCCTCAACATTACCAACAAGGATAATGGTTCGTTTTGTATTTTTTGCCTGATCTCGTATCATATCATGCATTTCGTCTCTACTATAAAAGCAAGCTGTCACACCATCTGGTACACCAATAAGCTGAAGTTGTTTTGACACCGTATCTTTGGCGATTTTGTCGTTAATTACAGCAATATGCTGATATTCTAATCCCTTCCACCCTTGAATTATCTGTCCATGAATAAACCTTTCATCAATACGGAATAAAACGATATTCATGATTTTTGCTCCTTATTGTAACTACTCACCACAGAGGCACAGAGAAAGAAAAAGAATCACAGATACAGATTAAAATTATCCGCAGATTACGCAGATTACGCAGATTAAGATTATTTGTTGTCTTTCTTTTATTAGAACATCTGCGTAATCTGCGTAATCTGCGGATAAATTCTTCTCTGTATCTCCGTGGTAAACTTCCATCGCTGAGTAGTTATGTTTTATTGCTTCATCCTCTCTCTGAGATTGACAATATTTTTGATCCCTGCCTCTCGTGCGGTGACAACGGCATCCTTTAACCTACCCTCATTTCGATGATTGACAAGATTTATAATCATTGGCAGGTTAACGCCTGTTAAAACCTCTATATTCTCATCCCTCAAAAATGCACCGGAGATGGTGCAGCAACTCCCGCCTATAAAGTCGGTACATATTACTACACCATCACCCTGATTCACTTGGAATATGGCTTGTTCAATCTTCAGGGTTCGTTCTTCGCAAGATTCATGGCACAGAAAGGGGATTGCCATGGTATTTTGACATTCCCCTATCACCATCTCTGCGGTCTTGATTAACTCTACACACATATTGCCATGTGTGACCACAACAATTCCGATCATTTTCCTTTCCCCTTCCCTGTCTTCAGCCTATCCACCTTCAGCCTTCTTTCCTTCCCCTATGTCCCTTCCTGCCATGAAGCAAGATATTTCTCCTGTTCCTGTGTCAGGGTATCTATCTTTATCCCCATTGACTCTAATTTTAATCTGGCTATTTCCATATCCATATGTTCAGGAATAGTATAAACATTCTTCTGTAAATTTTTGCATTCCTTAACCATATATTCAGCAGACAAAGCCTGATTGGCAAAGCTCATATCCATTACAGCAGCGGGATGCCCTTCAGCGGCAGCCAGATTAACCAATCTTCCCTCTCCGAGAAGATATATCCTGCGACCACCATTGCTTAAGGTATATTCTTCCATAAACTCTCTTATCTGTCGTTTAGAAACAGCCATAACCTCTAAGGCATTAATGTTTAACTCAGCATTAAAATGTCCTGAATTGGCAACAATCGCACCATCCATCATCACACCAAAATGCTCTGCATCAATAACATTTATATCCCCGGTTACTGTCACAAAGATGTGACCAACCTTAGCTGCATCAAGGATAGGCATAACGGCAAACCCATCCATCGTTGCCTCAAGGGCACAAAGTGGATTTATTTCAGTCACAATAACCTTGGCTCCCATTCCTTTAGCCCTCATGGCAAGTCCCTTGCCACACCAGCCATATCCACAAACAACAAAATTTTTACCAGCAACAAGAATATTGGTTGCCCGCAGGATACCATCCATAGTGCTTTGACCAGTGCCATAGCGGTTATCAAAAAAGTGTTTTGTCATGGCATCATTTACGGCAATGATAGGGTATTTCAAAACACCTTCTTTAGCCATAGCCTTTAACCGAATCACCCCGGTGGTGGTCTCCTCTGTGCCACCAATGATACCCTCCAATAATTCCTGCCTTGTCTTATGGATAGCAGACACCATGTCTGCCCCATCATCCATAGTCATATGTGGTTTAAGGTCAAGAACTTTATTTAAGTGTTTATAGTATGTTTCATTATCCTCACCCTTAATGGCAAAGGTAGGAATATTAAAATGAGTAACTAAGCTTGCAGCCACATCATCCTGTGTAGAGAGTGGATTAGAGGCACAAATCATGACCTCTGCCCCACCAGCAGCCAATGTATCCATCAGATTAGCTGTCTCTGAGGTTACATGTAAACAGGCAGCCAATCTCATTCCTTTTAATGGCTTTTCCTTCAGAAATCTTTCCTTTATTAATTTTAGAACAGGCATCTCTCTACCCGCCCATTCAATCCTTAGCCTTCCCTTTTCAGCAAGGCTTAAATCCTTGACATCAAAATCCATATTGCCTCCTTAAATAATATTATTCACCGCAGAGACGCTGAGGCACAGAGAATTTTTCATACTTTTCCTTTTTGTCCCTTTTCTCTGCGTCTTTGCGTCTCTGCGGTAAATCTTTATAACTACTACTTACATCCCTTCAACAACTCCGCCTTATCCGTTTTTTCCCACGAAAAGCTATCCTCTTCCCTGCCAAAATGCCCATAAGCTGCGGTTGGCTTATAGATTGGTCTTTTGAGTTGCAATGTTTTGATAATCCCCTTTGGCGTCATATCAAAGTGTGCTCGAACAAATTTCTCTATTTTTTCATCTGGCATTTTACCTGTGCCATGGGTATCTATCATAATAGATACAGGCTCGGCAACACCAATGGCATAAGAAAGCTGTATCTCACACTCTTTTGCCAACCCGGCAGCAACAATATTCTTTGCCACATACCGTGCCATATAGGCAGCAGAACGGTCTACCTTTGATGGATCCTTGCCTGAAAAGCATCCACCACCATGTCTTCCCCAACCACCGTAGGTATCAACGATAATCTTTCTGCCGGTAAGCCCTGTATCTCCCTGAGGACCACCAATGACAAACCTTCCGGTAGGATTAATAAAATATTTAGTATCCTTCAATAATTCTTGAGGGATAATATGCTTAATCACCTCTTCAATTATCCCTTCCCGAATGGTTCCTATGGTTACATCCTCATCATGCTGGGTAGAAATGACAACTGTATCTACCCTGGCTGGTTTGCCATCAATATATTCTACTGTTACCTGAGACTTCCCATCCGGTCTTACCCATGGCAACAACTTTTCTCTTCTAATATAGGAGAGCCGTCGAGCCAATTTATGGGCTAACATGATTGGTAATGGCATTAATTCCGGGGTTTCATCGGTAGCAAAACCAAACATCATCCCCTGATCACCAGCTCCTTCCTTATCCACACCAAGGGCAATATCCGGTGATTGCTCATTAATAGAGGTAATCACCGAGCAATCCGCAAAATCAAATCCAAAGGCAGGATTATTATAGCCAGCATCCCTGATAGCATTCCTTGCCACCTTTTGCACATCAACATAGCAGTTAGTGGTAATCTCACCGGCTACAAACACCAGCCCCATGGCAACAAGTGTTTCACAAGCAACCCTTCCATCAGGGTCATTTTCCAGAATGGCATCCAGAACAGCATCTGATATCTGATCAGCCAATTTATCTGGATGCCCTTCTGTTACTGATTCAGATGTAAACAAAAAATTCTTTCCCATCTATTACAACTTCCTCCTTTTATTGAATGATGATTATTTAATAATCATATTATATTATATCTCAATTTCAAGGGTATGTCAAGAAAAATTTCTTATTGCAAATTCTTGAAAAATAATGTATCATATTGTTTATGAAAAAATATCAGGTATCAGAGATTAACAGGGGTAAGTTAACAAAGGGCAGACATTCTTGTCCGTCATTTAAGTCAGGTTTCAGGATGGCTATTATTGCTATTCTTTGCTTGTTACCAACCATTGGCATTGCTGCATCCGGGCTAATCTCTCCAACAATAACACCAATATTACCCACAAAAGAGCTGTTGCCTCCTTCAAATGATTGTAAAATATTAAAGAAGAAACCTCCGACAATGGCTGCCCCTCTGTTAAAGGCACCACCTTATAACGGTGACTTTTATGATACCTCCAACTACATGGTTGGTAAGATAGCTGTGGGGATTATCCTCCCTGAAAGCACTGGAAATACAGAAAACTGGACACAGGATGAAGTTACAAAAGTTATCAGTAAAATAAAGGCAGCCATGGATTGGTGGGCAAGTATTGAACCAGATGCTCATCTCTCATTTTATTATGACATTCATACCCCATTTGACGGTACTCAGAGCGTAAAGATAGCCAGTGAACCAATCGCTACAAGTAGCGAAAAAACATGGATTAATCAGGTGATGAATGCCATGGGATATACGAATCCTGGGACAGGATTGGTTGAAGATTATTTTTATTGTGTGTTTGACTACAATAACCATATTCGGGATATGCTTAACACACATTGGGCTTTTACCATATTCGTGGCTGACTCAAGCAATGATACGGATGGGAATTTTCCAGATGGTATGTTTGCCTATGCCTATCTGGGTGGGCCATTTATGGTAATGACCTATGACAATGGAAACTATGGCATTGAAAATATGGACTCATGTTGTGCTCATGAGACAGGGCATGTTTTTTATGCCTTAGATGAATACAGTGGTGCATCCTCAAAGACTGAATACAGTGGGTATCTGAATGTGATTAATGGCAACTATGAAAGTGCCGTTCCCTGTATCATGAAAGGGCTTATCAACCCATTTGCCAATCATCAGGTGTGTGATTATACCCGCGGGCAATTAGGGTTATGGGATACAGATACGGACAATATCCTTGATGTGATTGACTCATCCCCCAATATTTTTCTTACCCCGTATTCCCCTGATCCAACATCAAACCAAACCCCAACATATATTGGCAGTGCCTCGGTTACGGCTGTGCCCAACAAAAACCCACAAGAAGACTCACCCCTTCATGATATAACCATCAACACCATCTTGCAGGTTGAATACAGAATAAACAATGGCTCATGGTCATCTGCAACAGCTTCGGATGGTTTATTTGATGAGCCAGAGGAAGATTTTACCTTTACGACATCTATCCTGAGTGACGGGACATACACCTTTGTGGTCAGAGCCATAGATTCTGCCGGGAATATCAGCAATTATAGCACAGATATTTCTGACATATTACATGATGCCCAACTCAACCTCAACTCCGTGGTAGTTTACCCTGTACCGTTCAGACAGTCAACAGGCGATACCCATATTATCTTCAAGGGCTTGACAAATGATGCTAATATCAGAATATATGACCTTGCTGGTGATATTATCAGAGAAAAAGAACATGCGTCTATTATCTGGAAATGGCCTGTCATAGATGAAGGGATTTCGTCCGGGGTATATTTTTTCGTAGTAACAGAGGAAGGAAAGGGGGGAAAAGTGGGAAGAATAGTTATAATACGATAGTCAGTATTACAAAATGACAGAGGTGAGATAGGTAACTTTTTTCAACTGGCAGATATGTTTTGTCCCTTAACCATCCCCGAAAACGACATATTCTCCCTTGCCATAAAAACAAACCCAAGAATAGTTACCGGAACAACAATAATCCCATGTAAAACCACAGAAACAGCTAATGATAGATTATATTCAAGCCCAAAGAATTTACACAACACTCCTAACACTGCAACCTGAAATACCCCAATATAGGCTGGGGCTGAAGGGATCATGATGGCCAGATTGACCATAACCATGAGCAATACTACCCCATAAAACGGCAGATTTATGCCAAAGGAAAGAATGGTCAAATAATACATGCCCAACTCTATACCCCAGGTAATCAACGAAAGCAGGCAAACCCTTAAAAAATCTCTCTTGCTTTGAAGAACCTGTAATCCTTCAATAAAATATTTAAGCAGGTGAATTATTTTATTCAATAGTTTTTGAGGCAGCCAGAAAAAGCCCTTGCGAAATAATTCTATTGCATGAAGTTTGTAGTATCCAAGCCACGCCATAAATAAAATAGCACACCCAAAAATGGCTGTAGACACAATGCCTATCTTTTTTATCCATTCAGGTAAAGGAAAGAACAGCCAGATGATAAGAAGCAGCAAGACAAATACCAGCCCATCAAGTATCCTTTCCATGACCACGGTTGCCAAAGCAAGGCTTTTGCTTATGGATTCCTTTATCCCAAGCATGTATGCCCGCACAAACTCCCCAGCCCTTGCCGGCAGAATGTTATTTGCCATAAATCCAATAATCATAATGCTAAACAAGCTGCCAAGTTTTATCTTTTTGGCATGGGATAACAGATAATACCACCTGACAGTTCTCACCAGATAGCCGAGAAAATAGACTGATATCCCGGCTATGAGGAAGAAATAATTCAGCCCAACCAAGGCTTTTCCAAACGCTGTCAGGTCTATCTTGCAGATGATCAGTCCCAATAAGATAATGCTGATAAGTATTCCGAGCCATTTGAGTTTATTCATGGATTCATACGCATGAATATTTTATCTTGCACATTGCATGTCTCTCCAATTACACGATTATGCTTATACGGCAGTCCCCATATCTTCACAAACCCCTCTGCCGCCGTATGATCAAAAGCATCCTCAGCATCATAGGTAGCCAATTTATGGCTGTACAGGGAAAATGGGGACATCCTACCAGCAATATTTACACTACTCTTATACAACTTTAGCCTTACCGTACCCGTAACGAAAGCCTGGGTTGTATCCACAAAGGCATCAAGAGCATTTTTTAATGGGGTAAACCAGAGACCATAGTATACTAATTCCGCATATTTCAAAGCCACTGTTTCCTTAAAATGGCTACATTCGCGATCCAGAACCAGAGCCTGAAGTGCCCAATGTGCCTCGTGCAGGATATATGCTGCCGGGGCTTCGTAAACCTCTCTGGACTTAATACCTATTACCCTGTTTTCCACCATATCCACCCTGCCTACACCATGTTTGCCACCAAGGATATTTAATCTTGTGATAAGCTCCACAGGCTTCATTTTTTCACCATTCATGCCCACTGGCACACCTGTCTCAAACTCTATCTCTACATATTCAGGGACATCTGGCGTATTGTTTATGTGAGAAACTATTATGTAGCTATCATCCGGCGGTTCAATTGCAGGGTCTTCTATGACCCCACACTCCACGCTTATCCCCCAGAGGTTTTTATCAATACTATAAAGGCTGCCTTTTTTCACTGAAACAGGGATATTATGCTTTTGAGCATACTCCATTTCTTCTTCTCTTGACTTAAATTCCCATCCTCTGGCTGGGGCTAATATTTGCAGTTCAGGGGCAAGGGTTGAAATACCCACCTCAAACCTTACCTGATCGTTCCCCTTGCCTGTACACCCATGAGCAACCGCATCTGCGGACTCTAAGTTAGCTATTTCCACCAATTTTTTAGCAATCAATGGTCTGGAAAGGGCTGTAGCCAGCAGGTATTTTTTTTCATACACAGCATCTGCTTTAAGGGCAGGAAAGATGTACTCATTTACAAATTCCTCCTGGAGATCCTCAATATAGATCTTACTCGCACCTGTAGCCAATGCTTTTTCCTTCAAGGGTGCCAAATCTTCACCCTGTCCCAGATCAGCAGCAAAGGCAATAATCTCAGCATCATACTGCTCCTTTAGCCACTGAATCATCACGGATGTATCCAATCCGCCTGAATAAGCCAGAACAATCTTTTTTGGTTTTAATGACATACGATCCTCCTTATAATATTTGTAACTACTCACCACGGAGACACAGAGAACACGAAGAACACAGAGAATTGATGAAAAACAACCCCAATCCCCCTTTACTAAGGGGAATGCCATTGTTTCTTATCTTTCACTTCTCTTGCATAATTGATATTGCCTTAAATCGTAGGGGAACACCCTAAAAACATCCTGAAAATCTCTTGTGGTTCTCTGTGTTCTCCGTGTCTCTGTGGTGAATTCCTCTCCCTGAGTAGTTAAAAACAAAATACAAAATCAATATATGGAATACCGGGGAACAAGAAGTTTTCGCCTATTGTATTAAAAAAGGCCATGTCAACACTTAATCCTTCGCCAAAGAAACGCACACCATAGGAAACGAGTGGATTATCCACACCAGGGAAAATCCAATTTTCACTAACCAATGTAATGCGTCTTGATATTCGTTTTTCGCTACCCAGTATGATCATGGGTTTGCTTGCAACCTCCTGATCAACAAATCCATAACCCAGTCCAGCAGTGATGCTGGCATCCGGTTTTCCATAAGTTCCCACACCGTAAAGGATACCTACAGCTGATGCTTTATCGTCAAATGGTATCCGAATTGCTAAAGCACCTGCTGCTAAATTGAGATTTTCTGTGGCTTTTAATCCAACCTTTGGCATCAAGTAGAATATTTGTTTGTCAATGTCCACACCAGGAAAAATGGATGTACCCCCTCCAATTGTCAAGTTATCAGTCAAGCCATAGACAGTATTGACAAAGAAAAGATAAATATCCTGGAAATAGCCATCACCTTTTTTCAACATGCGTCCAGTTGGGGCAAAGAAGAGCCGGGTGGTATTAGGATTAGGAAACCAATATTCTCCGTTATTAATAGATGCTACAGGCATTTGTCGAATTTTTTTGATCTTTGGGATAGGAATGGTCAGCGTTCCTGAATCTGTTTGAAAACTGATTTCCTCATTCCCAATTGCAACAATTCGACCTATGTTAGTTGATCCATTCAGAGTGGTGATGAATTGAATATAGCCTGAATCAGGGATTTTTAATTGCTCCATGATTTGCTTTGATTGGGCATATGCTTGATTTCCAGTCAGTGTATTCAATGCAAGGCAAATCAAAAAAAGAGCAGGAAAAATTAATTTGAAGCGATTCATTGTACTCTCCTTCTCTATCCAGCGATTGCATACAATTCATGTCGTTGCTGTTTCATCCGTTCACTCGACAGATAATCATCATAGGTTGTGTTCACGCTGTCAATATACCCATTGGGCGAGATCTCGATGATGCGGTTGGCTACAGTCTGGATTAACTGATGATCATGGGAAGAAAATAAGATTGTCCCGGGGAATTTCTCCATTCCCTTGTTTAATGAGGTGATTGCTTCCAGATCAAGGTGATTGGTTGGCTCATCCAGAATAAGTACATTTGGCTGTGAAACCATCATGCGGGCTAACATACATTTTGCCTTTTCTCCTCCGGATAGGACATTTACTGATTTAAGAGACTCTTCGCCTGAAAAAAGCATCCGACCCAAAAAGGCACGGATATATTCCTCATCATTGTTTACTGAATACTGCCTGAGCCAGTTAACAACAGATAAATCCACATTATTAAAGAATGTGGTATTGTCTCTTGGAAAATACGCTCGCTTGGTTGCAGAACCCCACTTAAAAAATCCACTATCAGCTGAATTCTCATTCATCAAAATCTGAAAAAGTATTGTCTTGGCAAGATCATTTGTGCCTACAAAAGCGACTTTATCACCCTTATTAATGGTAATATTCAATCGCTTAAACGAAACCTCTCCATCAACTGTTTTAGATAGATTGTTTATGCTCAGGATTTCATCACCTGCCTCGCGTTCCTGTTCAAAACTGATATAAGGATACTTGCGAGAAGAGGGTTCAATATCATCTATGGTAAGTTTTTCAAGGATCTTTTTGCGGCTGGTGGCTTGCTTTGCCTTGGACGCATTACTGGAAAACCGTGCAATAAAGTCTTTTAATTCTTTTCGTTGTTCTTCTATCTTTTTATTAGATTTACTTTGTTGCTGTGCCATAAGCTGGCTTGCTTCTAACCAAAACGAATAATTGCCGGGATGAAGACTTATCTTGCCAAAATCAATATCCGCAATATGGGTACAGACTTTATCTAAGAAATGTCTGTCATGTGAGACAATAATAGCGGTATTGTCAAAAGTGCAGAGAAATTCTTCAAGCCACATACATGACTCAACATCCAGATAGTTGGTAGGCTCATCCAGCAGGAGAATATCTGGATTACCAAATAATGCCTGTGCCAACAATACCCGCACCTTCTGGCCTGCCTCTAATTGTTTCATCTGCACTGTGTGCAGCGATTCCTCAATGCCAAGCTCGATTAATAGTTTAGCTGCATCAGATTCAGCATTCCATCCCTGAAGTTCAGCAAACTCTCCCTCAAGCTCTGCAACCCGCATCCCATCCTCATTTGTAAAAGGAGTTCTGGAATATATTTCATCTTTTTCAAGGATAATTTCGTAGAGCTTTTTATGCCCCATAATAACCGTAGTTAATATCAGACATTCATCAAAAGCAAACTGATCCTGTTTTAATGTAGATATTCGGTTACCCGGAGAGATAACAATATCTCCGGTAGTCGGACTGACCTCACCAGAGAGGATTTTTAAGAATGTTGATTTACCCGAACCATTGGCACCAATCAATCCATAGCAATTGCCAGGCGAAAAGAGAATGTTTGCATTGGAGAAGAGCTTTCGTTGACCATAGTGTAGCGATACATTATTAGCAGAAATCATGTTTTTTATACTCCTAATCTTTATTTTGTAACAGACTCGTAGTATATCACAAATCTACTCAGCAGTCAAGACTTTTGTCTTGCAAGTAAATAAATAAGCTTGCAATATATCCCTTTTTCTGCTATACTGTTAGCATGTTAGAAACAATGAGTATTACAAAGAAATAATCTTGTGCGACCTTTGTGTCTTTGGTGCAAAACAAAACGAGGATTTTCATATGAAAAATTATCAGGATAATAATATTGATGAAATACTTGATGATAATTGTATTGATCCCTCACAATTAGAGGACATCTTTTCACATCTTGAGGAATATGAAGAGATACTCCCAGAAGAGATAGAGGTAAAATCTGCGATTAACAAAAAGAAAAATGGTAAAAATAATATATCTGACTCACCAATGAAAGCATATCTTAAGGACATTAACCAGATTTCTCTTTTAGATGCTAATGAAGAAAGAGAATTAGCCATGGAAATGGAAAAAAAAAGAATAAAACTTAAGGAAATAGAGATACAGCTGGGCATGTCTGCAAAAAGGTTTCGCAAATGGAATGAAAAATGGGCAGGGAGCAAACAGCAGGAGACAGGAGGCAGTAGGCAGGAAGCAGAAATCGAAAATCAGAGCTATACCCTACCTCACTCGTTAGCAGAATTATCCATAGAAGAGATTAAGGATAGGCTTCATCAGGTAGATACACTTGAGGCAGAGATTGAAAATATAAAAAGAAAGTTTATAGAGGCAAACCTACGGTTAGTGGTCACAATTGCTAAAAGATATATACAGGGTGGTGTGATGAGCCTGCTTGATATTATCAATGAAGGCAATCTGGGGTTGGTTAAGGCTGTGGACAGGTATAACTATATGGAGGGCTATCGGTTCAGCACTTATGCTATCTGGTGGATAAAACAATCTATCTTAAGAGCCATCTCTGACCAGTCAAGAACTATCAGGGTGCCCATCTATATGGTAGAGATAATTAATCGATGTATGCGAACCATTCAGTTGCTTGCTCAACAATTAGGAAGAGAGCCAGAATTAGAAGAGATAGCAGAAAAGATGAACCTGCCTGTGCAAAAGGTGATTGAGTTAATCAATGTTGCTCAAGAGCCTATTTCCCTTGACTCACCTGTAGGCATTGATGGGGAAAGTCAATTTGGTGATTTGATTGAAGATAAAGAAACCCTTTCCCCTGCAAAGGCTTCATTCCTACGAATGCTTCAGGAAAAAATTGATGTTATACTTAATATGCTCCCAGAAAAAGAAAAAATGACGCTAAAATTAAGATTTGGATTAGATGGTATGGAACCTCATACCCTTGAAGAGGTTGGAAAAATTTTGGGGCTTACCAGAGAAAGGATAAGGCAAATAGAAAAAAATGTATTAGAAAAACTCCGCAGCATGAAAATAACTCAGGAGTTGCAGGATTTTTTGATAGAATAGTTATCCGCAATGTCCCCCGCTGGCAGGAATTAGGGTGTAATTCCTCAATTATCTGTTTTTTGAATCATGCTGAAAATCCTGATTGCACAACTCAAAATCTCTTATCACTTCAATCACCTTCTCCCTTTGTTCACCTGTCAATTCAGGATATATGGGCAAAGAGATAACCTCTGAAGATGCCTTTTCGCTCTCAGGAAAGTCTCCTTCCTTATGTTCTAAAAACGAGAATGCTTCCTGCAAATGCAATGGCATGGGGTAGTGAATAGCAGTAGGTATGCCAGCTTCGGTTAGATACTTTTGAAATTTGTCCCTTTGTTGCACCCTGAGGGTATACTGATTATAAACACACTCATTCCATTCCTCTTCAAACGGAATTGTAAGCCATGAAATGTCTGATAGGGACTCATTGTATCCTTTAGCGATTTGTTTTCTTTCTTGTGTCCAAGAGTGGATATACCGTATTTTTACCCTCAGGATAGCTGCCTGAATTTCATCAAGACGGCTATTACATCCAAGAAGGGCATGATGATATTTGACTCTTGAACCATGATTTCGCAGCATTTTTAGTTTTTCTACCTTCTCCTCATCATTGGTTAATATCATGCCACCGTCACCATATGCCCCAAGATTTTTTGCTGGAAAAAAGGAGAAACATCCAGTATGACCAATGCTCCCTGCATAGCTTTCCTTGTACTTTGCAAAAATAGCCTGAGCTGCATCCTCGATTACTACGAGATTATATTTTTTAGCTAAATCCATGATGGGATCCATATCAGCCATCTGACCATAAAGATGTACCGGAATAATAGCCTTTGTCTTTTTATTTATTTCGTGCTCGATTTTTTTTACATCAATGTTAAATGTTTTGGGATCAATATCAACAAACACAGGTTTTGCCCCCAGAAATGCTATGACCTCAGCCGTAGCAATAAAGGTAAATGGTGTAGTAACAACCTCATCTCCCCTACCTATTCCATAAGCCATCAGAGATAAAAGAAGGGCATCTGTGCCTGAGTTTACCCCTACGCCATACCTTGCCCCACAAGATGCGGCAATCTCTTGTTCCAACAAGTTCACCTCTTCCCCTAAGACAAAGTTTCCCTTTTCCAGGACATTCATGACAGCCTGATCAATCTCTTGTTTTATTGACTGGTATTGTTTGGTTAGATCAAGTAATGGTATTTTCATTGGGTATAATACTCCTTTTTTTGATAATAGTTCATTGCAGGATATGAGAAAAAACGCAGAAAAAAAATTACTGATTCTATAATTATACTTGATTATGCCTAATTTGTCAAACATTTTATTTTCTATTTTTCATCTTCTTGCAGAAATGGCAGGGCAATAGATGGATGATATAGCATAATTTAGATGCGTTTGCCCTTGGACATCGTTTTCCTCACTTGACATTTAATTGAGCATATGATATAATAGAATACAGGTGGATAGGCTGTAGACAATTAGGCTGTAGGTTACAGAGAAACGAGGAGGTTAAATATGGACGGATTTGCATTGGTTCTTTGTGGGGCAGCATTGGCAGCAGCGTTGCCGGGTTGTGGTTCTTCTTATGGTTGTGGGGTTGCTGGACAGGCAGGGGCAGGTGTGATAACTGAGGATCCTGAAAAATTTGGTAGATTACTTATCTTGCAGTCATTGCCAGGCACTCAGGGGATTTATGGATTGGTTGGTTTGTTTCTGGTGCTTAATAAGTTGATTGGCATTAATTCAGCAGCTATAACCATTCCTCAGGGTTGGCAGATAATATTTGCTTGCCTGCCATTGGCTATAACAGGATTAGTTTCAGCCATATATCAGGGCAGGTGTGCTGTCGCAGGGTGTAGTGTTGTAGCAAAAAGACCAGAAGAGGTAGGTAAGGCAATGATCTTTGCCGTGGTTGTTGAAACCTATGCCATTCTGGGTTTGTTAACTACTATTTTGTTACTCGGAAATATTAAGCTGGGGTAGCGGATGGCTTTAGCCTTCCACTGGAGGACGATATGGCACTTGAGGATATTCTCAATCGAATTCAATTAGATGCACAGCAATCTGCACAATTGATTAAAGATGAGGCAAGCAAGCAGTCTGCAAAAATTATTGCTCAGGCACAAGAAAAGGCTGAGCAGACAAAGCAAGATTTGTTAAAACGGGTTCAGCACAGTGCTGAAGAGGAAAAACGGCAGATTATGGCTATTGCCAGACTTGAATTACGAAAACAGCTTTTGAGCAAAAAGCAACGACAGATTGAGACTGCTTTCGTTAATAGCCTTGAGTATTTGAGGAATCTAAATGATGATGAGTATGGGGTATTTATGAAACAGCTGTTGCTTGATGCGGTTCAGACAAGGGAAGAAACCGTTATTCTTGTAGGCAGCAAAAGGCAGCAAATAATTAATGAAGTGGTTCAGGATATAAATACTCAAATAAATGGCAGTCTGGTAATATCCCAGGAGGTGCGGACTGGTAGTGGTGGTTTTATTCTCCAATGGGGAAAAAAAGAGATGAACTATAGCTTTGAGGCAATGCTGCACCAGATTAAGGAAGAGATAACATATGATGTGGCTTCTATCCTGTTTCAGGGGAAATAACAATGACTGATACCAGATATACTTATGCTGTAGCAAGGGTTAGAGCTTTAGAAAAATATCTGTTAGATAAACCAACAATAGAACGATTGATAGCTGCTGAGGATGGGACAAGGATATTATCCATTCTGCGAAATACAGAATATGCTGAGGCTTTCAATGTTGTCGAAAATCCATTTGATTTTGAGGATGGGTTGAGTAATGAGCTGAACAGGGTTTTGAATTTCTTGGAGGCATTGTCTCCAGAGCAGCATTATATCCACCTTCTTCGTATTCCCCATGACTTTTACAACCTCAAGATATTGCTTGAAACAAAATATTCTGATGAACCTGTGGATGAACCATTCAGCACGCTTGGTCTGACTTCCGTAGAGGATATTCAGGCAATGGTTAAGAATAAAGGGAAAAAATTGCCAAAATACCTGAGGAATGCAGCTAATGAGGCAATTGCAGGGATGGAGGGAAACGAGAATGTATCCCAGATAAGTCAGATTATTGATAGATTTATGTGGCAATATTTAACAACAGAAGCCAGAATGGGCAGGCATACTTTTTTTGTTACCCTTTATCAGAAGCAAATTGACCTCATAAATATTCATACCTTTCTCCGATTGGCTCATGCTAAGGCTGAGATAGCTTATCTTCGGGATATGCTTTTTGATGGAGGGAGTATAAGCAAGGATTTCTTTTTCAGGCTCTTTGTCCACCCATGGGATATGCTTTCAGAGATTAAGGAGTATCATGACCCGATAATGGATGGTTGGGTAGAGGAAAGATTGTTCTGGAAGTATGAGGTTGCCTCAGATAATCACATCCTTAATTACCTGAAACAGGCTAACCTGATATTTTTTGGTCCAGAGCCATTAATCAGTTATTATTTTCTAAAAGAGATGGAAACAAATATGTTAAGAATAATCTTCGTATCCAGACTAAATCACATGTCAGAGAATACAATACGGATAAGATTGAGGCGAAACTATGTCTAATATAGCTATTATTGGGGATAAGGATACTATCTGGCCATTCAAGGCATTTGGGTTTGTTATCTATTCAATAAAAGATATTAAGGATGCAAATGAGATATTAAAAGGTATTCTGAATAAGAATTATTCCATTATCTTTGTGACTGAGGATGTGTTCAAGCAATGTGAGCAGCAGATTCAGGAGATTCAATCATTACCTTTGCCAGCAATTGTTATTTTACCAAATAATCAAGGAAGTCAGGGGATTGGACGCAACAGATTACAGCAAATACTTCGTAAGGCTGTAGGCAGTGAAATTGGGTAAGATTGGAATTATTCAGCCATCAGGACAAACACACTAATTATGTAATTGCTCAATAAAGTGTGGAACTCGCAATGCCACTACTAAATGTGTAAGATAGAGATTTGCCACTAAGACACCAAGACACTAAGAAAACACTAAGAATATCTTCCTTTGTGTATTCCTTCGTGCCTTTGTGCCTTTG
>JAZDHC010000034.1:0-6803 GCA_043806395.1 Candidatus Desantisiibacteriota bacterium | reverse complement strand
GTGATTAAGTAGGATAATCTTGAGTTGCCTTTTATGCCTAAAAAAACCTCTGTATCTGGGGTGGAGATACCGCCTCACGAATACGGAAAAGTCGCTAAATTATTGAATGAAAAATTACGATTCCCAATGAACCAACACATTTTCATCATCATATCCACTGCCATTTTAGTTTATCTCCTTAAAAATACAGATCTCCTACCCTGCTGAATACGGAGATTTTTAGCCACGAATGAACACGAATTTACACGAATTTTTCTTTTCCAAAATTCAGTAGAATTGTTATTCTCTTCTCATTCGTGTTCATTCGTGTAATTCGTGGCTGAATAGTGTGGTTTCTTTTTCCTGATTGCTGTTAATTCCTCTGTTTCTCTGTGGCAAATTCCTTTATCTGAGTAGTTACCATAATTCAAACTATGATGCTATTGTTCCTGTCAAATTGCGATCCAACAGGATATTCACTATATGCTCGATTGTAGCATGTTCTGCTTCTGCTCGTTGTCTAACTAATTGGTAAATTCGATCATTTAGAGGTACCAGAAATGTATGTTTCTTAATATCAAATTCCATTTCTACTTCTTCCATTTCGTCCCAATAATCGGCGGCAGAATGTGTATCCCAAAACTTGCTTGCGGCTTCTTCACTTCTAAAGTGCATAGGAATTGCATTTTTTTTACTATTTGCGTTCATATTGCCTCCTTTCTTTATTGTCCATATCACGGGCACTAATAGGTAATACACTGTGATTCTTTTTCAAAATAAAGAATACAGAAAGATAGCGTCCTGTATTAGTTTGTCCCAAGGATAAATATACATTTTCTCCTTTAACATCTCCCTTTGTCATACAACGGACTTTCCTTTTATCTCGTAAAACTTCTTCTACCTCAAAAGTAGTCACCTTGTGTTTGCTTTCAATCTTCTTAACAAATTCCTCTTTCCAAATAACTTCAGTGATAATCATAATAAAATCCTTGAGGCGAAATTTCAGCTAACTTTATGACTAATTATACAATAAAATTAAATACCTGTCAACACCTTTTTCTGATACGCTACGACCGTATCAGAAGTAAGGATATAAAGGAATATACTTGCAAAAATTACCATAATTAACCGCAGAGAACGAAGAGGATTGCTGAGAAGAACATACTCCGTCGTAGGGGCAGGTCTTGCACCTGCCCTCTCAAGGGGATTATTTCTGCTTTTTCTCCGTATCTCCGTGGCAAGCAATCCCCTTTTCCCACAACTTAGCATATTTCACAAAAACATAAAATGATGAAAGAACAGCCAGAATAAACCCATGCATCCCATCCATCCATCCCTTCTTCAAAATATACATCTTTATAAAGATAAACAATGGCCTGATAATAATATCCCCAAGCGATGCCTTTTTGTTCTTTGTTACAAGTTCATTTGCCGCCAGAGTGGTATAGCAACAGAGTTTATGGAGATAATGCTCCAGACATGTGTCTGTATAATGAAGCAATGCACCCTTTAATTGATCCCTCTTGCCGTCTAATTCCACGAATTCATGCACTGGTTTCTCCACAAATCTGGCTTTATCCTTTCGAAAAAGCCTTAAACAATAATCTGGATACCACCCGCTATGCCTGATCCACTTGCATAGGAAGTATGCTTTACGAGAAATTTGATAGCCATCCATTTGGGAATTTTGCACCACTGCTTGAATCTCTTCAGCCAATTCTGGTGTTACCCGTTCATCAGCATCAAGTGAGAGTATCCAATCACCATTAGCAAGACTCAAGGCATAATTCTTCTGCTTGCCATATCCCTGCCACTCTGCTTGAAAAACCTTGGCGCCAAATTCCTCTGCAAGTTTTT
The DNA here is from genome assembly GCA_043806395.1 of Candidatus Desantisiibacteriota bacterium. Taxonomy (GTDB): domain Bacteria; phylum UBA9089; class CG2-30-40-21; order CG2-30-40-21; family CG2-30-40-21; genus CG2-30-40-21. Next base: position 4,967 of record JAZDHC010000034.1, on the reverse strand, counting down.
TTGTATTGTCTGTGCTAACGGCATCCACCACCAATAGCTCATTTGCCCATTTAACACTGGACAAGCATGCCAATATATTTTTTTCCTCATTATGGGTAATAATTATCACCGATATGTTCATCCGTAATCCTCCCTTGTGTCTGAGTAGTTACATGATTTCATTATACCATACCTTTTTCTATTTAGCCACACAAATCACAATAGATGTAGATTATTTTTTAATGCATTTTTTGGCACAGGCTGCAAATTTTATTGACAAATCAGAAAAATTATGGTATTATAGTTACATAGCATTAAGGGGGAGAGAAATTGAAACTACAAAAGATAATTATCCTTGGTTGGGTTCTTTTTTTTCTTGGGGTGAATATTAGTTTTGCTCAGGAAGGTTCTTCTTATATTCTTGGACCTGAAGATATAATCAGAGTTGTTGTCTGGGAAAATCCTGATATGAGCGGTGAATTTAAGGTTGATCCTGCCGGAAATATTACCCAGCTTATACTCGGTGACATAAAGGTTGAGGGATTAACCATTGTTGAATTAGAAAAGGTATTATACGAAAAGCTCAGCAAGTATATTGAAACCCCAAAAATTACCATCACCATTCTTGGATATTTCAGCAAAAAAGTCTATATTTTAGGACAGGTAATGCAGCCAGGGAAATTCCCAATTGGTGGTGAATATATTACTATTCGAGAAGCTGTCTTAAAGGCTGGATTGCCCACGAAAGAGGCTGATCTGAAAAGGGTAAAGGTCATTACCCCAGGAAAACCACAGCCTGTTACAAGAATAATAAATCTTTACAATATCCTTTATAAGGGTAACATGGAAAAGGATATAAAGTTAGATTCCGGAGATATTGTTTATGTTCCTATGGCTCTGGTGCCCCGGATAACTGATACCTTGGGACGGATTAGCTCCCCTTTTATGCAATATCTTTCCCTGTCAAATCTATTTGAGAGCATGTTTGGAAAGAATAGCGGGAGTACTACAAAGTAAGGTATGAGGTATGACTAAAAACCTGATACCTGAAAAATTTCTACTGGAGGAATACATTGCCAGAAAACTTACTCACAAGCATAAGGGAAAAGAAAGCACCAGAAGCAAAGAAAAAAGAAAAACCAGATGGGTTTGCGTCTACATCTATTGCTTACTCAAGGGATGATTCGGGAATAGATGCTCGAATTGTAACCTATCATAGCCCAAAAACACCAATCTCCGAACAATATCGAATGATACGAACCAATCTCCAACGGATAAACCCTGAAAACCCCCCGCGACTTATTGCTCTATCAAGCTCTCTTCATTGCGAGGGTAAAACAACTACCTCTGTTAATCTGGCTGTTGCCCTGGCTCATGACCTGCATAAAAATATTCTTTTAGTCGACTGCGACTTGAGAAAACCAAATGTTCATAACTTGTTAGGGTTAAGAATGGAGGGAGGGGTATCAGATATCCTCACAAGAGGGGTAGAATTAGATGCTGTCTTTAAGAAAACCAAAGCAGAAAATCTGACCATACTTACCTCAGGCAAGATACCCTCTAATCCCTCAGAGCTTTTGGGTTCTCATCGGATGCGGGATCTGCTGGTTGAGCTTAAAAATCGTTTTGATTATGTTATTGTAGATACACCCCCGGTACTTGCTATCACTGATACAGGGATAATAGGGACATTGGTTGATGGTGTTGTTATTGTTGTTCAAACATGGAGAACTCAACGGGAGGCTCTTGATAAAACAAGGTCATTCCTGTCAAATGCTCATGCAAATATCATAGGATATATTCTCACCGGTGTGGAACATTTTGTTCCGGGTTATCTCTCCCAATATGGATACCATTATGGTTATGGACAATATCATGGATATTACGCCCATTCTGAATCCGAAGAGGTTTGACTTCTTTGAACATACAGCAGATATTGGCATAATAGCCTATGGAAATACAAAGGAAGAGGCATTTACTAATATAGCCTATGGAATGTTCACCCTTCTTGCAGAAACAGACAATATCACTCATAAAAAATCCATAGATATTTCAATAACCGGGTACAATCAGGATGAGGTGCTTGTAGGTTTCCTGAGTGAGTTATTGTACCATTCTTCCGTAAAGCAGATGGTGTTTAATAAGGTTACTGTACTGGAATTAACACCAACCTCCATTCATGCAAAGGCATACGGCGAAAAATATACCCCTGAAAAACATCAGTTATTGCAAGAGATAAAGACTGTAACCTATCATCAGCTAAGAATTGAGGATACCGGATGCGGATGGGAGATTCAGGTGATATTTGATGTGTAAAAATAAGCGAGTGATAGAAAACTCATCATAGCATCCTTGGAATGTGGATTTTTGTAATTGCTCAATAAAGTGTGGAATTCTCGCATCGTCGCTACTAAATGTGTAAGATGAAGATTTGCCACTAAGCACCAGACCATAAGTACCTATAATTTTTGTAGCGGAAGGCTTTAGCCTTCCATCTATTGGAGGTCTAAAGACCTCTGCTACATTAATGACTCCGTTGATTTAGTCAATTTTTAATGGTTGGCTTGCATATAGATGAGTTGGTTTACCATCACGAAGATCTTCGTGAGGAACAACAACGGTATGCCATGGTTTCAAATTCATGATTGCCTTCTGCAAATAGTTACCAGAAAGGTTTTTGCATCGATTTCAAACTCTGGCTGAGGATTGCCGTTTTTCATAATCATTCGATTATAAGAACGAAATTTATCTCGAAGTATATTCGCAATAACCGGAAGTGTTCCTGAGATTTCCATCTGGTCAAGCGGTAAATCAGTCATTGTAGTGCCCTGAAAACGAAGAAATTGTACATACGCCCCTGGTAAATAAAATCGTGGATTGACTCCAAACAATAAAATTCCCGCGGTTGTAACACAATTTCTTGTGACATCAAAAAAACGCAACGATGCAAGCTGTTCTTCCACGGTACGGTTGTTGGCATCAATCACATCTTTCGCAATCACCTGTCCACGATAATCGTGAAATATAGGGATAGAAATGTTGCTTATTCCGGCATCCTGCATTGGCAAGGAATCAAAGCTGTGGGATCGGGCAATTCTTTTTTCGGTGAGAATGCGTTCTTCTTGTTCGCTTGCGATTGCTTTACGGGGTACTACTTGAATCCATACTTGCCCTTTGTATCTAACCGGCGGAATATCGGATGGCAATACCTCTACAACCGCAACTTCACCATCAGGCAAGGCGACTTTTTCAACCGTAATCGCGGGTAACGGCAGAATATTGCCGTCAGAACGCAGTGCAGCGAGATTCTGTAAAAGCTGATCGGTAACTGTTAAACCCGAAGGGTTTCCGTTATCGTTGATTCCCACAATCAGATACCCAGTCTCACGCGAATCAGACATATCATTGGCAAAGGCACACACTGCCTGTGAAAATTTATCGGTATCCTTAGTTGCAATTGTTCGCTCAATCCGTGCTGATTCGAGGTCGCTTAACATTTCAAGCAGTTTTTCTTTAGTTATCATCTGTTACCACCCCTGAGATTCAATTTCAAGCTGCATTATTCGTCGCCTAATTTCATCCAACTCCTCTGGCAGTGAGTCAATCTCGATTCTAAGGCAAGAGGCAGCTTCATCCATCAAATCTACTGCCTTGTCTGGAAGCTGCCTCGCAGAAATATAGCGGGCAGAGAGATTAGCCGCAGCAACTAAAGCCGAATCAGTAATCCTCACACCATGATGTACTTCATATTTATTTTTCTCTTATTTTTCTCAAGACTTGCTGAAGGAGGCAAATTGGCAATCTGGACGATACATCAAAAGATATTCCTCTTGAAATACTTATATGCCAGCTCTGTTGCCCTTCTACCACGGGGCGTCCTTTCAAGGAAACCTATCTTTACCAGATAAGGTTCATATACATCTTCCACGGTTACTGTCTCTTCACTTACAGCAATAGTCAGGGTGCTAAGCCCTACCGGACCACCACGAAATTTATCAATTATTGTCTCCATTATTTTTCTATCCATGGCATCCAATCCATATTCATCCACCTCTAAGGCATCAAGACCAAGGCAGGCTATCTCACGGGTAATCCTGCCATCCCCTTTAACCTGAGCAAAGTCCCGTATTCTTTTTAAGAGACGATTGGATATTCTGGGTGTTCCCCGGGAGCGTTTGGCAATCTCTTCTATACCAAACCCATCTATTTGTATCTGAAGAATCCCGGCAGCACGGTCAACTATTTGCTGCATCTCTTCCTGTGAATAAAAGTCCATTCTGTTGATTATTCCAAACCTATCCCTTAAGGGTGAGGTAAGTTGTCCTGCACGGGTAGTTGCTCCAACAAGGGTAAATAGAGGTAAATCGATTCTTACGGATTTTGCAGAGGGACCCTTGCCAATAAGAATATCGAGCTTGAAGTCTTCCATAGCCAGATAAAGCAGTTCTTCAGTCATACGATTTAATCGATGAATTTCATCAATAAACAAGACATCAAATGGAGAAAGATCTGTCAGGATAGCAGCCAGATCCCCGGGTCTTTCCAGAATAGGTGCGGAGATAGACTTTATATTGACCCCCAGTTCAAAGGCAATGATATTTGACAGGGTTGTCTTCCCCAGCCCAGGCGGACCATAAAAAAGAATATGATCCAAGGATTCTTTTCGAGCCTTAGCAGCCTGAATGAATACCTCTAAATTTTCCTTTAGCTTGCTTTGACCTATAAACTCAGAAAACCCCCCTGGTCTAAGAGACTTTTCAATCTCTCCATCCTCAGGCATTCTGGTTGGTGTTGTCAGCATTTCTTCCATAATCTGTTCTCCTTCGTGGTGTGATAAAGAACATGAAAGGTAACTACTCAGGTAAAGGAATTCACCACAGACTCAGATGTAAGATTATCCGCAGATTACGCAGATTACGCAGATTAAGATTTTTTTGTCTTTCTTTTATTAGAACATCTGTGTAATCTGCGTAATCTGCGGATTAATT
>JAZDHC010000033.1:0-17659 GCA_043806395.1 Candidatus Desantisiibacteriota bacterium | reverse complement strand
AAAGCCTACATCAAATGCACCTATCAATTCCTCCCCTGCTCTTATCTCCTCAAGATCAGGCATGTAATACTTTCTCTCTTTCAATAGTTTTAACAAAAAAGTAGGACTGCCTGTCTCAAACCAGTAATTCCTGAACTCCTTGCCTGAACTATTTAAGAATAATAGTATATCAAACGGATTATATACACCCTCACCAAGCCATGAATACCCATTATACCATAGCTTTACCTTCTCTAAATCTACGGCTACTAAATGCTCCGCAAATACTGTTTCCAAATCATTCTGTGTATAACCACAAATGGTTGCAAATCTTTCTTCCAATGTTATATCCCATAGATTATTTAATCCTGAGAATAATGACACCTTAGAGAATTTAGATACCCCTGTCAGCATGACAAACTTGATATCTGCATCGGCTGACTTAAGAACAGAATATAGATTCTTAAGCTCTTCTCGCATCTCCTGAGCAATCTCTGGGGTTTCTATGTTGTCTAAGATTGGCTTATCATATTCATCTATAAGAATAACTACCCTTTGATTATATTTCACATTTGATTTTGCTATGAGTTCTCTAAAACGCCCTGATATTGTTTCAAATTCACATGTTACACCAAGTTGATCTTGATTAGTCTTCAGTGTTTCATTTATCTTTTCCCTTAATTCTTCCCTACTTTTTGATACACCTTCACCAAAATCTATCTTTATCACCGGATATTTCCTGCTAAAATCCCATTTGTCTTCTATCCACAAACCCTTGAAAAGCTCTTCTCTGCCTTCAAATAAATCCTTTATCGTGTCTATTAATAATGATTTACCAAATCTTCTTGGACGAGATAGGAAGAAATAAGTGCCCTGATTTATAAGTTCATAGATTATCTTCGTCTTGTCTGCATAACAATAATTCTCAAGTATTATTTTTTCAAATGTTTGAATACCTATTGGTAGTTTTTTCATGATGATGCCTCGCAAGAAAAGATGAATGGTAATAGATTACCATAGAAACATAGAGAGAAAAATAGTAACCACTCAAACTTCCTCTTGTGTTTAGTAAATATGGAACATTGTAAATCTTGGGAGGAAGGCATGAGCTATATTACCCTCTCCGATATCCTGAACAGTCACTTAAAGTTAGATATGTTTACTCTTGGATACTACTCTTTTCTGTATTCTAATTTCTGGTTTTTGCCCACAAGCAGCTATTAGTCAATCCTTACCTGATAATATAATCTTCCACCTTTCCCGACAGGGATATTCCTTAAAATAAATGTTACTACCTTAGTTGTCGAATTCCAGTTAGCACATGCGTCTGTTGCGCTATCAGAGGCATTGTCATCATTGTAGATCGCCGTATTATATGTGCTGCCTGATGTGCCTAACCTCATACTTCCAGTAGAGTAGGTAGTGTATATTGGAATCATGTCAGATACAATAACATCATTGGCGGTCATAATTATTTACTACATTGCACGGTTGACGAGACACTACCTTCTATCCCTTTACCCTCCACTTTCTCCCAATCAAACCTGACGATATTTCTCTCTACCCTGGAAAATTCTATCCCTATTATATAAATGGCTCTATTTGCTTCTATGTATTTCTCATAATACCTTTTGTTTTTTATCTGTTCCAATGCCGTATTTTGTTCTCGTTCTCCATCCACTACCTTAAACTCAAATATTATCACGAGTTTTTCGGTTATTATGGACATATCTATCCTGCCACGATTGGTAGACTCCTCTACCCTTAGAGAGTATCCAAGTGAGGCAAAGACAGCATAAAATATTGAAGCATAATAGCCTTCATATTTGTCCAATTCATTCTTTATATACCATTCATAGGGTATGGCAGCAAAGAGCCTGAAGAATATGTCTTGCAAAGACTCAAGATTCATCTCCTCTATTGCCTCATATATCTCTATCCTTGCCAATTGATTCATCTCGGCATTAGAAATAAAATAGCTGACAATATACTCATTTAGGCTCTTTTTTACTTCAAGATTAGGATAGGAAAGTGTAAAGTAAATATTATCACCTAAGTTCTTTTTCTCTTTTATCGTAAGATAGCCTGTCTGAAATAATAATGCTGCTGGTTCTATAAAATCTACATCAAATGCACCTATCAATTCCTCCCCTGCCCTTATCTTTTCAATGTCTGGGATGTAATACTTTCTTTCCTTCAATAATTTTAATAAAAATGTCGGGCTACCTGTCTCAAACCAGTAGTTTTTGAACTCCTTACCTGAACTATTTAAGAATAATAGTATATCAAACGGATTATATACACTCTCGCCAAGCCAGGAATATCCATTATACCACAGTTTTACCTTTTCTAAGTCTATGGCTACTAAGTATTCCTTGAATACCGTTTCCAAATCATTCTGAGTATAACCACAGATAGTTGCAAATCTTTCTTCCAATGTTATATCCCATAGATTATTTAATCCTGAGAATAATGATACCTTAGAGAATTTACTAACACCTGTTAGCATAACAAACTTGATATATGCATCGCTACCTTTAAGTATAGTATAAAAACCTTTGAGGATTTCTCTCATCTCTTTAGCAAGCTCTGGATTTTCTATGTTATCTAAAATAGGCTTATCATATTCATCTATAAGTACAACTACCTTGTTTTTTGTAGATATTTTCCTTATTAGTTCCTCAAATGCTTCATAGTATGTTGTCATTTCAATGGATAAATTATTACTTGAGGCTATAAATCTTAATTGATTTAAGATAAAGCTTGAAAGCTCTTTCCCTGAGGTAGCCTTCTGGTTGCCGAAATCCATCTTTATTATCGGATATTTCTTGCTAAAATCCCATTTGTCTTCTATCCACAAGCCCTTGAAAAGCTCTTCCCTGCCTTCAAACAATTCCTTTATCGTGTCTATTAATAATGATTTACCAAATCTTCTTGGACGGGACAGGAAGAAATAAGTACCCTGATTTATAAGTTCATAGATTATCTTTGTCTTGTCTGCATAACAATAGTTCTCAAGTATTATCTTTTCAAATGTCTGAATACCTATCGGTAGTTTTTTCATGATTATGCCTCGCAAGAAAAGATAAATGGTAATAGTAACCATCATGCTTAAGATTGACCCTGCCTTAGATTCCCTTACTCCCCACCCTTTCCCAATCAAACCTTACAATATTCCTCTCCACCATGGAAAACTCTATCCCTACTATATAAATATCTTTACTTGCTTCGAGGTATTTCTCATAATATCTTTTATTCCTTATCTGCTCCAATGCCGTGTTTTGCTCAGCCTTGCCCTCTACCATCTTAAACTCAAATATTATCACCGTATTATCGGTTATCACCGCCATATCTATCCTCCCACGATTGGTAGACTCCTCTACCCTTAGAGAGTATCCAAGTGAGGCAAAGATAGCATAAAATATGGAGGCATAATAACCTTCATATTTATCTAATTCGTTCTTTGTGTACCATTCATAGGGTATGGCGGCAAAGAATCTGAAAAATGTATTTTTTAATAATTCAAAATCTAACTTCTCTATACATGAGTAAACCTTTGATTGTGTATTCTCTTTAATCCGTGCATCTTTATTTAGATAAAACAGCAAACAATCATTCAAGGAGCTTTTAACCTCTAAGTTTGGATAGGTTAATGTGTATTCTGTCTTTGCCCCTATCTGCTTTTTATTTTTTATTGTCAAATATCCTGTCTGAAATAATAATGCATCAGGCTCTATGCAATCTACATCAAATGAACCTATTAATGATTCTCCTGCCGTTATCTCTTCAAACTCTGGGATGTAATATCTTCTTTCCTTCAATATCTTTAATAAAAATGTCGGATTGCCTGTCTCAAACCAGTAATTCCTGAACTCCTTGCTCGGACTATCCAGAAATAATAATATATCAAACGGATTATACACCTTTTCCCCAAGCCATGAATATCCATTATACCACAGTTTTACCTTTTCTAAATCTATTCCTTTTAAGTATTCCTTAAATACTGTCTCCAAATTATCCTGAGTATAGCCACAGATGGTTGCAACTCTTTCATCTATCGTTATATCCTTAAGGTTATTTAATCCTGAAAATAACGATACCTTAGAAAACTTAGATACCCCTGTCAACATTACAAATTTAATATATGCATCCGTTGACTTAAGCACAGAATATAGGTTCTTCAACTCCTCCCTCATCTCTTGGGCAATCACAGGTTCTTCTATGTTATCTAATATCGGTTTATCGTATTCATCTATAAGAACAACTGCTCTTTGGTTGTATTTTTTAGCTGACTTTGCTATAAGCTCTCTAAATCGCCCTGATATCGTTTCAAATTCACATTGGACACCAAGTTGATCTTGATTAATCTTCAGTATTTCATCTATCTTCTTTCTTAATTCTTCTCTACTCTTTGATACACCCTCACCAAAATCTATCTTTATCACCGGATATTTCTTGCTAAAATCCCATTTGTCTTCTATCCACAAACCATTGAAAAGCTCCTCCCTGCCTTCAAATAAATCCTTTATCGTGTCTATTAATAATGATTTACCAAATCTTCTTGGACGGGACAGGAAGAAATAAGTACCCTGATTTATAAGTTCATAGATTATTTTCGTCTTATCTGCATAGCAATAATTTTCAGTGATTATTTTTTCAAATGTTTGAATACCTATTGGTAGTTTTTTCATGATTATGCCTCATAAGATGCAAATTATTTATTTAACCGTAACTACTCAGCGAGGGGAATTTACCACAAAGAAACAGAGAAGAATTAATCCGCAGATTACGCAGATTACGCAGATGTTCTAATACAAAGAAAGACAACAAACAAAAAAATCTTAATCTGCGTAATCTGCGTAATCTGCGGATAATCTTAGTCTGATTCTGTGGATTCTTTTATCTCTATACCTCTATGGTGAGTAGTTACATTTAACCAAAGTTGCCACCTATTGACATCCATGTCTATGGTTTGTTATTATTGTAGGGACAGGGCTCGTCCCCGTACATTCGCAGGGGCAGGCTTTGTCCGCAAAACTCAAGCGAATTGTCGCAAAGGTTGAAGCACGGACACCCACAAGAGCTTGCCCCTGCGAATGCAGGGGGATGTCCATACGGATGGAATAACAAACAAGCATAGTGGCAACTTGGGTTATTTATAACGATTCACTCGTGTTTTTGTAACTTCTCAATAACTTGAAGTAAGGTAACTACTCAGCCATTATTTCTGAGCGATAAATAGCCTGTAAATAGGGGCACAACAATCCTCATTTTGCTGTTTTGTCAGGTTTATCGACTTAGGACTCGTGCAAAAATAACTTGTACAGTCGTGCCGCCGATACATCTTAGCTGGCTTCGTTGTTCGTCGCTTACATACAGTAGTATGCTCGCTTCTCACGCCTTGCCAACCAAGTGTCTCAACGACTCTTTGTGTACAACTTATTTTTGCACGAGTCCTTAACCACTCCAAAGCATATATTTCCAATCTTTTTCCTAAAAATCATAAGAATAATATAAAGCAATCCCTTTTTTTCTTGCATATTCCTCAACATCAAACTCACTTATCATATAGGCAACCAATACAGGGAACACTTCATCAAACATACCTGTAAGTTTTTCTAATCTTATCTTTATAAACCTATCAATATCATTTTTAGAAAGCTGGCTCTTTCCCTCTCCTATAATTGTAACTCTTTTATCATCCTTGATTGCCTCTCCAATTATATTTACCTCTATCATTTTATTGTTTTTATCAGGCATATATCCTCTTTTTAACCTACCCTGAACAATAATTTCATAGTCTCTTTTCAATAACTCCGGTAATCCTGTATAGGCTCTATCCTCAAGAGCATAACCCACAGTATTTGAAAGCCCTCCAAGTTGTTTCCTCGTTTCTTTGTGTTCACCAACAAGTTTGTGTAATTCATACTGGGTTTCTTTCTGTGCCTCAGCCAGCTCCTCTACCTTAATCTCAGTCCTTTTCTGTGCCTCAGCCAGCTCCTGCATTGTCTTATCAAGCCTGCTTGTTTCTTTTTGACTTTCCTTTTGTGCCTCAGCCAACTCCCCTACCTTAATCTCAGTCCTTTTTTGTGCCTCAGCCAGTTCTTTCTGAGATTTTCCAAGTTCTCTTACTATTTCCTTTAACTCAGAGAAATCTTCCTTTGTTACATGAACCTCATTTATTCGATTATCAACTATCTTTACAATCTCTCTCTTAAATGAGGGTGTCATCCTATAATCTATTACTCTTTCTGTTTGCATTTTGAATACTCCTTGAAAGCTGACCCTCTACCTCTGATAAGAAGCGACCAAATGAACATTCTCTGTCAATGCTAACCTCTGAGCAGAGGGATGGATAACATATCCAAACATTAAGGGATAGATACGCCTTTCTTGCTCTGTCTTTCTAATAGGATTAACCACATTAGAAACAAATCTTTTTACCTCACCCTCGTATATCCTTGATTTTATCTCTCCTATAATTAAGATGGTTTCTCCATCCTTGTTGCATTCACCAAACAGGTCTATCTCTTTCTCAACACCATCAATTTCTACAAAACCCCTTTGCAACTCCTCTATATAAATATCCTCATGTCTTTCTAAGTAGCCCGGCACAACTATTCTGGCAATATCCTCCAGTCCAAACCCTATGGTATCACTCAATCCACCAATATTAATTGCTAATTGTTTCATTGCCTGCTTCATCTCTGTCTGAGCCTGAGCAAGTTTATTGACACTATCATCCAATCTTTCAACACTTTGCTCTGTCCTTGTCTGAGCCTGAGCAAGCTTATTGACACTATCATCCAATCTTTCAACATGTTGCTCTGTCCTTGTCTGAGCCTCAGCAAGTTCCTCAACCTTCTGCTCTGTCCTTGTCTGAGCCTCAGCAAGTTTATTGACACTTATTGTTAATTTTGTTACCTCTCCTTTTAATTCATCAAAATCTTTTCTTTCAATCTTTATCTCTTCTATTCGTTCCCTAAAATCATCTATTTTTTCATCAACAATCTGTCTTATAGTATTATATACTGCCATTGAAATAGCCATCTTATCTTCACCTCTTTTGACACTTGTTAGTTTGCCCTAACTTGAACCATGCCCAAATTTATATATTTGCTGAATCACGAACTCCAACATATCTATCGTCATTCCCGGATATACACCAACCCAGAAGGTATCTCTCATAATCCGATCGGTATTTGTAATTTCACCAACTACCCTGTATCCATTCCCACTTTTTCTCATCTCATCAAAACAAGGATGCTTGATAAGATTTCCTGCAAACAACATTCTTGTTTGTATCCCATTGGACTCTAAGTGGTTTACTATAGTATCTCTCGTAAATCCCGCATCTTCTTTTACTGTCAATAAAAAGCCAAACCATGAAGGGTCAGAATCTTCCGTTGGTTCTGGAAGAATGAATTTATCGGCAAGGTTTGAAAGACCATCACGGAGTATTTTCCAGTTTTTCTTCCTCGCCTCAATAAACGAAGGCAATTTTTCAAGCTGGGCACATCCAATGGCTGCCTGCATATCTGTTACCTTCAGGTTATATCCAAAATGCGAGTATACATATTTGTGGTCATATCCATGGGGTAACTCTCCGAACTGTTGACCAAAACGATTTCCACAGGTATTATCCCGTCCTGATGAACACCAGCAGTCTCGCCCCCAGTCACGAAAAGATTCTACAAGTCTCTTAAGCTTTGTGTCATTTGTATAAACCGCTCCACCCTCTCCCATGGTCATATGATGAGGGGGATAAAAACTTGATGTCCCAATATGTCCTATTGTTCCTGTATATTTCCATTCCCCGTTGTACAAATACCTTGATCCTAAAGCATCACAATTATCTTCTATCAGCCATAAATTATGTGTATCACAAAAATCCTTCACAATCTGTAGGTCAAATGGATTGCCAAGGGTATGGGCAATCATAACTGCCTTTGTCCTTTCAGAAAGGGCTGTTTCTAACAGGCTGCAATCTATATTGTATGTTGGAAGGGTAACATCCACAAATACGGGAACAGCACCGTACTGGATAATCGGAGCCACGGTTGTGGGAAATCCGGCTGCAACAGTAATAACCTCGTCTCCCTTTTTTATACTCCTCTCCCTGAGGCTGGGAGATGTCAAAGCCATGAATGCCAGGAGATTTGCAGATGAACCTGAGTTGGTAAGGGAACAGTGTTTAACACCCAGAATTTTGCAAATTCCTTCTCAAACCTTTCTGCATATCTGCCAGTAGTGAGCCAGAAATCAAGGGATGAGTCGATAAGATTGGTTATCTCCTTTTCGTCAAAGACCCTTCCTGCATAAGGGATGCGATCACCAGGAGTAAAGGATTTATCGTTTTGTTTATGCTTAACCTCATAATATTTTTTCGAGGCATGAATTACCTGTTCACGCATAACTTTTTCCAAAAAGGCATTTGTGACACAAGCAACTTTTTTTATTATAATCGCACTGGAGAGAAGATACTTTTTATCCAGATGAAGTATAGATGGAAAAGGGAGTTTCTCTTCTTCAAAATAATCATCTGTTAATTCAATGACCTTGCCAAAAGCCCTCGATTGCTTTGTAGTAACAAACAAAAATTCGATATCGCCAAATTCATCTGGTTCAGTAATCGCCAAAGCAGGGCGTGCTTTTTGACCCGTCAAATCAGTAAAAGGAAATGGTATCTTAAAAATCTTACCTTTATAATTCATTCCAAACATCCTCATTTGTTGAAGCTAAAATAGAATTGACAAATCCGCTTTGTTCCTGAAGTTTCATGCAATATGTAGAATTATCTTCCAGCCGAACAATGGTTAATTCAACTTTTCTCCCCATCTCCTCAGGTACTCTGACATGAAGATAACCATCTTTTGCCACTTCCTGAATCATCTGTAATGTTTGCATGTCAACCCTCCACAGCTGCAGAATATTCTTCAATCTGCCTCAGGCATATCATTCTTAAATCCTCATCTCTTTTATAGCCTTTTGTCCATTCAATGATACTGTCAATAGCCTTCTCTATGTTCCATCTCGGATACCAGTTCAACTCTGCCTTAGCCTTTGAACAGTCCAATTTCAGATACATAGCTTCATGAGGTTGTTTTCCTTGAATTATTTTCTCATAGGAAGCACCTTGACCCCATTTTTCGCACATTTTTTTGACTATCCATTCTACGGGTTTTGCATCATTATCATTGGGACCAAAATTCCATCCCTCAGCATACTGTGTACCATTTTCATAAAGTTTCTGTGCCAACAAAAGGTATCCACTGAGAGGTTCTAAAACATGTTGCCAGGGTCTAATAGCCTCGGGATTTCTAATAATTATTTTTTCTCCCCTTAAAATGGATTGAACACAATCGGGTATCAGCCTGTCTTGTGCCCAATCACTACCACCAATAACATTGCCTGCCCTTGCCGAAGCCAGCCCAACATGGTGGATATGATAGTCATTTGGATTAAAAAATGATTTTCTATACGAAGTCGTTACTAATTCTGAACAGGCTTTGCTATTGGAATATGGATCATAACCACCCATAGGCTCATTTTCTCTATATCCCCAATACCATTCTTTATTTTCATAACACTTGTCAGTAGTTACATTAATAACAGCTTTTATGCTTTTACACTTTCTAACAGCCTCAAAAAGGTTTACAGTTCCCATAACATTTATGGCATAGGTCTCCACCGGGTTTTTGTAAGACTCCCTAACAAGTGGCTGTGCTGCCATATGGATAACTATGTCAGGGGTTGCTTCAGACATTGACTTGCTTAATAAATCAATATCCCTCACATCAGCAATAATAGATTTAACAAGTTTATCCACCTGACAAAGCTCAAACAGACTTGGATTTGTTGGCGGATTTAAGGCATAACCAGCTACCTCTGCACCCAATGAATGAAGCCATAAACACAACCAAGAACCCTTAAAGCCTGTATGTCCTGTGATAAAAACCTTTTTATTTTTCCAAAAATCTTTATTAACCATAAATAGTTTTTTTACATTTACTCCCAAATTTTCCATGATGCCTTATTCTCACTCCACAATTTATTCAAATATTCTACATCTCTCAGGGTATCCATGCAATACCAAAATCCTGCATGTTTATGCACCATAAGTTCCCCTTCGTTTGCTATCTGCTCTAATGGTCCAACCTCTAAATCACAATCATCTTCCACAGAAAGACGATCAAATATCTTTCTATTAAAAACAAAGAATCCTCCATTAATAAATCTCAGATTAGTCTTTGGTTTTTCGTGAAATCTTTCTATCTGATTATTTTTAATCTTTAATTCACCAAAATGGGAAACAGAGTTAACCCCTGTAAGAGTAACTAACTTCCCATGGCTGTGATGAAGGGACACTAATGAGGGAATATCTACATTAGCTACACCATCACCATATGTCAGCATAAACTCATCCTCGTTTATATATTTTTCTAATTTTTTTAGTCTTGCCCCCTTAAGTGCTTTTTCTCCTGTATTAACCATGGTAATCTTCCAGCCGTCTTCTTGATGAGCCTGATGGATACAAAGTCGCTCTGGATGTCCAAGTTCAATGGTAACATCATTGTTCATGATTTCATAGTGATAAAAATAATCCTTAATCATCTCACCCTTATAACCCAGGGCAAGCACAAACTCCTTATATCCATGCTGAGCATACATCTTCATAATATGCCAGAGAATTGGTCTCTCTCCAATATTAACCAAGGGCTTTGGACGATATTCAGTCTCTTCCCGCAATCGAGTTCCCAGACCGCCACATAAGATTACAACCTTCATTATTTTCTTAGGCTCCTTTTTGATTTTGAAAGATAGAAATACATATCTCTTGTCAGGCACAAAATTCTCTGCATTCTCTGTGATGAATGCTTATTTTTCTTTCCCATCTTTTCCTTCATGATGTTGTATTTCCATCTTCCCTTTTGCTTCAAAAACAACTCGAATCAACTCTTCAGAGGTAGTCTGCCCGGACAATACCTTTTTTAAGGCTGCCTCTTCAAGGGTAATCATACCCTGATTGGTTGCTTCCTCCTTGATCACATGAGAAGACTCCCGAGCAAGAATCATGTCTCTGATATCATCTGTTATTTGCATTACCTCGAATGCACCAATTCGACCACGATACCCTGTGCGGGTACAATGTCCACAACCTTGTCCTTTTTTGAACATTATTTTTTCATCAGGCTTTAGGGTTATACCCAATTCACTTAAGAGAATTGGTGATGGCTCATATTCCTCACCACATTTGGGACAAACCTTTCGTATCAGTCTCTGGGCAACAACTAAGATAACCGTTGAGGTAATGAGGAATGGTTCAATACCCATATTAACTAATCTGGTTACAGCACCAGCCGTATCATTGGTATGAAGTGTGGCAAAGACAAGGTGTCCGGTCAGGGCAGCATTAATAGCCACCTCAGCTGTTTCCCTGTCCCGTATCTCACCAACTAAGATAATATCAGGATCCTGACGCATAAATGACCGCAGTCCTGTGGTAAAATCAAGCCCGATATCAGGTCTTGCCTGAACCTGATTTATCCCGCGAATCATATATTCAACTGGATCCTCCATGGTAATAATATTTTTATCCGTAGAATTAATTATTCGCAGGGTAGAGTAGAGTGTAGTCGATTTACCGCTTCCAGTGGGTCCGGTTATCAGGATAATCCCATGGGGTGAGGTAATCATTTTGGTATATAGCCTTAAAACATCTTCTTCAAACCCTAATTTTGCCATGTCTACGCATAAACCCTTTGGGTCAAGTACCCGAATAACTACCTTTTCGCCATTTACCGTAGGGATAATTGATATTCTTAGATCTGCCTCTCTGTTCTCAACAATAATCTTTGCCCTTCCATCCTGAGGAAGTCTATGCTCGGCAATATCCATAGTTCCCAAAATCTTTATTCTGGAAACCACTGCTCCGTGAACACTTTTGGGTGGTGATTCAAGCTCATGAAGGATGCCATCGATCCTGTATCTTAATCT
Source organism: Candidatus Desantisiibacteriota bacterium (assembly GCA_043806395.1). Classification (GTDB taxonomy): domain Bacteria; phylum UBA9089; class CG2-30-40-21; order CG2-30-40-21; family CG2-30-40-21; genus CG2-30-40-21. The sequence goes on along the minus strand of JAZDHC010000033.1, from coordinate 5,683 downwards.
AACATCCTTTTGATAGGGCTCAATGTGAATATCACTTGCACCCATCTTAATTGCTTGAAGAAGGATATGGTTAACTAATTTTATTATTGGTGCCTCTTTTTCTGCACCTCTGGCAGTCAGGTCAACTGCCACCTCATCTGTTGCCCTCACAACATCAAATCGCCCGGTATCCATTCCCTTTAATATTTCTTCAAGTGTTGACTCTGCACGGCCATAAACCCTTTCAATGGCTGACTTAATCATCCCTTCTGTAGCAATCACCGGCTGAATATCAAACCCTGTAGCCTTTTTCATATCATCCAAGGCAAATACATCTAAGGGATCAGCCATGGCAACGGTTATAATCTTTCCTTCCTTAGAAATAGGCAGGATAAGGTGTCTACGGATAAGCCCCTCTAATGCATCCTTTCGTATCTTGGAATCAAACTGTTGAACATCTATTTCATCAAGGTTTACATGAGGGATGTTTAACTGGCTGCCAAGAAAATCAAGAATAATACCCTCTGTGGTAAATCCTAAATCAACTAAAATCTTGCCCAATCTTTCCTTTGATCTCTTTTTTTCTTCCAGAGCAATCTCAAGCTGTTCAGGAGTAATTATATCTGCATCCCGTAGCATTTCACCAAGTCGTTTTCTTTCGTAATACATCTTGTGCACACCACCTTGACATTTGATAAAGGAGCCTGAAACATTTACCTTTATTATATCACATCTTTTAATAATTGACAACAAAATTATCGGCTCTTTATTATCGTTGCTCGTAACTACTCACCACAGAGGCACAGAGAAAGAAAAAGAATCACAGACTAAAGATAAGATTTTCCGCAGATTACGCAGATTACGCAGATTAAGATTTGTTTGTTTGTTGTCCTTTCTTTTATTAGAACATCTGCGTAATCTGCGTAATCTGCGGATAAATTCTTCTCCGTGTTCTTTGTGTCTCCGTGGTGAATTCTCCTATCTGAGTAGTTACCACGAGTCCTTTAATAAAACCTCTGCCCCATTCCCCTTGGCGGTTCGCCGACTGGTCTTTGTTGAGGCTGACCATATTTGGAGGGAGCACCAGCACCTGTACTCACGCCTGCTGGCTGTGATCTTTCAAACCCGCTCTTGTCAATGGCAAATCTCAAGGCATCATCAGGGGATATTTTGCGTTGCATGACCAGGTTTCGCAGGGTTTGATCCATGCTCTGCATTCCATCTCTGGCTGAGGTCTGGATGATGGATGGCATCTGATGGGTTTTTCCCTCTCGAATCAGGTTGCGAATGGCTGATGAGGCCACCATAACCTCTGCTGCACAAACCCTTCCATGTCCATCTATGGTTGGAATCAGGGTTTGTGAAACAACTCCCTGCAATGAATCAGATAACTGGGTCCTTATCTGAGACTGTTGATGGGGTGGGAATACATCTACTATACGGTCGATTGTCTGAGGGGCAGAATTGGTGTGAAGGGTGGCAAAGACAACATGTCCGGTTTCAGCGGCAGTTAAAGCCATGGAAATGGTCTCAAGGTCGCGCATTTCACCCACTAATATTACATCAGGATCCTCTCTTAACGCACTGCGAAGGGCAGCGGTAAATGATTTGGTATGAAAACCAATCTCTCTCTGGTTGACTAAGCAATTCTTTGCCTGATGCACAAATTCAATAGGGTCCTCAATGGTAATAATATGTTGGTATCTCTCTACATTGATAATATCAATCATTGAGGCAAGGGTTGTACTTTTACCAGATCCTGTAGGACCAGTTACCAGCACCAGACCCCTTTCTATATGGGCAAGCTTTTCTACAATTGGAGGCAGGCCAAGGTCAGAAATTGATTTAATAATTTCCGGAATAAGCCTGAATGATGCCCCTTCTCCTCTTCGTTGATAAAAGGCATTTACCCTGAATCGCCCCACATTAGATAATTCAATGGAAAAATCAAGCTCTTTATTTTCTTCAAACCTTGCCCTGTTTTCATCGCTGAGGACATCATAAAGCATGGTATGCATATCTTCCTTGCTCAATAGTTCAGTGCTCACCTTTTCTAATGTGCCATGAATTCGTAGCGTTGGGGGTATGCCTGCGGAGAGGTGAAGGTCAGAGGCGTTTTTTTCTTTGGTTAAGAGGAGCAATTCAGATACATCTATCATAGGATCACCCCCTTGGTCAGCATCTCTGCAACCGTTGCCTGTCCAGCCTCAATCTTTTTCAGTGCCTCATCCCTGAGGTCAACAAACCCACTCTTTGTAGCCAGATTTTTCACCCTGTCAATATCCCCTCCCCTGATAAACTCTCTCCACTCCTCATCAACAAAAAATACCTCAAAGATAGGGGCATATCCATCATATCCGGAATAGTTGCATGCTTCACACCCATCCCCCTTGCACCTCCAGCACACTGCCCGCGGCATTCGTTGGGCAATAATTCCAAGAAGGCTTGAGGCAACAACAATACCGCCTGCAACCTCAAACAGATGGTAAAGCACATCAAAACAAGTAGGGAATTCCTGCTGTAATATTATTAATTTACCATGCAAAGAGCTTCGGAGTCCAAAGGCAATGGTCTCTTCATCTGCCTCGCCAAGCATAATCACATCTGGTTCTTGCTTCAGGGCAACCTTTAAGGTAGACAATATATCCTTTGTTTTTAACTGGACAAACTTAGCCTCTTGATAAGGTGAGATATGGGACTCAATAGTAGCTACCTTTCTCTTATTTGCATCCACCTCTTTGAGCAAGGAATAAGTGGTGGTTGTTTTACCACTTCGGCCTGGACCAGTAACAATCACCACCCCTGTTGACCTTTGCATCATCTCCCTTAGCCCCGGGATAACATTGGGATCAAAGCCAATGGTATCAATAGAAGGAATCTGAATATCTATGGGGAAGAGTTTAATAAAAATAGATTCACCAAAGGCAGTAGGCATTGTGGTTATGGTTAGCCCCACATTTCTATCTCCAATCTTGGTTACCAACTCGTTTTCCTGAGCAACCCCTTCCTTTAAGATATCAAGCCCACCAATCATTTTTGCCTTAAACACCACCTCTGGATGAAGGCTTAACGAAACCCTTCCCTTTTCCTCTAATATACCCAACTGTCTATATCGTATCCATAAGCCGTTTTCTGTTGGCTCAAGGTGTATCTCTTCAGCCCCAACCTCTAATGCCTGTTCAAGGTGACTGGAAAGGAATGTTTCGCCGGAGACTTCACGGAGAAAACCCTTGCTATTTACATCTAATTCTTTTGATTCTGTCCCTTTTATCCCCAAAATTTCCCGAATAATATTTAGAATATTTTCCTTAGAACCAAGAGAAACCCTTATATTACAATTAGTAATCCTTTGTACATTCTCAATCATCTCCATATCAAGCGGATCGTTCATTATTAATGTCAGTTCATTGTCTATCTTCATGATAGGGATAATAATACACCTCTCCAGCATATCCCTTGGAAGTGTTTTGACAGCATCTATATCCACCATATCAGCCTTCAACCAGACATAGGGTATATCCAATTGGGTGCTAAGGGCACAATTAACTGCATCCTCAGTGACCATACCCAGACGGAGTAATATTTCTCCAATCTTCCCCCCGTTCTGTGACTGAAAGTCCAATGCTTCATGGAGTTGATTAGTAGTAAGCAGGTTATAGCTTATCAATATCTCTCCCATGCGTAGTTTTTCATGAGGGCTTGTTATTGGTTTTGGAAGGGGTATATCTACCATGTGCTCTCTGGCATGTTCTATGGCTGAGGCAACCTGATTGGCAAAGAGACAAAAGAATTCCTTGTCCTTATGGGTAAATCTGGTATTATCTGTTTTATTGACAACCTCCATTACCCCTATAATCTTAGACCTTGTTTTTAATGGAACAACTAAGATGGAGTTTGCCAGATATTGGGTAATATTATCAATCTCTGGTGAAAATCGTAGATCAGTTTCTGCATCCTCAATCAAAACAGACTCACCGTTTTTAGCCACCATCCCGGCAATCCCTTCACCAACCTTTATTCTTTCCTTAGACAATTCCTCTCCAGATACATTAAGAATCAGCTCATCAGTTTTATTATCTAATATCATCAGGACAGAGGTAGAGGCTGTCATAAATCTGGCAGCCAGCTTTATGGTCAAATCTAACAGGGATTGGATGTCCTTGGCTGAGTTTAATACCTCATTTACCTCAAACAGTGTTCTAAGTGCCTTTGCTTCTTTTTGAGCCAGATTGAAGAGGTTGCTGTTTTCAATAAGCATGGTTATCTGAGATGCAATTGCTTCCAGAATGTCTATATCCTCAAGGCTGAATGGCTGTTTCTCTCGTTTATTGATAAGCTCAATAATACCCATTATCCGATTATTAAACTTCATGGGTACGCAAAGAATATTATATAACCCGGCATCTACCTCATTATTGTTTTCAGGGATAGTGATTGTCTTCCCCTTAATATCAGGGATACTGATACTTTCCCCGGTTTCAGCCACACTGCCAGCTATCCCTTCACCTATTCTGAGTGATACACCATTGATAGCCACAGCATCCCTGCCCTTGATTGTTTTAGTCTCAAGGTAGTTACTTGTTTCATTGATTAGCATCAATATCCCGGCATCGCATCGCATAATCCTGAGAACCATATCCATGATTGAATCTATGATTTCATCAAGGTTTGTGGATATAGTGGCTAAATGACTTATTTCCATAAGCCCTTTAATCTTAAGCTCCATACTATCAATTTTTGTAACCACTGCCTCTGATTGAGTCATGTCGTTGTCTCCTGTGGAAGGTTTTCAGGTAACAGAGGGCGGACATTCCTGTCCGCCATTTGGCGGGTTAGAAAACCCACCCTCCATTACTTGATATAATACCACTTATTTGTTTTAATGTCAACTGAAAATTTTATCAACCCGGCAACCTTAACCAATGCCCCTAACATGGGGGTATTTGGTATCTCTCTGCCCAATGTTTTTTTGGATATTCCTGAGGCATCAATCGTAAACAGCCGTCTCCCTTCAAGTCCCAGCTCCTGTCTCATTTGCTGGGGAGATTTAGCCGTATTGATAATCAATACACCATTATCAGGCAATCCATTGGTAACATCTATTGTCCCAATGAGTGATGGATCAAGAACAGCCACAATCTGTGGGGATTTGACCCCACAATGGATAGTGATAGGTTTATCGCTTAATCGATTATACGATTGAACCGGGGCACCCATTCTTTCATGTCCATACTCAGGAAATGCCTGTACAAATTTCCCTTCACCAAGAGCAGCATCTGCAAGCAAAATGGCAGCTGTTTTTGCTCCTTGTCCACCTCGGCCATGCCAGGCGAATTTCAGTAAGTTCAGCCATCCTTATTCCTCCTCGTATAATTTTCATTGCATCCTGAAACACAAAACACTATAGCACAAAAAAAGATAAAAAGCAAGCAATTTCTTAAGGGGTTTAATTGCTCAGGCTGTTTAGGCTGTAGGCTATAGGCTATAGGCTGTTAGTTTTTGAGACGGATTGCATCAATAATCCCGTGTTTCTGTTTCTGATGCACTACAGTCTAAGGGCCCCAGAAAAAATAAGTTGTACACCAAGAGTCACTCAAGACGCTTGGCTGGCAAGGCGTGAGAAGCGAGCATACTACTGTATGATTGCTTCGAACAACGAAGCCAGTCAAGATGTATCGGTGACACGACTGTACAAGTTATTTTT
>JAZDHC010000032.1:0-6681 GCA_043806395.1 Candidatus Desantisiibacteriota bacterium | reverse complement strand
TTTTCTGTTTATCTAAGAGGTAAAACATGCGAGGTATTTAGTGCCCCCTTTGATGTCCTCTTGCCAGAGGGTAATGAGAATGAAGAAGATTGCCAGACAGTTGTTCAGCCAGATATACTTGTGATATGCGACAAAACCAAGCTTGACAGTAGAAAATGTAAGGGTGCCCCTGACTTAGCCATAGAAATTTTATCACCATCAACAACCAAGAAAGATATGACAGTGAAATTTGCTCGATATGAAAGGGCACAAGTAAAGGAATATTGGATCGTTCACCCGATAGACAAAACAATACTTGTTTATAAACTTGAGGGGAATAAATACGCAAGGCCGGCAATGTATTCGGCTGAGGATAGGATTAAGGTGGGGATATTTGAGGATTTGGAGATAGATTTGGGAGAAGTGTTTATGGGGTAAGGAGAAAAATTGTATGCATTACAAGGTAAATCTTGAAAAAACCGATGAGGGTTATGCTGTATGGGTTCCTGGTCTTCCTGGTTGTTGGTCACAAGGAAAAACAGAAGAAGAATCTTTAGAAAATATTAGCGATGCCATACAATCATATTTATTGACTGTTGAAGAACTAAACAAAGACAGCGAGTCACGGCTCGTAGAGATTAGAGAGGCAAGTTATGCCTAAGTTACCCGGGATAAATCACCAGCGGGCTGTAAAAGCCTTTGAAAGAATGGGCTTTTGGATTGCAAGAGAGGGAAAACATATAACAATGACTAATGGAAAACGAATCATTACTATTCCAAGAGCAAATCCAGTTGACGCTTATACAATGGGAGGTATTGTCAAGGATGCGGGTTTTGACATTGAGGAATTTAAGGAATATATATGAAACACGAGGACAGAAGAAAAGAGTTAGGCAAGATGTTGATGGATATAGCAAAATATTTGGCAACCGTTGGATTTATCGGCAATTTGCTGGCAGGTGAGAAAATTAATATAGGGGTTTCAATGGCTATCCTCGTGACTGTTGTTTTACTTGTAGTTATAGCATTTTACACTATTCCATCTAAAAAGGAGGCATGAAATGATAGGATTTTATATAGTTCTGGCAAGCGTAATCATAGTCGCTATTTTTGCCTTTATCGTTTCTTACAAGGAAGAACATGCTGAAAAGAGAGTCAATTCTTGAATTATAAATTTTATGGGCACCTGCCCATAATGGCAGATAACACAGCGATTAAAAGGAATACATATGAAAGGTTTTGAAATAAGACAGGCATATCTTGACTTCTTTGAGAAAAAGGGGCATACAATACAATCAAGCATTTCCCTGGTTCCCTCTGATCCCACAGTGCTTTTTACCATTGCTGGGATGGTGCCATTTAAGCCGCTATTCTTGGGTCAGGTTTCTCCCCTGCCTTTTACCAGAGCGGTTTCATCTCAAAGATGTTTGCGTACAAATGATATTGAAAATGTGGGAAAAACTGCACGGCATCATACATTTTTCGAGATGCTGGGTAATTTTTCGTTTGGTGATTATTTCAAGAAAGAGGCAATTTCCTGGGCATGGGAATTTTTAACCTCTGTGATGAAATTGCCGGCAGATAAACTGTATGCAACTATTTATCTGGATGATGAAGAGGCATTTAATATCTGGCATAAAGAGATTGGCTTGCCAGAGGATAGAATAATTAAACTTGGAGAAGACAGCAATTTCTGGACAATGGGTGAAACTGGTCCCTGTGGACCATGTTCAGAGATACTTATTGATCAGGGTGCAGAGATTGGCTGTTTGCGAGAAGATTGTTCCCCTGGTTGTGATTGCGATAGATTTTTAGAGTTATGGAATCTTGTGTTTACCCAGTTTGACCGTGATGCAGAAAAAACACTGCATCCCTTGCCAAAGAAGAATATTGATACTGGTATGGGATTGGAAAGGCTTGCGGCTGTTCTTCAAGGCAAGCATTCAAATTTTGATTGCGATCTCCTCTTCCCCATTATTGAGGCTACGGCAGAAATAGCTGGGGTTTCTTACAGGAATAACAACCCCCTAACCCCCTTTATTAAGGGGGAATTTGAGGGAATAAATATACCGCTTCGAATAATTGCAGACCATTTGCGAGCCATTACTTTTTTGATCTTTGATAGCGTTCTTCCCTCTAATGAAAGCCGTGGTTATGTCCTGAGATCACTCATTAGAAGGGCTATTCGTCAGGGACGGCGGCTTAATCTTAAGGGAACATTTTTGTATCAATTAGTACCTGTAGTTATCGAAACCACAGGCATTGGAGGGATTTTGCCTCAGCAGGACCATATCAGCAAGGTTATCAAGCAAGAAGAGGAAAAATTTGCCACTACCCTGGAGCGAGGACTGAATATCTTGGAGGGATTGATTGAGGAATATAAGGGAAGGGAAGAGAGTATTATTCTTGGCAAGGATATCTTCCGACTCTATGATACCTACGGCTTTCCGTTAATGCTGGCTGAGGAGATAATCCTTGAGGCAGGGCTTTCCATTGATAGGCAGGGCTTTGATGAAGAGATGTCTATTCAGCGGAAAAAGGCAAGAGAGGCTGGTCTTGGATTAGAAGAAAAGGAAATACCAGCCGGGTTTATTATCGAACACGAAACACAGTTTGTTGGATATGAATCCATGCAGGCTGAGGCAATTGTGCTGGATATAGCGACAGGGAATTCGTTGATTGAACAGGCAGAAGAGGGTGAAGTCGTCCAGATAATCCTTGACATTACACCTTTTTATGCTGAATCTGGTGGTCAATCCGGTGATACTGGAATATTAACAGGTGAAGGTGTTCAGGTAGAGATCATTGGTACCCAAAAATCTACTATTGGCAAAACTATTATTCATCATGCAAAGGTTACACAAGGTGTATTGAAGAAGGGTGATACAATAAATGCACAGGTAGATATTTCATCCAGATTAGCCATACAAAGAAACCATACTGCCACACATCTGCTTCAGGCTGCCTTGCAACAGGTGCTGGGCAAGCATGTGAAGCAATCAGGCTCATTTGTTGCATCTGATTATCTGAGGTTTGATTTTGCCCATCTTTCCCCATTAACCGAAGAAGAGTGTCAGAGAATAGAGGAATTGGTAAACAATAAGATATTGGAAAACCTATTGGTTGAGGTATCTGAAACAGATCGATCCAAGGCAGAAGAGATGGGAGCCATGGCTCTTTTTGGAGAAAAATATGGGCAAATGGTGCGGGTGGTAAAGATTGGGGATTATAGCTTGGAATTATGCGGTGGAACACATGCCTCAGCTACTGGTGAGTTGGGGTTATTTAAGATAAAAGCAGAGATAGGTATCGCCTCCGGGGTAAGAAGGATTGAGGCATTTTCCGGGATGAGTGCATACAGGTATGGTCGCAGGCAACAAGAGATTAATAGTGACCTTTCCCAATTGCTGAAAGTTCCATCAGATGAGATTGTCCCAAGGGTAGAAAGGCTTCTACGGGCAAATAAAGAGCAGGAAAAGGAGCTAACAAGGCTTAATAAAGAATTAATTAAGGGTAAAATTGGTGAGATGGTAACTGCTGCTGTGCAGATTGGCAATATACAGGCAGTGATCATCAGGCTTGACAATACGGAACAAAACGAGCTTCGGGAAACCGCAGACCTGTTGATGGATACAATGAAATCAGGGGTGATTATTCTTGCCTCTGTCATTGGAGGCAAGGTGTTCTGGGTAGCTAAGGTCAGTTGTGATCTGACCAATCAGATACATGCCGGCAAGCTGATTAAACAGATAGCATCTATTACTGGTGGCAACGGTGGCGGCAGGGCTGATGTTGCTCAGGCAGGTGGGGTGAAGATTGAAATGGTTGAGGAGGCTATGAACGAGGGGAAAAGGATATTGCAGGAGCTGCTAACCAAGTAATTATGAAATAAACTGGGAGGATATCTTCATAAAATTTTAAGGAGGGTGTCCAATGGAGGAATGGGGTACAGTATTTTTGACATTTACAGGGGCAATTTATCTGATAATGATGGCATATGTGTCTTATCGGATAAAGAGGTCTACCGAATCTACCAGAGCACTGGTAAATGAAATAAAGGAGATAAGAAAGGAAGAGTCTAAACCGTATGTAGTTATTGATATTAAACCTAAAGAACAAGCCCCGCAGATACTTGAGATAAAGGTAGCAAATATTGGCGGCGGTCCTGCGTTTAATATTAAGTGCAATTTTCAACCTGATATTGTTTACCGAAAAGAGTCTGGGATAATGCTTTCGGATCTCCCTATATTTAAGGGATTAGCACACCTTGCACCAGGTGAGTCAACAAGATTTTTCTTTGCAGCTGCCGTTGAATACATGACTAATAAAAACAACCCAAAGGAATTTGAGGCAAAAACCTCTTATTCAGATATATTTGGGGATAGCCATGAAAAGTCATACCATATCGACCTGACAGTCAGGGCAGCCCTTTTGTTTGCTGAGGAAAAAGGGCTGAATGATGTTGTGGTCGAGATAGAACGATTGACCAGAGAGGTTTGTTGGTTAAGAAAGAATATCGAAACCTTTCTTGAAAAAGATGTGGAACCCAAGAAACATGATATGGTTTCCTTGAAAGGGATTTATCGGGAGATGAAGAGGTAGGACAAGAGAATGAGAATCATAGGATTAGATGTTGGCGATAAATATATCGGTGTAGCCTTAAGTGATCCCTTGGGCATGTTTGCTCAGCCACTAAAAGTCATAACAAGGGAAGGGGATGAGGGAACAATGGAGATATTGAAGGAGATTGTCTCAACCTCGCAAGTCTCCAAAATAGTGTTTGGTTTGCCAAAGAATATGAATGGCAGTATTGGTCCACAGGCAGAAAAGGTGCTGAGTTTTATTGAGATGCTAAAACAGACAATTGATATCCCATTCCTGCCATGGGATGAAAGGCTTTCTTCAAAAGCTGCTGAAAATTCCATGATTGAGGCAGGATTGTCCCGAGACAAAAGAAAGAAGATGGTGGATAAGATTGCTGCGGCACTGATTTTGCAGGGATATTTGGATAGCAGGTCAGTTGACAGTTGACAGTTGACAGTTGAAAACTGACAGCCGAAAACTGACAGCCGAAAACTGAAAATAACAATGGAGGTGTAAGGAATAAGATGAGTAACCATGGTATTTCTGGAAATGTTGATATGGGTGATGTCAAGAGTAGCTTTACTTTTTCCAAGGATAAAGGTATTGTAGGGATAGTGGAGCTTGGAGAGGCTACGGGTGAGTTTGTTTATATGCGGGATAAGGGTATTGTTGGTACGGTAAAAATGGGGGATACAGATGGGGAGTTTACCTATTCAAAAGAAAAGGGCATTTTTGGAACAATAATGCTGGGCAAGGTGCCGGCAGAGTTTGTTTATACAAAGGACAAGGGCATTATTGGTACATTAAAGATGGGTGATGCTGCTGGCGAATTTACTTATACCAAAGCCAGGGGTATATTTGGTACAACCAAAATGGGGGATGCAATTGGTGAATTTACCTATTCCAAACATAAAGGAATTACCGGAAATATAGCCTTGCGAAATATAACTGCTCCATTTTCCTATACTTTAGCCAAGGGTATTGTGGGGATATTAAACCTTGATGGTATTGAGGGTAGCTTTACCTATTGGAAGGATAGGGGTATCTTTGGAACCATTGAACTCGGAGATGCTAAAGGAAATTTCAAATTTAATTCTCAAAAAGGTATTGAAGGTACAGTTGCTCTCGGAGAAGCCACAGGAGAGTTTATTTATTTGAAGGATAAGGGTATTGTTGGAATAATAGACCTTGATGATGTAAAGGGTGAATTTACCTATTCAAGGGAAAAGGGCATCATGGGTGTCATTGAAATGGATGAAATAAAGAGTGATTTTACCTATACAAAGGAAAAGGGGATCATTGGTATTGCGGAAATGGGAGACGCTAAAGGTGAATTTACTTATACAAAGGAAAAGGGTATACATGGATATATCGATATGGGTGGCATTCGAGGCTCGTTTACTTATTCTAAGAATAGTGGTATGGTAGGAACGGTGGAGGTTCCATCATCCTTTGGCATGGATATATTTGCTGAACCCTCATCCGCACCATTTATATCACCTATGGCAGTGCCTGTTGCACAACTCGTTGAACAACCCGTAGGGAAAAGAGATACAGAAATTCCATGGGAATTAATTTCCCACGATGAGGTTATCCCCATACCTATGAATATCCCCATTGTTGCCCCTCCTGCAGAGGAAAAAAGGGTTGGTATTGCTGAAGTAATTGATATAGAAACCCTGAAAGAGTCAAGGGCTGAGGCAGAATTGGCAAAAAAGGCAAAGGAAGAAAAGAAACAAACAGGTTCGGACGGCTACACCTACTTTGGTGACCATGGCGGCATCCCAATTGAGAAGATAATAGAAGAGGTGGAGAAGAGTTTTTAAGGAAAAAGGTCGTAAGGTAGGAAGGTCATAGGGTCATAGGGTAGTAGGGTAGGAAGGTAATCGGTAGAAGATGGATAATCAGTAATCACTGAGTACCTATCTACCTACCTTATGACCTTATGACCTTATGACCTTACGACCCTGAGCAATATGGGGACGGTTCACCTTTGTTTGAAAGCTTGCGGTTAGTTGAGAGTGCAATATTCCCCCTTAGAAAAGGGGGTTAGGGGGTTGTATTCTGTAGATGATGTCCCCTTGCCCGAAAGGAATCATATGAAAAACGATGAAAGTG
>JAZDHC010000031.1:0-6514 GCA_043806395.1 Candidatus Desantisiibacteriota bacterium | reverse complement strand
ATTGAAGAAGGTTTATCGCTTTAACCACTCCAAAGCATACATTTAACCCCCGCACATGGAAGTAGAAATACCTCCAGATGACATACTCTGGTGTGGAATGAAAGCGATAAACCTATCTCTTATTTACCCACACAAATCGTGATAGAACCATAAAGAAGATAACGGAGAGTACTTATGAAAAAGAAACAGATATTAATTGTAGATGATGAGCCCGGATCATTAAAGGCTATTTCAACTGCCCTTGCTAAGGATAATGATTATCAGGTAATAGAAGCCCCTGATGGTAAGACTGCCCTTAGATTAATCAAAGAGGAACAGATAGACCTTGTGCTTACAGATATGAAGCTTCCAGATATAGACGGTATGACTATCCTGAAAAGTGCCAAGCATAAAAATCATGATACCAGTGTTATTGTTATGACAGGCTATGGAACAGTAGAATCTGCTGTTCTGGCTATGAAGGATGGGGCGGAAAATTATCTTACCAAGCCTATAAATATAAAAGAATTGCGGCTTCTACTTAAAAATGCCCTTACCAAGCAGCAATTGGTTGTAGAAAATAAGGAGCTGCGAACACAATTAAATATAAGATATGGGTTTCAAAATATTATTGGGCATAGCTCGAATATGCAGCAGATTTACAAAACCATTCTTCAGGTTGCCCCGGTTAACTGCAATGTGCTGATATGTGGTGAAAGCGGTACTGGGAAGGAATTGATTGCCAAGGCACTTCACTACAATAGCCCAAGAAAAAATAAACTGTTTTTGCCAATAAATTGCACAGCCCTGCCTGAAAGCCTTATAGAAAGCGAACTGTTTGGATATGAGAAGGGTGCTTTTACCGGGGCAATATCCAGACATAGTGGAAAGTTTGAGGCAGCAGATGGGGGGACATTGTTCCTTGATGAGATAGGGGATATGCCTGTTTCTGCTCAGGCAAGGCTTTTAAGGGTATTGGAACAAAAGGAATTCCTCCGAGTTGGCGGGGTTTCATCGGTTAAGGTGGATGTGCGGGTTATTGCTGCCACAAATAAAGACCTTTTATGCGAGGTGCAAAGAGAGAGATTTCGAGAAGACCTTTACTGGAGGCTAAAGGTCGTTATCATCCAGCTCCCACCTCTTAGAGAAAGAAAGGATGATATTCCCTTGTTGATTGATACCTTTATTCATGAGTTTAATCAGACGAATCAAAGGAATATTCTGGGTATCAGCCCAAAAGCACTTAATGCTCTTATGTCGCATGATTATCCTGGCAATATTCGCGAGCTTAAGAATATTATTGAAAGCATGTCTATACTCTCTCAGAATGAGATATTGGATTTAGATGATTTGCCTGTGTTGCTTCAGGAATCTTCTGAAAAAAAAGAGGGTATTGTGATTACCGTGGGCACAAGTATGTTCGATGCTGAAAAAAAGATAATTAGCCAGACATTAAAAAAGGTAAATGAAAATCGAAAAATGGCTGCTAATATCTTAGGGATTGGGCTGAGAACGCTGCAACGCAAGATTAAGGAATATGGGTTGTAAATGATAATAACTATCCTTTTCATTATCCTGTTTGGCGTAACCAATGCCTGGTCAGAGGAGGTAACGGTTGAACGGGCAGATTATGCAGAATACCAAAAACCAATAGCAACCCTCAAGGGGGATGTTGCTGTAAAATATGATGGACAGCAACTCTATGCTCGGGAAATAATCATTGATACAGAAAGAGGAAAGGTAGCAGCCACAGGAAGCGTAAAATTAATTGACTTTAGCAAAACAATTGAATGTAGTCACCTTGATTATAGCCTTCGTGAAAAACAGGGGGAGGCAGAGGATATATATATTGATGCTGGAAAATTGTTCTTCCGTGCCAGACAGGCGAGTATTGGTACAACAGCTGTTATATTGAAACATGGGGTAGTTACCGGTTGCTCCTTAAAAAAACCACACTATGGTATTTATGCCTCAAGATTAAGTCTCTATCCCGGGGATAGGGTGGTGGTAAAAAATATCGTTTTTAAGATAGGAAGTGTTCCGCTTTTTTATTTTCCTTATTATAGCCAGTCACTTAAGGATAATAGACCACCCCTTGAGCTAATCCCATCTTACATGGATACTGATGGACGAATATTAAAATCTACCTTTAATTATCTTTTATCGGAAGGCTCCAAGGGCTCATTTGCACTTGATTATGTCGAGAAAAGAGGCATTGGTAGTGGGTTTTCCCATACAGTCAGAAATAAAAATAATCAAGGTGATCTTTCTTTTTATTACATAAAAGAGGATCAGGGCAGGACATACCTTTTGCATCAAAAAAGATGGTTGAATCAGGTGAATTATCTATATCAAAAGGCTGATATAAATACCATGATCCATATTGATGCCTTGAGTGATCCATTTGTAAAAAGGGACTACCGCAGCGGTCAACTTATTCTTGAACCATTGTCGTATTTAACTATTACTAAAGTAAGGGCTAATTATCTCTTTCGGCTAACAAATGCGGAAAAATATAGCTGGCAAAACAATGATTTTGTAAAGACCGCAGAATATATTCCATTACTAAAATGTGAAACAAGGCTCAATAGATGGAAAAACACCCCATGGCTTTACACATTTTCTTCTACTGTCCAAAGAAACAATATTGCTGGAGACATTGCCTTAGAAACAAGGGCGGCAGGGATGCGGGATTATAGGCTAACCAATACCACCAACCTTACCCATAGCGTTATGCTTGGGGGGGATAAAAAATATCATTTGTGGGAAGAAGAACACCTGAATCTCAGACAAAGGATACGAAATGCAAATTTGAATCTGGGATATACTGTCAAGAATAGTTCTGATGAATTGATAGCCCACAGGCTTGATGTAGAATTATTTCGGATAATACAAAATAATCACTTAAGGCTATGGACAGGTATTGACCTGCTAAAAAGAAAACAATTGGGGACTGATACGACAAGGGTCAGTCCTGTTAATGGGTTATGGAAAAATGGTCCTGCTTCTGTTCAACTCGGCTTTAACCTAAATCAGGGAAAGATTGAGACTGTTGAAGGCAATTTTAACCTGCATAACAGGTTATTTTCAGCGAATCTCGGGACAGCCTATCTAAAGGATACGACATGGGAGGCAACAACAAATTGTTTGCTTAAAATAAATCCAAAAACCTCATTTCAATTTGATACCTACTATGATATTAAAAACAGTCATGTGAATGAGGCTAATTATTCAATCAAAAGAGATCTCCATTGCTGGGAAGCAATCATTGGATTTAAGTCTCAACCATATGTTAAAAATAGGGAATATTGGATACGGATTTGTCCGAAGTAAGAGGAGGCTACCACATGATAGATACCATCTCTGGCAAACTCATAAAAAAGCTGCCAACCTATGCCTTGATTGATGTGGGTGGGGTAGGTTATGGGATACATATCCCGATTTCTACTTACCACCAATTATCCGGGTTAAATGAAAATGCTACACTTTTTACCCATCTAATTGTTCGGGAGGATAGCCTTCTGCTTTATGGATTCTTTACCACGGATGAAAAAAGGATATTCCTTGCCCTGATTTCTGTAAGCGGGATTGGTGCAAGAACAGCCTTAGCCGTGCTTTCCACACTTTCAGCAGGAGAGTTTGAACAGGCTGTTATTCGGGATGATGTAAAGAGATTAACCGGTGTAGCTGGCGTGGGGAAAAAAAGTGCCCAGAGAATAATCCTGGAATTAAAGGAAAAAATCTCTACCAGTACTACACTCTTATCAGAAGTTGCCCCTCTTCATGGGGAAGAGATAAAAGAAGATGCTATTCTGGCTCTTGTTTCTTTAGGATATAAAAAGGCAGTAGCACAGGTGGCTGTACAAAAGGCTGAAGGTACTTTGGGTAGTATTTATGGGATTGAAGATTTGATTAAGACAGCGTTGAGGTTTTTGTCTTAATCCAACTTGCTCTTTCTCGGTTATGTGTTTGTATGCCATGCTTTCCAATTCCACGAAGAGTATAACACAATAAGTGTCGTTTTTCAACTATAATTAGCTGACACAGGCTGACCGCAACATTGTTGCACTTGCTACTGGCATGTGCGGAGCCTACTGCATACTCACCCCTTCCCCCTTAATAACCTCGCCTATTGTAAAAATATCCTCACCCAAGTTCCGTATCCTCTGAATTATCTCATCAGCTACGGCAGGTGCAACTATCATAACCATACCTATCCCCATATTAAAAGTACGATACATTTCTATTTCCGGGACATTTCCCTTTTGTTGCAACAGGTTAAATATCTCATGAATGTGCCATGAGCCTTTTTCGATATTGACACCCATAGATTCGGGGAGAATTCGGGGAATATTGTCAATAAACCCACCACCAGTAATGTGTGCCATGCCCTTTATCTCAAACTCTTCCGCTATCTCAGGGATAAAATGATAAATCTTAGTAGGTGCAAGCAAAACATCACTCATGGAGACAAGTTCTTCCTGATTCAATAACTTTCGCACTAAAGAATAACCGTTGGAATGGATGCCGGAGGAGGCAAGCCCTAAGACTATATCCCCTTCAATGATTTTAGAACCATCAATAATCAATGGCTTATCAACCACCCCGACCACAAACCCGGCCAGATCATATTCGCCGCCTGAGTACATGCCGGGCATTTCAGCTGTTTCGCCACCGAGCAAGGCACACCCTGCCTGTTTGCAGCCAGTTACAATACCAGAAACAATTGCCTCTGCTACAGCAACATCCAGCTTACCTGTGGCTATATAATCCAAAAAGAACAAGGGTGTTGCCCCATAAACCAGCAGGTCATTGACACACATGGCTACCAGATCAATCCCTATGGTATCGTGTTTATTGACCAATTGGCTAATCTTAAGTTTTGTCCCTACGCCATCACAGCCAGAAACCAGAATAGGTTCAGAGAATCTTTGCCAATCTAACTTGAGCAGCCCGCTGAATCCGCCAACACCGCTCAAAACATCCCAGCATCTTTTTGGCGGCTGAAATGTCCCGGTCACCATAGTTTTAATCCTTTGCACAAATTCATTGCCAGCATCAATATTTACACCAGCATCTTGATATGAAATACTCATTTGCGCCATTTTTTTAACCTCTCCTTTATTTTTACCTCATACCCCTGATCCGAGGGGTTGTAATATAGCTTGTTAGCAGGAATATACTCCTGTTTGACAAAATGTCCTTGATAGTCGTGGCTATACTTATAACCCTCACCATGCCCGAGTATCTTTGCTCCAGGGTAATGCGATTCCTTCAGGTGTGTTGGTACCTCCATGGTTCTTCCCATTTCCACATCCTTTTTTGCTTCTATAAGTCCCATATATGAGGCATTACTTTTAGGGGCACAGGCAATATAGGTTACAGCATGAGCCATGATTATCTCTGCCTCTGGCAGTCCAATATACTCTAAACTTTGAGCAGCAGCATGAGCCACAAGCAGGGCATGAGGGTCTGCATTAGCCACATCCTCTGCCGCACAAATAACCACTCTGCGAATAATAAACCTTGGGTCTTCACCTGCATACAACATCTTTGCCAGCCAGTACAGGGCAGCATCCGGATTGCTTCCCCGCATACTCTTGATAAAGGCAGAGATGGTGTCATAGTGATTATCTCCCTTCTGGTCGTACACAACAGCCTTTTTCTGAATAGATTCCTCAGCAATTTTAAGGGTAAAATGAATGATACCCTGCTCATCTGGCAGGGTGGTAAGAACGCCAATCTCTACAGCTGTAAGCAGCCTTCTGGCATCACCATCACAAATATTTATCAAATGCTCAACTGCATCCGGAAGAATATTCACCTGATATTGTCCCAACCCTTTATCCACATTCTGAAGACTGGTAGTTAATATTGTCCTTAACTCTTCAATGCTCAATGGCTTAAGCTCGAAAACCTGCGATCTGGAGATAAGAGGCGAAGAAATGGTGAAGAATGGGTTAGCTGTGGTAGTGCCAATCAAGACAATATTGCCTTTTTCAACATCTGGCAGAAGGGCATCCTGTTGAGGTTTATTAAAGCGATGAATTTCTTCTATTAAAAGAATGGTTTTTTGGCTGTCGATCTGCCTTTTTCGTTCCAATGCATCGGCTAAAAATTTCCGAATCTCTGCTACGCCAGAGGTGACAGCATTTAATTGCCCAAAGGCAGAAGAGGTGTTATTGGCAATTATCTGAGAAAGGGTTGTCTTGCCTGACCCGGGTGGACCGTAAAGAATAATAGATGTAATCCTGTCTGCCTCAATTGCCCGACGAAGGAGTTTATCAGGGGACAAAATATGCGTTTGTCCTACAAACTCATTCAATCGTTGCGGCCGCATCCTGACAGCTAAGGGAGCGTCTTGTTTCAAGGCATTATTGAATATATCCATATTGCGGGACGGTTCACTTTCATCGTTTTTCATATGATTCCTTTCGGGCAAGGGGACATCATCTACAGAATACAACCCCCTAACCCCCTTTTCTAAGGGGGAATATTGCACTCTCAACTAACCGCAAGCTTTCAAACAAAGGTG
>JAZDHC010000030.1:0-9272 GCA_043806395.1 Candidatus Desantisiibacteriota bacterium | reverse complement strand
GTTAATCAATATGGCAAAACAGTCAGGTGCTGAATGTATCATTACTGCCTGTCCTATGTGTCAGGCAAACCTTGAGATGAGGCAGGATGGGATGAATTTTCCGGTGTTTTATTTTACTGAGGTGCTGGGGATGGCGATGGGAATGAAGGATGTAGGCAGCTGGTTGAGTAAGCATTTGGTTAGTACGGATGGAGTGGTTGGAAGAATGAAGATAGGATAACACAGAAATTCCCCAATTCAAAAGTGCCGAAAGCCACAGCCTATTGCCCCATTGTGAAGTAAGGAGGTAACAGTGATTCATCCAATTTATCGCGTCAAGTCTTTTCAAATTGTCGCACCATATACTTTACAGGTACAGTTTGATGACGACACAAAGCAGGTCATCAATTTTCAGCCTGTCCTTGATGGGGAATTGTATGGACCATTGCATAATTTGTCCTTATTTAATCAAGTTCAAGTTGATCCTGAGGTTCACACATTGGTTTGGCCAAATGGTGCAGATTTTGATCCAGCAACATTACACGATTGGGCTAAGTATAGTCAACCTGAAAGTCGATTAGTGTATGCTTGAGAGAAAACAAGTAGACAGGAAGCAAAACTACAAAAATCTCAAAGCAGAAAGGAGGAATTTTAAGTGTTTGAAATGTTTTCTTCTCCAGCATTAGTCTGGGCAACCATTGGAGTTGTTTTTATAATTGCTGAATTAATTTCGTTTACCTTTATTCTGTGTTTCTTAGGGATAGGGGCAATTATTGTATCTTTGACCACATGGAGTGGTATAACCCCTGGGATAAATAGTCAGCTTGTTGTTTTTTCTATTTCGTCCATATTGATGATGTTTCTATTCAGAAAGACTGCAAGGAGACTTTTTTGCGGTAGTAATGACCCACTGCCTGACTACATGGGACAGAAGGTTAAGGTTATAAAAACAATATCGGAAGGAGGTGAAGGGGCTATTGCATATCGCGGTTCAGATTGGATTGCTTTTAGTGATTACACCGATATTATAATCGAAGGCAATATTGTAGAAATAGTTGCAATTGAAGGCATAAGGGTTAAGGTAAAACCCATTGTATGAAAAATCAAAGGAGGTCAGGATTATGAGTACATTTCTTATTGTAGCGGCAGTGTTGGTAGTTTTTATTATTGCAAAGGGTATGCGTATTGTTCCTCAACAGAGTGCATTTGTTGTAGAACGACTTGGAAAGTTTTATTGTGTCCTTCATGCAGGGGTAAGCTATATTATTCCTTTCATGGATAGGATTGCATACAGTCATACACTCAAAGAGCAGACCATGGATATACCCGAGCAAATCTGTATTACCAGAGATAATGTTCAAGTTGGAGTAGATGGGGTTATCTTCATTCAAGTTTTTGACCCACAAATGGCGTCCTATGGTATTGGCAACTATTTATTTTCTATCACACAGCTTGCCCAAACAACCATGAGAAGCGAAATGGGCAAGATTGATCTGGATAAAACCTTTGAAGAAAGATCAACTATCAACTCTGCTATTGTAGGTGCCATTAATGATGCCTCAAGGACTTGGGGTGTCAAGATACTCAGATATGAGATTAAAAATATTGTGCCGCCTGAGACTGTTCTGAGGGCTATGGAAAAACAGATGCAGGCTGAAAGGGAGAAAAGGGCAAATATTCTGCAATCCGAAGGAGAAAAGCAATCTGCAATCAATGTTGCCGAAGGGCAAAAACAGAAAGTAGTACTCGAATCAGAGGCGGTTAGTCAAAAACAGATTAATGAAGCCACTGGTCAGGCTGAAGCAATCAGGGCTGTTGCCAATGCAACGGCAGATGGCATAAAGGCTGTTGCTGGTGCAGTACAATCAGAAGGGGGGATGGAGGCTGTTCAATTACGAGTGGCTGAAAAATTGGTGGAACAGTTTGGTCATCTTGCAAAACAAGGCAATACCCTCATATTGCCGGCAAATTTTGGGGATATGTCATCCTTAATAGCAACTGCTATGAGTGTGGTAAAAAAAACCAAATAACGGCAGAGTATTGATTATTACATAAGACGCAATGTATTACCCTGATTTGAACAAAAAAAGTCAGGGTAATACAATCCCCTACCCCCGCCAGAGAGGGACATATCAAGGAATATGTGTTACCCTCTTTTGAATCATGCTGGAATTATTGGGACAACGATGGAGGTGCATAGAACACAATCGCTTTGTTCTATTACGATTTGTGTGGGTAAGATAAAGTTGGTTCTTTATCAACCTTGCAGAACATTTTTAATATGTATTGAAGAAGGTTTATCGCTTTAACCACTCCAAAGTATACATTTAACCCCTGCACATGGAAGTAGAAATACCTCCAGATGACATACTCTGGTGTGGAATGAAAGCGATAAACCTATCTCTTATTTACCCACACAAATCGTGCATAGAACACAATCGCTTTGTTCTTTAATCTGTGTAATCTGCGGATAAATTCTTTTCTGTATTCTCTGTGGCAAGTTAAAAATTGGAGGCAAATAGTGATAAATAAGGAAAATAAAATCGGTTCTGTATTAGTTATTGGTGGCGGTATCGCCGGCATGCAGGCATCACTTGATTTAGTCGATGCTGGGTTCAGGGTGTATCTGGTTGAAGATTCACCGGCTATTGGCGGCAAGATGGCTCAGTTGGATAAGACCTTTCCAACCAATGATTGCTCTATGTGTATCATGTCTCCAAGGCTGGTGGATGTGGCGGGCAATTGCAATATTGAACTTTTGACTACAACAGAGGTTGTGGGGATGGATGGCGAGCCGGGTCGTTTCAAGGTGTCTGTTCGCAGAAATCCACGATTCGTGGACATAAGTAAATGTACTGGATGCGGTGATTGTGCTAAGGCGTGCCCGGTTGAGGTGCCTGACAAATTTAATATGGGGTTGAGTACAAGAAAGGCTATTTATAAACCATTTGCACAGGCAGTACCCGGTGCATTTGCCATTGATAAAGCTGGAACATCTCCATGTAAGTCTGGATGTCCTCTGCATATCAGCGTGCAGGGGTATGTTGCCCTGATTGCTCAGGGGAAGTACCAACAGGCACTTGATCTCATCAGGCGGGAGAATCCATTTCCGGGTATCTGTGGCAGGGTATGTAACCATCCATGCGAAATAGAGTGTATGCGGGGCAAGGTGGATGAACCGATTGCTGTTGCTGGGTTAAAAAGGTTTGTGGCGGATTGGGAGATAAGTCAAAAGTTGAAAGTTGAAAGTCGAAAGTTGAAAGTTAATGGGAAGAGGGTAGCTATCATTGGGGCTGGTCCAGCAGGCTTGACTGCGGCACATGATCTAACACTGGCTGGTTATTTGGTGACGGTGTTTGAAAAATTATCGGTGGCAGGTGGGATGATGAGGGTTGGTATTCCGGATTATCGGCTGCCACAGGCTATTATCCAACAGGAGATTGATGTCATACTTGCCTCTGGGGTTGAACTTAAATTAAATACCACAGTTGATTCCCTTGATAGCCTCAAGGCTCAGGGGTTTGATGCTGTCATGATAGCGGTTGGGGCACATGTAAATAAAGGCATGGGCGTATCCGGCGAGGATATGAATGGGGTTATATCCGGCGTTTCCTTTTTGCGGGATGTAAATATTGGCAATAAGGTTGACATTCAAGGCAAACGGGTAGCGGTGGTTGGCGGTGGCAATGTGGCCATTGATGCTGCCAGAGTGGCTGTGCGGCTTGGGGCAAAAGAGGTAATTATCATCTACAGGCGTTCTAAAGATGAGATGCCGGCTGATGTGCATGAGGTTGTAGCAGCACAGGAAGAGGGTGTTAAGATGCACCTGCTGGCAAATCCTACCATGATTATTGGCAAAGATAACAGGGTTGAGGGTGTGGAATGTATCAGGATGGAGTTGGGAGAACCCGACTCAAGTGGTCGAAAAAAGCCAGTGCCTGTCAAGGGCTCAGAGTTTGTGATAGGTGTTGATATTGTTATTCCGGCCATTGGGCAATCTTCTGACCTTGGAGGGCTACAGATAAATTCAACCAAATGGGGTACGATTGAGGTTGACCCTGAAACATTGGCTACCAACAAAGATGGTGTGTTTGCTGGTGGGGATGTGGTAACAGGCCCTGCATTTGTGGTGGATGCCATTAAGGCAGGACATGTAGTGGCTGAATCAATTGACAGATACCTCCGGGGGATAGATCTCAAGCAAGGCAGGGAAAAAAAGCTGGCTGGCGTAGTGAAGGATGTGCCGCTTGATGGGATCAGCAAGATGCTCCGGCAGAGAATGTCAGAATTGGATGTAACAAAAAGGATCGTTGGACATTCCGAGGTTGCCCTTGGTTTTACTGAAGATGAGGCAAGGGCTGAGGCACAGAGATGCCTTTCATGTGGTATTTGTTCAGAATGCTATGAGTGTGAACAGGTGTGTCAGGCAAAGGCAGTTGATCATACACAGGTAGAGAGGATTGATGAGATATTGGTTGGCGGCATTGTCCTTGCCCCGGGTGTGGAAACTATTTCACCAGAGGTAAGGAGCGAGTATGGCTATGGGTATTATCCAAATGTTGTTACCAGCTTAGAGTTTGAAAGATACCTTTCAGCTTCAGGTCCTACGACCGGTCATATTCAACGGCCATCAGATAGCAAGGAGCCGAAAAAGGTTGCCTGGATTCAGTGTGTTGGCTCTCGGGATGAAGAGCGAAAATATTGTTCCTCAGTGTGCTGCATGTATGCCACCAAAGAGGCTATTATTGCCAAAGAACATGCAAAAGGGCTTGAACCAACCATATTTTTTATGGATATTCGTGCCTTTGGCAAGGGGTTTGACAGCTATTATGAACGGGCAAAGAATGAATATGGTGTCCGTTATATCCGTTGTATGATTTCCACAGTTAAAGAAGATCCAAATACCCATAACCTGATAATGCGTTTCGTAGCAGAAAATGGTGAGTTGGTTGAGGAAGAATTTGATATGGTTGTCCTGTCTGTTGGGTTAAAGCCATCACCAAAGATACAGGAATTGGCAAACAGGCTTGGGGTGAATCTAAATCAATATGGTTTTTGTACCACAAATACCATGACACCAATAAATACCTCTAATCCCGGCATTTTTGTCTGCGGTGCCTCATCAGAGCCAAAGGATATACCAGAAACAGTGATGCAGTCCTCTGGTGCGGCAGCGTGTATTGGGGAGTTACTCGGTGATGTCCGTGGCAGCGAGATTATCCGCAAGGAATATCCGCCTGAAATAGATGTTTGCGGACAGGCTGCAAGAATTGGTGTTTTTATCTGTCGGTGTGGTATAAATATTGCTGGTGTGGTTGATGTGCCACTTGTTGCAGAATATGCCGCCAGCTTGTCAAATGTGGTTTGTGTTGAGGAGAAAATATATGTCTGTTCCCAGGATTCGCAAGGCTTGATCAAGGAAAAAATTCGTGAGCATAATCTTAATCGGGTGGTGGTAGCATCGTGTACGCCCCGGACGCATGAGAAATTATTTCAGGATACCATTGCCGAGGCGGGCCTGAACAAATATCTGTTTGAAATGGCAAATATCCGTGACCAATGCAGCTGGGTACACCAGAATTCACCGCAGGCAGCAACTGAAAAGGCAAAGGAATTGGTGAGAATGGCTGTTGGCAGGGCAATCTTGCTTGAGCCATTGTATGCAACCAAAATGGCCGTTACCAGAAATGCCCTGATAATAGGTGGCGGACTCTCTGGCATGGTTTCAGCCATGTCTCTGGCAGAGCAGGGGTTTAGCGTTGAGATCGTAGAATGCGAGGCACAATTGGGTGGCAATCTTAAACATCTACACCTTATGCTGGATGGCTCTAATATACAGGAATACTTGAGACAACTTATCGAAGATGTAAAAAATCATAGCCTGATCAAGGTTCATCTGGCAAGTGAGATTACTGCTATCTCTGGACATGTTGGGCATTTTGAGTCCACTGTCCGCGGACTACAATCTACGGTAGAGATTGAGCATGGTGTAGTAATTGTTGCCACTGGCGGAGTGGAGTCAAAGCCTGTTGAATATTTGTACGGACAGGATGAGCGAGTAATTACCCAGCGAGAATTGGAATCAACTCTCAACTCTCAACTCTCAACTCTCAACTCTCAACTCCCAACTCCCAACTCCCAACTCCCAACTCCCAACTCCCAACTCCCAACTCTCAACTCTCAACTCTCAACTCTCAACTCTGTTGTCATGATTCAGTGTGTTGGCTCACGCAATGAGGAACGACCTTATTGCAGCCGTGTCTGTTGCAGTCAGGCAATAAAGAATGCCTTGAAATTAAAGGAGATAAACCCTGATACAGAGGTGTATATCCTGTATCGGGATATTCGCACCTATGGTTTTCGTGAGGAATATTACTACAAGGCACGAGAGGCAGGGGTGGTGTTTATCAGATATGATGTGGACAGGAAACCAGAGGTAGGGGCAGACCTATGTGTCTGCCCTGATAAGAAATTAGAAGTGAAGGTGTTTGATCCAATACTTGGTAAGGATCTGGTATTATCCCCGGATATGGTGGTGCTTGCACCGGCTATTGTTTCCCATCCAGGGAATGAACACCTGTCTCCGCTCTTGAAGGTTACCCTGAATGCCGATAGATTTTTCCTTGAGGCACACATGAAGTTGCGACCTGTAGACTTTGCCAGTGATGGTATGTTTTTGTGTGGTCTTGCCCATTCACCAAAGGATATTTCAGAGTCCATTATTCAGGCTAAGGCTGTAGCTGGAAGGGCAGCAACAGTTCTGGCTAAGGATAAATTAGAGGTTAGCGGCGTTGTTTCATGGATTGACCAGAATAAATGTGTGGCGTGCCTGACCTGTATCCGCATGTGCCCTTATAGCGTACCGTTTATTAATGACAAGGGTGCAGCAGAGATAGAGCCAGCCAAGTGTCAGGGTTGCGGTATCTGTGCCTCAGAGTGTCCGGCAAAGGCTATTGAGTTGATGCATTATAAAGATACACAGGTGGTGGCTAAGGTGGATGCGATGTTTGAGGTGGAGGGATAACCATAACTGTGTTATAATTTTTTATTGACAAACACCTTACAATATGATATAAATAAGGAAAAATGGAGGTACTATAAAAGTGAATTTTGAACCAGAAATTGTAGCATTTTGTTGTCATTATTGTGCCTATGGGGCAGCGGATCTGGCTGGCTCTATGAGGCTGAATTATCCGGCAAATGTGAAGATAATTAAACTGCCCTGCACTGGCAAGGTGGATATTATCTATCTGCTCAAGGCGTTTGAAGATGGGGCAGATGGGGTGTTCGTAGCCGGCTGCCTTGAGGGTAATTGCCATTTCACGGATGGAAATATTAAGGCTAAGCGACGGATAGCCCGTGCAAAAAAGCTGCTTGATGAGATTGGGCTTGGGGGGATGAGGCTGGATATGTTTAATATGAGTGCGTCTATGGGGCCTAAATTTGCTGAAGTAGCAAGGGAGATGACGGAGAGGATAAAGGGATTGGGACCAAACCCGTTGAGAAAAAAGATAGGAGGAATAACACAATGATTGTTGCTGAACAAAAGCCGATTCAGGAAATCAAAGGGATGATAGCTGATTATCAGAAGATATTGATTGTCGGCTGTGGTACATGTGTGACTGTGTGTATGGCTGGTGGTGAAAAAGAGGTGGGGATTATTGCTTCTTGTGTGCGAATGGCTTTGCGGATAGATGGGAAAGAACCGCAATTGATTGAGGATTGTATCCAACGCCAGTGTGAATGGGAGTTTGTGGATACATTGAAGGATAAGGTTGATGGGGTGGATGCCATACTTTCATCTGCCTGCGGTGTAGGGGTGCAGGCATTGGCTGAAAGATTCCCTGACAAGCCGGTGTATCCGGCACTAAATACCTCGTTTATGGGTATGCCCAAGGAACATGGGTTGTGGGTGGAAAACTGCCGTGGTTGTGGAAATTGCGGGCTTGGCCGGTTTGGCGGGGTATGTCCGATTGCCAGATGTTCAAAGGGATTGCTCAATGGTCCATGTGGCGGGAGTCAGGATGGTAAGTGTGAGGTGAGTAAGGAAATGGACTGTGGCTGGCAACTTATTTACGAACGATTGAGCAGGCTTGGGCAGCTTGAAAAATTAGAGGATATATTGCCGCCAAAGGATTGGTCAACCGATCGTGATAAGGGACAGAGAAGAATGTATAGGGGGGATGTGTATTATGAGCAAACCATTTAATGAGGTACTTAATTCAGGTGAATTTGTGATCACCTCAGAGATAGGTCCGCCAAAGGGGACAAATATTGAGAAGATGCTGCATCATATCGAGATATTGAAGGACAAGGTTCATGGGATGAATGTGACGGATAACCAGTCATCAGTGATGAGGCTTTCATCTGTGGCTGTCTGTCATATTATCAAGGATCATGGTGGTGAACCGATTTTGCAGATGACCTGTCGGGATAGAAATCGTATGGCATTGCAGTCAGACTTGCTTAGTGCCTTCGTCTTGGGTGTCCGCAATGTGCTTTGCCTTACTGGTGATCACATTAGCCTTGGTGACCATAAGGGTGCCAAACAGGTATTTGACCTTGATTCAGTTCAATTGATTGCTGCGGTGAAGAGTTTGGAGGCAGGACAGGATATTGGTGGGAATAAATTGGATGGCGGGGTTGAATTTTGTGTTGGTGCCACCGCTACCCCTGAGGCAGATAATATGGATTCCCAGCTCCTGAAGTTTCGTAAGAAGGTTAAGACAGGTGCAGGGTTTTTCCAGACACAGGCAGTTTATGATATGGTTAAATTTAAGGCATTCATGGAATATGCAAGGCAATCTAATGTCAAGATATTAGCCGGTATCCTTGTTCTTGTCTCAGCAGGTATGGCAAGATACCTCAATGCCAATGTAGCCGGGGTAACGGTTCCACAAGAGCTAATTGATGAAATGGCTGGTGCGGAAAAAGGCAAGGCATTACAAAAGGGCATGGAGATAGCTGCCCGTCAGATCAAGCAAATAAAAGACGAAAAAATCTGCGATGGTGTACATATCATGGCTATTGGCAAGGAAGAGATAGTGCCGGAGATATTGGAAATGTCCGGGGTGTAGGTATCACGGTAATAGAAGAGAATTTATCCACAGATTACACAGATTACACAGATTAATGAAAAGAATAGAGAGTAGTGTCTCAACAACCTTAAACTGACGCAATGGTAGTAATTCTCATTTTGATATTTTTCCACCGCAGAGACGCAGAGTCGCAGAGAAGAAACGCTGAGTGAAGCATATAAATTCTCTGCGACTCTGCGTCTCTGCGGTTCATAA
>JAZDHC010000029.1:0-5796 GCA_043806395.1 Candidatus Desantisiibacteriota bacterium | reverse complement strand
GAACCGCAGAGACGCAGAGTCGCAGAGAATTTATATGCTTCATTCAGCGTTTCTTCTCTGCGACTCTGCGTCTCTGCGGTGGAAAAATATCAAAATGAGAATTACTACCATTGCGTCAGTTTAAGGTTGTTGAGACACTACTCTCTTACAGCCTATTGCAAGGTGAAAGATGTTAACCATAGGAATAATTAGCGTAATCATATTAATATGTGTCTCTGCATTCTTTTCTTGTTCAGAGGCGGCATTGTTTTCTTTAGACAAGCTAAAGGTAAAACAGATGCCACCGGAGGCATGTATTTCTCAATTACTCAGGGATCCTCATCGGCTCCTGGCTGTTTTACTCTCCTGGACAACCATTGTTAATATTGCTGCTTCTGCAATAGGAACAATGATATTCATACATATTTGTCAAATGGCAGGGATAAGTAAGGCAATTGGTACAGGTTTTGCTATTATAACCATGACCTTTTTGATCCTGTTCTTTAGTGATATATTGCCTATTGTTCTGGGTGCTACAAGGGGTGAAAAAATAGCCCCATGGATAGCCTACCCGGTAAAGATATTCTATCTGCTGTCTACACCGCTTCAGGGATTAATTGTAGGGATAACAGGTGTAATTGTGAGATTGATAGAAAAACACACCTTTTTTAAGAAGGATGCACTTGTTACCGAAGAGGAATTAAAAACCATGATTGATGTTGGGGGGAAAGATGGTGTCTTAGATGAACAGGAAAGAAGGATTATTCATAGTATCTTTGAATTTGGTGCTGTTATGGTCAAACAGGTTATGATCCCCAGAGACAGAATAGTTTGTATTGATGCAGCAGCGGAAGTGGAAACAATATTGAAAACGATAAAAAGCCATTCAAGGGTACCTGTATTTGAGGGTATAGTAGATAACATCATTGGAATGCTTTATGCCAGAGATGTTATTGAAATATTGAAGGATGAGCATCCAATCAGTCAGGATAAAATACTAAAATTGCTCAGAACCCCTTATTACACTTCAGAATCCTTGATGGTTAATGAATTACTAAAGGAGTTTCAACGCAAAAAGCTCCAGATAGCCTTAGTAAGAAATGCGGCAAATAAAACAGTAGGTATCGTGAGCATGGAGGATTTGTTGGAGGAGATTGTAGGGGAGATTCATGAGGAATCACCGGGCAGGATGGAGGCAAGATGGAGCTCTGGTTAGGTTTGCTATTCATTCTTGCGTGTATAGTCATTGCAGGATTTTCTTCTGGGGCAGAGATTGGTTTCCTTTCCATTAATAAGGTCAGATTGAAAAATTTGGTTGAAAAAGGAAACCACAGGGCAATTATTGCCACAAAGCTAATAGATGATCTTCCCAGATTTTTAATCGGGATGTTAGTGGGAATCAATATCGCCATTGTTACGGCATCCTGTATTACTACTGCTTTGTTTGAAAGGTGGGCAGTATGGGCAGAAATAGGGCTAACAATTATCATTGTTTTGTTTGCGGAAATAATCCCAAAAACAATATTTCGTCACCATAGTACCAGATTGGTGCTAACCCTTGTCTATATAATAAGGGTGTGGTATTATATTCTTGTCCCCATAGTAAACCTGATTGCTATGGTTATTGGACCCGTGATTGGAAAAAAGAAAAAGGAACCGCTTTTAAGCAGAGAGGATTTTCGATTTCTGATGGAAGAGGGAGAAGAACATGGGGCAATAGAAGAAGAAACAGAAACAATGATTGGTGATGTGCTGGAACTTTCAGAGACAAGAATCCGTGAGGTGATGACCCCACGAATAGATATGATCTGCCTGCCCGCCGAAGCAGATATGAATGAGATATTAACCGTATTCAGTCAACACCATTATTCAAGAATTCCTGTGTATGATGAAACAATTGACAATATTATTGGTATCCTTTATATCAAGGATTTACTCAATTTCTGGGGAAAGTCAGATGTGTGGATCTCTGCTGTAGAATTGATTAGATTCCCATATTTTATTCCTGCTACAAAAAGGGTTGATGATTTGCTTGAGGAGTTTCAAAAGAAAAAAATACAGATAGCCATTGTTGTTGATGAATATGGTGGAATAGACGGGTTAGTAACCATGGAAGATGTCTTAGAGGAAATAGTTGGTGAGATTCATGATGAATACGAAACAATCGATTCTCCTATCAAACAAAAAGATAAGAATACCTTTCTGATTGATGGATATGCAGGCATTGAAATGATAAATGAAACGGTGGGATTAAATATCCCGGAAGGGGATTTTGAGACCATTTCTGGATTTATCATGGAACGCCTTGGAAAAATCCCATTAATAGGCGAGGTGCTTACCTATAAAAACCTGAAAATAACAATTATTGAGGCTACGGAAAAGACTATCGAAAAGGTAGAAGTAGAGGTGAAGAAATGCTAAATGGCTGTTTTTTGATTTCAGATAATAAGATTATTACTGAATATAAAGAAATGAATGTAAAAAATGCCCTGAAGGATGAGAATTGTTTTTTGTGGATTGATATGGAATCCCCAGATGATAAGGATGCAGCTATCCTGAGTGAAGAATTTGGGTTTCATGAGCTTTCCATTGAGGACTGTATCTTTCCACAGCATTTGCCCAAGATAGAGGATTTTGAAACATATTATTTTATCACGGTTCATGGGATCATCCCACGGGCAAGTATTGAAGAGGATATGGAAATGCTTGAGGTAAATATCTTTTTGGGCAAAAACTTTATAGTTACGGTTCATGAACAACCATCTGTGGCGATAAATATGGTCAGGGAAAAACTAAGACAAAATCCCCTATCCCTGTCCAAGGGTACGGATATTCTTCTTCATTCTATCCTTGACAGAATCGTGGATGGCTATTTTCCATTAGCAGAACAAATAGATGACCAGATAGAACAGATTGAAGAGGATATATTGGCAGATCCAACACAAAAGACTATGGAACGACTTCTACATCTAAGGCGAACTATTCTTTCTATGCGTAAGGTTATTATCCCTCAACGAACGGTTATTGTCCGACTTTCAAGAGAGGAGATCCCTTTTATTAAACACAATCACCTTGTATATTTCAGGGATGTCTATGACCATCTGCTTAGAATAAGTGATATGCTTGATATGTACCGAGAGTTATTAACCAATACTCTGGAAGTATATCTTTCCGGATCATCTATCCGGTTAAATGCAATAATAAAAGTGTTAACAATTATTGCCACATTTATGATGCCATTAACCTTAATCACAAGTTATTACGGGATGAATATCCCTATGCCAGAGTTTGCAGCAGGTTCACATGGGCTATGTATTGCTTGGGGATTGATGATTGGGGTAACGGTCGGACTATTTGCATTCTTTAAGCATAAGAAATGGATGTGATGGGAAGCTGACAGTTGACAGGGATCAGTTGTCAGCGAAAACTGATCCCTGTCAACTGATCCCTGTCAACTATTGGGGGAAACATGCCATTATACAAGGCAAATGCTATTGTGCTACGCAATTGGGACTTGGGTGAAAGCGATAGGATTGTCTCCCTTTATACCATGGAATTTGGCAAGATACGAGGGGTGGCACATGGCGTTAGAAAACTGACTACAAGGTTTGGTTCAAGCACCCTGCCTTTTACCTGTATCAAGGTTTCGTTTTATGGAAACGATAAAAATGAGTTAAAAACAATCTCCCAGACAGAGATTGTGAAATCATGTCAAGGGATACGGGAGAATCTGGGAAAGATACTATATGGCTCATTTCTCATAGAGTTGATAGAACACCTGATAATTGGTACGCACAAGGATGAGAGAATATTCAGGTTTATTCTGAAATACCTTACATGGCTTGAACATGAGACATGCGAGATTATCCTTTATTCCTTTTGTTTTAAGCTCCTTTGTATGCTTGGATTTAGACCAATGCTGTCTAACTGTGCAATATGTCATCAAGCAGTGGATAATTATAAAATATGGTTCAGTTGGGATGAGGGTGGAATAATATGCCCAATGTGCTTGAAAGAAAGACAAGGGGCAATGTCCGTACCAAAAGAGGTGATTGAATTAACAAAAAGATTAATCTCCGAAAGGGTGGAAACGCTACGGACATATCCTGTTTCTGCTCAATTAATGGATGAGATGAAGGTATTTACACTTTATTTTCTTAAATATTATCTGACATTTCCTATAAGGTCGATGGGGTTTATTGAGGAAATGATGTAAGGAGACTGTAGGTTATAAGGCTATAGGCTGTAGGTTTCAAATGCCAGACCATAGACTTTCTACAAGTTACAGCCATAAATAAGGAGGAGAGTTCATCATGGATATTTTGTTAATTGTACAGCTTTCTATTATCTTAATAGTAGCCATAACTTGGGGATTAATGGTCACCTTTTTCTGGTGGGAATTGATCCAGTTAAGAAAGGTCAGGCATTATATGTCTACCTATCCCGATAAACTATATGAAGCCATAGAGTTTATGGAAAAGGTAGGAGAGGTGTCAAATGAGTTGAAGAGGGAAACCCTGCCCACAATTACCGCAGCTACCGGGGATGTAAGAATGCTTGGCAGCGATATAAAAGCTGCTTTGAATGAACTCATCAAGCTTACAGAATTAGCCCGAACCAAGCCTGCATGGGTAGAAACAGTAATTGGTGCTGTTGATGCCAGATTTGAAGCAAGGCTGAAACAGGTAGCAGAGACAATTAGAAGGTTAAGGGAAGAGTAGGGGCAGACCTATGTGTCTGCCCCTGAATGCAATCACACAAATTAAAATCAAGGAGACAAAAGATGAATAAGACAGCATTGATTACAGGTATTCGAGGACAGGATGGAGCATATCTTGGAAAGCTTTTATTGAAAAAGGGGTATACTGTTTTTGGTGCTGACAGAAGAAGTGGTGAATCAGGCAATTGGAGATTAAAGGAGCTGGGAATAGAAAACGAGATTAAGATTGTTTACATGGATCTATTGGAGTTTGAAAATATTTATAGAACAATTGAAAAAATAAAGCCAGATGAGATCTATAACTTAGCCGCTCAAAGTTTTGTTCATGCCTCTTTTGAACAACCAATCCTGACCTCAGAGGTAGATGCTATTGGTGTCTTACGATTATTAGACATTATTAGAACCATAAAACCAGAGACAAGATTTTATCAGGCCTCTACCAGTGAGATGTTTGGTAAGGTTCAAGAGATTCCACAAACAGAAAAAACACCATTTTATCCGAGGAGTCCTTATGGTGTAGCAAAACTATTTGCACATTGGATAACTGTAAATTATCGGGAAGCCTATAATATGTTTACCTGTTCAGGGATATTATTTAACCACGAATCACCTTTGCGAGGCTTAGAATTTATTACCAGAAAATTAACCTATGGCATAGCAAGGATAAAACATGGCTTGCAGGATAAAATCGTGGTAGGCAATTTGGATGTAAAAAGAGATTGGGGATATGCTCAGGAGTTTGTAGAAGGAATATGGCTTATGCTACAACAAGAGCAGGCAGATGATTATGTCTTAGCCACTGGGGAAAATCATACGGTAAGGGAATTTATAGAATATGCCTTTAATTTTGCTGGATTTAAGATACGATGGGAAGGACAGGATGCCCTGACCAAAGGAATTAATGACAAGACAGGTAAGGTGTTGGTAGAGGTATCTACGGAATTTTATCGACCTGCTGAGGTGGATATGCTAATGGGTAATCCGGCAAAGGCTAAGGAACGGCTTGGCTGGCAGCCAATGGTTAAATTTGAAGAATTGGTAAGAATGATGACAGATGCAGATATTAAAAGGGTGGCAGAAGAGAAAAGATGAAAGGG
>JAZDHC010000028.1:0-5210 GCA_043806395.1 Candidatus Desantisiibacteriota bacterium | reverse complement strand
AAGCAAGGTAAAAGGGAAAGGGAAGAGATTAAAGGGAAAATGGAAAAAGCTGGAAAAAGGGAAAAAAGAAACATAATTCTCTCTCTTTTTTCCATTTTTCCCTACTTTCCCCTTTTTCCTTATTTACACCTGAGTAGTTACGAATAATTTATTTCAAACTTTTTCAGGAAGTCTAAGAATTGCTCTATAGCCTTTGTCTTAAACAAGGTATTCTTTAAGATAACAGTAAAGTTTCGCTTAAATCTGATCCCCTTGATCCGAAACATCTTGAGAGAACCTAATTTTTTTTCCTTTAACACTGTCCATTGAGAAATAATAGCTATGCCTAAGCCTGCTTCAACTGCGGATTTGATTGATTCAGAACTACCTAATTCCATTTTAATATTTAAATCCATTAGCTTTATGCCAGCAATAGATAGCGTGTTTTCTATTGCCTTTCGTGTTCCAGAACCTTGCTCTCGCAAGATAATTGCTTCCTTCTTAACCTCATCAATATCTATCTCATTACCCTCCTGCCAATGATGCTTTGTCGGAGTAATAACTACCAGTTCATCCTCCATAAACTTTTCCACAAAAATATCCTTATGTTCTGTTGGTCCTTCAACCAGCCCAAGGTCAATAAGGTTATTAAGTAATTGAGCAGCAATATCTCTGGTGTTAGCATTGGTGAGAAAGATATCTACCTTAGGGTAACAGTCCTTAAACCTACCGAGGATAACAGGTAAAAGATATTGACCAATGGTTGTGCTGGCACCAATGACCAATCTGCCTCGTGCAGTTTCAGTCAATCCTGATATCTCTTTTTCTGCTTTTTGATAAAGTTCTAAGATATCTTGGGCATACCTGAAAAGGACATCACCAGACGGGGTTAAACTCACCTCACCCTTGAGTCGATCAAATAGTCTTGTCTCTAAATATTCTTCCAGAATATGAATCTGATGGCTAACTGCCGGTTGGGTCAGACAGAGTATTCTGGCAGTACTGGAAAAGCTTTTTTCCTTTGCCAGGGTATAAAATGTTTTCAGGGAAAATCTATTTAACATGTAGTTTGCTCCTTTATTGTCCATCTGTAACTACTCACCACAGAGACACAGAGAAAGAAAAAAATCCACAGAAACAGACTAAGATTATCCGCAGATTACGCAGATTACGCAGATTAAGATTTTTTATTCCCCCTTTGAAGTGGGTTAGGGGGATGTCCTCCTATTAGAACATCTGCGTAATCTGCGTATTAATTCTTCTCTGTATCTTTGTGGTAAATTCCCCTCGCTGAGTAGTTACATCCATCTTACCAGAAATTCCTTCTTAAACTCCATAAATCGCTCTTGCTGAATACTCTCTCGTATCTGTCTCATTAAATTCATCATAAAGGCAAGGTTATGCCAGGTAGTAAGTCTAACACCAAGTATTTCATTGACATGAATCAAGTGTCTTATATATGCCCTGGAATAATTTCTACATACATAACAGCCACACTCAGCATCAATAGGTGTCGTGTCTGTGGCACATGGTGCATTTCTGATAACTAATGGACCATTTGAGGTAAAAACCTCCCCTGTCCGGGCATGACGAGTAGGCATGACGCAATCAAACATATCAACCCCTGTCCCTACAGCCTCAAGAATATCCTCTGGTGCTCCCACACCCATCAGATAGTGAGGGCTATTCTCTGGCAGGTGCGGTACTGTTTCTTTCAGCATCTCATACATAAGCTCTTTTGGCTCTCCAACAGAGAGACCACCAATGGCATATCCATCAAAGCCAATATCTGTCAATTCGTCAATACTTTCATGCCGCAAATCAGGATACATATTGCCCTGAACAATACCAAAAAGGCTTGAACCATTATTATTCATGCTCAAAAATGTTTGCTTGTTTCTTTTTGCCCATCTGGTAGTTCTATCCTTGGCTATCCTTGCCTCTTCATGACCACATGGGTATGGGGCACATTCATC
The DNA here is from genome assembly GCA_043806395.1 of Candidatus Desantisiibacteriota bacterium. Lineage (GTDB taxonomy): Bacteria > UBA9089 > CG2-30-40-21 > CG2-30-40-21 > CG2-30-40-21 > CG2-30-40-21. The sequence continues at coordinate 3,255 of JAZDHC010000028.1, read as the reverse complement.
TAAGGGCATGACAATATCCGAACCAAGTAGTGTCTGGAATTCTATGACACTCTCTGGTGTAAAAAGGTGATAAGAACCATCAATATGGGATTGAAACCTTGCCCCTTCCTCAGTAATCTTTCTAAGCCTGTTGAGGCTGAATATCTGATAACCACCACTGTCAGTCAATATTGGTTTATCCCAATGCATAAACGAATGAAGCCCGCCACTTATTTTGACAATCTCTGATCCTGGTCGTAGAAAAAGATGGTAGGCATTGCTCAGGATTATTTCTACACCAATCTCATAAAGCTCCTCTGGTGTCATGGTCTTTACCGTTGCCTGTGTTCCAACAGGCATAAAGGCAGGGGTATTTATTACCCCATGATTGGTAATAACTTTTCCAACCCTTGCCCTGCACTGGCTTGAAGTTTTAATAATATTAAAATTAATTGTCGTTACCTCCATTTATATTCCTCGCTTGAAATTTCCTTCATGAGAACCAGATACATTCTTGCCTGCACGAACTAATCGCCAAATAGAAACACATTCTATTGGAGAATACTCCTTATAATTGAAATATACCCGAAATCTGCAAGCACCTGCAGATATAAGTTCATCAAGCCTGCTGGCTATGCAGTATGGACTTGTATTGATAACCACAGTCCTTAATCCACGGTTAACTACAAGAACTCGCTGTCCATGGTCCGAGCAAAGCTCAAAAGAAGAATTGTTGCAGCTGCCGGACATTTCTTTTACCGTGGTGGAAGACATAAAAAGAGGGGTGTCCTGATACAATATTACCGCAGCCCTATTGCCAAATCGATTAATAATTGATTGCATATTAACAAATCCATCCTCTGGAGAAAGGGTGAACCATGAAATGCCCTTGCTCGCAAGAGCTACACCTGCACGAGTGTTTGTGACATACATGTGCCAATCCGCAGAAATGTCCATGTCCCCTGATAAAGGCTCCAGCATGTCCCATGCAAAGGGATTTGAGGCCTCCCACTTGTACCACCCTTCATTAAGAAGATTGTGTACAGCCTTTCTCATATCTTTTTCTTCCCATGATCGCATGATCGTTGGAATGGATATTCTTATGCGTTCCCTTCCTGTATGAACAGCAATGCAGTCAATAATATTTTGCATACAATCGGGATGGTCTAACGATACAACAACCTCTGTTACCAATGCCCAGTCATCAGGCGTAAATGACAAAAGCATCTGTGGATTATCAACCTTCAATATCCATGCTGGGATAACTGTCTCCTTTATTTGGACTAATACATCATCATTATCGTCAGTAGCAGTAGCGATAAATGAAGACATGGATTGTTCCCGTACCCTATCCAATTCCTGTACAAGGTCGCGTCTGAGACTGTTCAGAATAGAAATCTGGATGAATTTGTCCCCATCTATAAAAAGTGACTGTAGCTCATACACTGTGTCGCCAAGCTTTCCAAATGCCTCCATCGCAGCTTGCTTCATGCCTTCAGGTGTCTTGGACTGCGGTGCAACAGCTTTGAGCCTGAGATGTACCCTGGCACAACCTGTTCCATGTGTGCGGGTTACAAAACTGCCCTCTACAGAGACCAGATCCTTGTCTACAGTTATGTGTATTGTTAACGCATATTTTAAGCCGCTGCTATTTGTAATATGAGGCATAGCATATTTGCGTTTCACAGCTTGCGATGACACATATCGTATTGTCGCACCTTCAGGTATCGTTGGATAATTCTTTGGTAAAATAACACTCACGAGTGAATTATTTTTAGCAACACATACTGGTGTAAATTTCCCATTCTGATTACGAACCATTAGACCATCAACTGAGCAGCTGAACTGTTTATTGATTCCTGAAATATTTATCTGAATGCCATCGTGAACCTCTATATCCCGTGAGGTGATAAACGATATGCGGTGTACCCCTCCTTCTTTTTTCACCTGTTTTACAGTGCCAATAGGTATACCTTGATGCCCGGTAATAGCCGTAGCTGTTACCGGTTCTGCATGTTGTGAGTGAAAATAGAGGTCAGTCCACTGCCTGCTGAATATGGTTTTCAAATTCTCTTCTTCTGTTTTCCATTCATTGTCACTTAATTTTTTATCAAGTACCTTGCGATAATGATCAGTAACTGCAGCAACATATAATGGACTCTTCATGCGGCCTTCAATCTTAAGTGCAGTCACACCAGCAGACACAAGTTCTTTGATATGTCTGTCCAAAGCAAGATCCTTCATGGAAAATGGAAAATATGCCTCATTGTTCTGTGAATAAAAGATGTTCCTGCAACATTGTGCACAAGTACCTCTATTCCCGCTCCTGCCGGTCATATGTGATGAAAAAATACAAAGCCCGCTTATTGAATAACACAATGCACCGTGGACAAACACCTCTACTTCTATGCCAGTTGCCGCACAGGCACGAATCTCCTCAATTGTGAGCTCCCGTGCAAGGACAACCCTGTTAAATCCCCATCTGGCAAGTACCTCTACACCAGACCTCCCATGCACTGCCATCTGTGTGCTTGCATGAAGCCTGACCATTGGAAAAAATTTGCGTGCAAGCCAGGCAATGCCCCAGTCCTGAACGATGAACGCATCAACCCCTGCTTCTGCACATTCTGCAAGGCTATGCATTATCTTGCATCGCTGGCTTTCAAGCATGAGTGTATTTATCGCAAGATATACCTTCCGTGATGGTGAAAGCATCTTTGCATATGACACAATCTCAGCAACCTGATCTGCTGTGAAATTTGTGGCATAAGCCCGTGCAGAAAACTTTGTAAGACCAAGATACACAGCATCAGCACCATATGAAAACGCAGTGTATGCAGCCTCCAATGAACCTGCAGGTGACACAATCTCTGGCTGCATATGGTTGGATATGTTGGATATTGCTACTGCCTGATTGTACATTTTTATAGTCCAGATTGATATCGGTAAGTCTGTCGAAGGAGGAGAAAACATGAAAGGGCAGGTGCAAGACCTGCCCCTACATATGCTTGCGTTGTCGTCTTATTATCATTTTGGTAACTACTCAGCTACAAATGAATACAGAGATTTTTAGCCACGAATTACACGAATTACACGAATTTACACGAATTTTTCTTTTCCAACATTCAGTAGAATGTAATTGCTCAATATCTTGTGGAAAGTGGAAGGGATTAGCCACAAAGGCACAAAGGCACGAAGGAAGCACAAAGGAAGATATCCTTAGTGTTTTCTTAGTGTCTTGGTGTCTTAGTGGCAAATCTCCGTTTTACACATTTA
>JAZDHC010000027.1:0-2288 GCA_043806395.1 Candidatus Desantisiibacteriota bacterium | reverse complement strand
CAAGTTTTTCCTTAACACATTGATTTTATTAGAGTTAAGGAAGGAGTGTGTTAAAATTGCTATCTCCTTTTATATCAAGGGGTTAGCACAACCAATACCCAAAAAACTTGGAAATCGAATGAAAAAACTTGAACATCGAGTTACAGCTTCTAAAACATCTTCGACATTTATCAAACTCATACAGGCATGTTCAGGTTCTTTTTTACATCTATGTTTGTGGCAAGGAGAACAAGAGAGATCTTTTTTCACTACAAGATGCTTTTGAGTATTTATTGGTCCCCACTTTCTTGGATTGGTAGGTCCAAAGATTACAATAGTAGGTATACCAACAGCCATAGATAAATGAGTAGGTCCGGTACAATACTGTTCGGCACGATAATTGCTGTGTGCACCTTGCCCTATTGTGATTCAGTCAAAATTGTGACCCAATCAAAACAAGAACTGAATCCTCAAAGCAAAAATTTACTTTTTTTTCAAAAAAATTGTGCTTAAGGTGTAATTTTTTGACGCCACCCTTAAAGCGTAAAATCTCTCGGAACAGTCCATAGCAGGTTCCCTGTGCCGTCATAGAGAGACTTTAAGTTAGAAGATGTCTCCCCCCGTGTCCTGGGGTGAGAAAATCAAGCACAAGCAAAATATGAGCGTTGCTTAATTTAATAATATCAATTAGTTACAACTCATGCCCATTTGACTTTCTCTTTTCTTTATGCTATACTTGACCCATGGCTGATGATTCGGTAAAGAAAAGTAAGGGACGCAAAAAGAAAGAACGTATTAAAGAGGAAGACTTGCAAAGGTTTAAGCTTATCCATAAGGTTATTCCTCTGCTTAAAGATCTTCATCCGGTTAAAGACTGCCATAACAGAAAACTCCATTTTGACCAGTATATCTCTCTCATCTTATTCTACTTCTTTAACCCTATTTTGACCAGTCTGCGCGGAATTCAACAAGTCTCTCGCTTCAAGAAGGTTAAGAAACTGCTCAATGTTGAAGGCACAAGTCTGGGCTCCCTATCTGAGGCAGGCAGTGTCTTTGATGCTGACCTGATTGCCCCCTTGATCAAACAACTGGCCAAGAAGGCCATCCCCTTAGAGAAAGATCCTAAACTTAAAGTCCTTCAACAGGCCCTTGTCGCTGTGGATGGCACCCTCCTTCCTGCCCTGCCTAAGATGCTTTGGGCCTTATGGCTGGATGACCAGCACAGGGCGGCTAAGCTTCACCTTGAGTTTGATATCTTAAAGAGTGCCCCTACCAATGCCAGGATTACTGATGGCAATGGCAATGAAAGGACTGTATTGAGAGGATTTCTCTGTTCTGATAAGCTCTATGTATTAGATGCCGGTTACAGCGAATATAAACTCTTTGATGATATCATAAATGCCCACAGTTCTTTTGTGGGACGATTAAAAAATAATGCTGTCTGGGATACCCTTGAAAATAGACCCCTAACCGATGATGACAAAAGAATGGGAGTACAAAGGGATATGATTGTTCGTTTAGGGCACAAAGGAAAACAGGATGACCTTACCCGCCCTGTGCGTGTTGTTGAGGTTTTTTGTCAGGGCGATAGCTCAAGACCCAGAAAATCAAGGGTATCAAGCAAAAAGACCAAAAGATCTACCGGGTCTGATTACACCCTTTTGCTTGTAACTGACCGTATGGATCTACCTGCTGAGATTATAGCCCTTATCTTTCGTTACAGATGGCAGGTAGAACTTTTCTTTCGTTGGTTTAAATGTATCCTGGGTTGCACTCACCTAATATCCCTTTCGGAGAATGGGGTCTCTGTTCAGGTATACTGTGCCCTTATAGCCAGTATGTTAATTACCCTCTGGACTGGTTGTAAGCCTAATAAACGCACCTTTGAGATGCTATGTTTTTATTTTTCTCCTCTTGGCTAGTGAGGAAGAATTAGCTCAACACATACAAAAACTAAAACCCAAAGAGGTGGAGAATTCCACCTAAAAATTAACCTACAGCTCAACAGGATCACTGACCTTTTTTCACCCCAAGGCTAAATCATATTTGAAAAGAAAGAAGATTGTGTATTACAGGCAGGGGATATTTTACCCCAGGTAATGCTAAAGGCATTGGTATGCCCTTTTTCTGCATAACACTATCTATTCTCATTCATCTTTATGCCATATCCCTTATATCCTCAAAAGCCAAAATCTTATTCTTGCTTCCTTTAACGATTTTTTGGGTAATTTTAATCCTGAAACTGACAACTTGCCAATTTTAGGTTAATAAATAAAATCACAAGCAAGAATCGTGCCGAACGGTATTGG
>JAZDHC010000026.1:0-5366 GCA_043806395.1 Candidatus Desantisiibacteriota bacterium | reverse complement strand
GATTCCTTTCGGGCAAGGGGACATCATCTACAGAATACAACCCCCTAACCCCCTTTTCTAAGGGGGAATATTGCACTCTCAACTAACCGCAAGCTTTCAAACAAAGGTGAACCGTCCCGAAAAGTCGCTAAATTATTGAATTAAAAATTACGATTCCCAATGAACCAACACAGGGGTGGATTTTTGAACCATGCCAAAATTCATGGAGTTTTTGACGCAACATGGTGAATCTTTGAAACAATCATATCCTTCAATTCCTTTGGGATCATCTGTTTTATCCATGCTCGTGGCAATATTTTCTCTCCCCAGTATTCAAGGGGATTAAGCTTAGCTTTGGCATATTTGAATCGAAAAAATATCTCTTTCTGGTCAAAATCAGGGGTAATGATGTTTGGCTGCGGATATTCGCTGAAGAATAACACATTTTCTATATCATCCCTGACCAAATACCCATGATCCCTGCACATCTCCCAGAGTTGGGTTTTTGGATATGGCTGGGCGATGGAGAGGATGAATGTTTTCATGCCTGCTAATTTAAGTCCCTGGCAAAATTCTATGCTTTTCAAAAAGCTCTCCCGTGTTTCACCCGGATAACCAATCATCAAGTAGCCTCGCGGATTCAAGTTTAGTTTACCGCATATCCCAACTATTTCCCTTGTTTTTTCCACATTCAATCCTTTATTCATAGCATCAAGTATCTGCGAATCACCGCTTTCTATGGCTAAATTTATTCTTACGCCCCCAGCCGCCTGTATTTTTTCCAATATCTCTTTGTTTAAGGTACTGATTCGCAAGCCTGAGACTGCTGACCATGTAATACCAAGATTCTCTTTGATAAGCCCATCCAGCAGACTATTCATTCGCCCGGAATCAAGGCTGATATTATCATCAATAAAGTTAATGTGCTGTATCCCATAATCACTGATAAGTTGTTTAATTTCAGCAATAATATTAGATACCGACCTTGCTCGCCATTTATAACCAAAAACAGGGTGTGTGGCACAAAAGGTACACCTGAAAGGGCAGCCACGGGATGTCAAAATTTCAAGAGAACGATTGCTTGATCGTCTGCCAAGTGCATCAGTATAGAGATAATTTTGTACAGGCAAAAGGTGTCGGCTAGGGTAGGGGATATCATCGAGATTTTCAATACACCTTGCCTGTGTTATTTGCCCTGCGTTCTGGTGATAAAGCTCAGAAGTTGAGAGGTTTTGAAGTTCCAAAGTTTGGAATACTTGCTCTTTCCCTCGATAATAAAGCCCCTGGATTTTTTCAGGTGAAATCCCGGATGCCAGCTCAAGCATAGGTATCTCTCCTTCGCCAATAATTACGAAATCAATATATTGTGATAAGGCATGTTCAGGCATAGTTGATGGATATGCTCCACCAAGTACCAGAGGGATGTTGGGGTATTTTGCCTTAATTTTTGAGCTTAATTCCAAAATAATTTGAGCATGATTAACAAATGGGGCAGTAATCCCTATCATATTCGTGCCTGATGGAATACGGCTAACAATCTCATCATAACTCAATCCAATCCGATATACCTGCTGATATTTTGTAGATACCTTGACCGCATTTTTATTTCCGCAAGATAAGCCATCAATGATCTCTATGCAATGGCCATACTGAATTAAATATGCCCCAATATACCCCAATCCAAGATTATTGGAGGTAATAGGGGATGTATCCATGGAATACCATGGGGGACAAATTAGGGTAATATGCATCTATTTCTGACTCCTATCAGGGCAGACACATAGGTCTGCCCCTACATTATATCATTATATCTTCCTCACTACATCCATCCCCCTCGGTGGACAACCACTAACAAGGGGTATGCCATATTTTCTGGCTATATCACCCATACAATCACCAACCCCAAGAACAGTCTTTGCAGTTTCTGGGATTGTTTTGGGTTTACCAGTAAATATGTCAATTCGCCGCAACAATCCATGGCGAATGAATCTGCCCAGATGCCATGGATGGGTTAAGGCTGCCTTTCGTATCTCAGCCATCAGCCCCAGACATCCGCTGCATGTCTCATCTGTCCAATGGTAATAAAGATTGCATATTCGTCGATGATCAGTTAAGGGGATAAAATTCATCTGGCATTCATCTAAGGGTACTCCCATCATCTCATCCTCAAAATTGCTCTGATACATATCCTTAGCTATCGATAGGTGAAGGATATTCTCAAGGGAAAATCCCATGAGACGGGCTGCAATTGCGTCTGTAGAAAGAAGAGAAGTGCCACAGATAATTAGATTAATGCCCTGCACCACATGCCCATGTTTTCCGGGTGCCCCACCTTGTTCCCCGTTAATAGCATCAATAATAGTCAGGTTTGGTTTAACCACGCCTGCCAGGGCAGCAATAGGACGATGAAGCCCATGCAAATGAATATTTTTGTTATCCTCTTTTCTTAACAATCCCATCTGGTTTTTCATGCCAAGGGTTACGGTTGTTGAGGTATGAACCTTTAGCTTAGCAATGTTGATATATTCTGAATCAAAGATCAACGATGGAATCTGTATCTCTCCATAATCCCATACCATGCCTCTTCGTTCTGCATGGTGAAGGTTTATCAGCATTACATTCTTTTCCCTGCACATTTTTTCATACCCGGAGACAACAAATGTCCTATCATAATCTCTCAATGGTCCCTCTCCAACAATTATCTCCTTTATTCCACAGTGCCTTAAATAATCTATCACTCCAGCTGTTATCTTATGACTGGCAATGTACGGAGTTCCAACATGACATGGGCTGGGAATACATGGTTTAATTAGTACTCTTTCATGTTGAGGTTTATATTTAATCTCTGAAAGGGCATCATAAACGGTATTTTCAATAGTGTCCTTAATTCGTTTGATAATAATCATATCTATCCTGTTATCCTGTCTAACATTTCATGCCACGCTCAAATACTCCAAAAGCATCTCAAGCATCACCTGTGTACTCTGGAGTCGAATATCTCCTCTTTCCCCAATAAATTTGCATTTTTTACATATTGTCTCTCCTGTAGAAGGCTCTAATGATAGATATACAAGTCCAACAGGCTTTTGCATACTTCCGCCACCGGGTCCTGCAATTCCAGTAATAGCAAGCCCAATATTCGTCTCGTATCTTTCCCTGACACCCTTTGCCATTTCTATGGCTATCTGAGCACTGACTGCTCCATGGGTATCCAGAGTCTCTTGTTTTACCCCAAGCATCTGGACCTTTATCTTATTACTGTAGACTATTACCCCGCCTGCAAAATACATGGAGCTGCCAGGTACATCTGTTATCCTTGAGCATACCATCCCACCTGTACAGGATTCAGCAATAGATAGAGTTAATCCTTTAATGGTTAATAACCTTCCTATCTCCATTTCAATATTCATGGTATTCCTCCTTGACTTTGGTTAGCAGTTCCAATCCACCTAATCCAGGCATTTTTATATCGGCAATGAGAAGGTCATACCCCTTGCTTTCAAGCCTGTTCCATGCCTCAAGCCCATTGTTTACGCCAACAACGCTGTAGCCTTCCTTTTCAAGTGAAAGTTTAAGGTGTTTCAAGGTTATCTCTTCATCCTCAGCAATTAATATATTGAATTTCATGTTTTCTCCCTCGGCAATGTTATGGTAAAGACAGTCCCCTCATCCGGCACACTACTGACCTCTATTTTCCCATGGTGTCTTTTGATGATATTGTAGACAATTGCCAGCCCCAGACCGGTGCCTTTTTCCTTTGTAGTAAAAAACGGATCAAATACTCTCGGTATATTCTGGGGAGGAATGCCTTTGCCTGTGTCTATAACCTTGATTCGGACATCATCCACAATTGTATCAATCTCTACAGTCAGCAAGCCGTTACCCCCCATAGCCTCAACCGCATTGCTAAAGAGGTTAATAAATACCTGTTGCAGGAGATGTTCATCAGCAGATGCCTCAAGCTCTTGCAGAGATTTAAGGTTGGATTTAATCTCTGCTAATTCACCTCTGGTTGTCATCTGGTTCAGTATTTGCTGTATCATGCTCACAATATTAATCGTTTTTAGTTCAGGGGACATTTCTTTTGTGAATTCAAGGAGGTCTTGGACGATTCTTTTTACCCTGATAGCCTGAGAAAATATATCACCCACAGATTCTCTGATTATTTGGGGATAATTCTCCTGATCCATCTCTCCTGACAGGGTTTGTGCAGCAAGATAGATATTGTTCAATGGATTATTAAGTTCATGAGCAACCCCAGAGGCAAGGGTACCGATAGAGGCAAGTTTCCTGCTTTGAAACAATTCCTCATTCTTCCTGCCAAGTTCTTTGTCTCTTGCAATCAAGTCAGCTTCCATATTGTTAAATGTCTTGATTAATATGCCCACCTCATCTCGTTTTTCAGGAAGAGATAAAGACGAAAAATCGCCTCTACCTGTTTTCTCCAAGCTTGAGGTTAATATCTTCAGACGATTAACCACATTACGGCTTATCACAAAAAGTGTCCCAAGTCCTACGAGCAAAAACAAGGGGAAAAGAATCAAAAGTGCATTCTGTGACATGCGGATAGATTTCTCTACCTTTTCCATTGCAAATTTGTCAATTGCCTGTGATAGGGTAATGATTTCTTCGCCGTCTTTCCTCAAAAGAGTTATCTCTGTATCCAGATCATGAAGATTTTTTATTGCTTGATGTTCTGGCTTTAACGAAAATATCTTTGTAAGTAATTCTGCATCAACTAAAGGTCTTTCTAAAAAGGTTGCTTCGATTAAAGGGAAAAAAACAGAATTTGTTGCGTAATATGTGTCCTTGAGTTCATCAAATTCTTTTTTGAATTCCCAGAAAAGGGTTTCTATTCTGTTAAACCGATGGCTATACTCATTTACCTTGTTTTCAACACCCATTAGGTTTTCAGTATTATAAACAGCCTTTCCAACTTCAAGTATTTCATTCAAGTCTCTTAGATAAGCATGGACTTCCCTGATTTCTTTGAGATCTCCATAAAGAAAGAAATTCTTCTCATGCCTTCTTATTTGCAGAGATTTGCTTCGCAGGGTATCTGAAAGTTCCAGATAGCGAATCTCCTTTCTCATCCCTATAAAATTCATGTAGGCAGAAATGGCAAGAATGGCTATAAGTATAGAGCTTATGAGAAAACTTAAGGCTATCTTCTTGCCTAACGAAAAATGATTCATTCCCATATTCCTTGATTTTCCTTATGTTATACTACGAAAGCTCACAAATTGCGATTTTTAACTTGATGATTAGGAATAATTTTTCCCACGAATCTTCACGAATTATCACGAATATGGAATCTTTTTTCTTGATTCGTGTCAATTCGTGTTATTCGTGGGTTCTTCTTACAAGATGAATCGAAAATCACAGTT
>JAZDHC010000025.1:0-6809 GCA_043806395.1 Candidatus Desantisiibacteriota bacterium | reverse complement strand
ATGTTTCTTTTTCCCCTTTTTCCAGCTTTTTCCCTTTTCCCTTTAATCTCTTCCCTGTTCCCTTTTACCTTACTTACACTCTTTGAATAGTTGGCTGATTCAAAATGTGTCTGAAATAACAATAGCTGAGTAGTTACAAATATCTGCGTAATCTGCGGATTAATTCTTCTCTGCTTCTTTGTGGTAAATTCCACTCGCTGAGTAGTTACCAAAATTCAGCTATTTTCTGTTTCGATAGGTTAATGTATAGGCAATTCTTCATTTCTCCACCTCTAATATCTTCAAACTCTCAATCCCTCTATCATCCACTATCTTTATTGCAATCCGTCGATTTTCACCCACCAAAAATAAAAATTCTTGACATGGTTCAAAAAAAGGGGCAAGAGGGCGAACACATAGGTTCGCCCCTACAATGTCCCCCGCTGGCAGGGGTAGAGGGTGGAAAATATCTGGCAGAATTTAGATGCGTTTGCCCTGGGATGTGTTCACAATCCATAGCCATCTCAAGTATCACCCCTGCCGCCTTTTTTGTTGCCCCACAACTCCCAAGTTTTTCCCTCACCTCAGCCAGATCATCCTTTGCTCTTGTCCAAACGAGATTATTCTCCAAGAACATACTGGTAGTTTTCACCACATTCCGAACACTTGCCTTTGTCTGAACAAGCTCTGGCACAACCTCTTTGCCTGCAATAATATTGGGCAGGCCAATGAATGGAATCCGTATCAGCAGTTTGCCGAGTAAATATGTCAGCCAATTCAGCTTATAAAGAATAACCATGGGTACACTTAAGATTGCTGCCTCCAGCGTAGCTGTGCCTGAGGCAATTAAAGCAAGGCGGCAAATGCTCAACACATCATAAGTACAATCCCTGACAAGTGTTGGCTTGAACGAGACAGATTCCAGATACGGAAGTATCTCCCCATCCTCAATGGTTGGGGCAAGTACTATCACTGGCTGAATACTGGGAAATTTCTCCAGAATTTTGCCTGTTGCCTCAAGCATTACCGGCAGAAGTCTCTTTATTTCACCCTTGCGGCTGCCGGGGAGTATCCCCAATACCTGCCTGTCTGGATCAAGATAAAGGTCAGTGCATATCATTTCCTCCTGTTTGGATGGCTTGACTACATCAAGTAAGGGATGACCAAAAAAGGCAACATCTGCCCCTGCATCCCTGAACACCTCTGCCTCAAAGGGAAAGGCACAAATAACCTTTTTGAAGTATCTGGCAATGACATTTGCCCTTTTTTTCCTCCATGCCCAGACCGTTGGCGGGAAATAATAGATTGAGGGAATGCCCATGTCAGATGTAATCTTGCCCAATCTGATGTTAAACTCCGGGAAATCTATCATTACTAATATATCCGGCTTCTCTTTCTTAAGAAAAGCTACCACCTGCTCCAGCCTCTTAAATCCGAGTGGAATCTTTCCCAAAACCTCGACAATACCAATGGCACTCAAGTCAGAAAAGCCAAACACTACATCAACTTCTGCCTCAGCCATGGCTTGTCCGCCCATTCCAGTAATTCGTAACTCAGGGGATATGGCAAAAATTTCCCTTGCCAGACATGCCCCATGAAAGTCTGAGGAAGCCTCACCAGCAATAAGCATAATGTGTTTCATGTGTATACTCCATAAGCTCACAAATAGTGAATAGCAAAACAAACGGCTCTGTGTCAAGAGTCAACTGCCTTAATATGGTCAGGGGGTTGTTTTCTCTTGCGAGGAGGCAGGGGGCGTATAATCCCTCATGGTGGTTTCGCTGGTAACATAAAGCCAGAGGAATATTGCCAGAAAGAGGCAAACAACCTTAATTCCAATATGGTTTAATATTCGTGGAAAAGGATTATACTTCATTTTATCTCCCCGGAAGCAACTGCTGCCTCCTTTGAACGATAAAGGGTAAGCATCTCGGTCAACCCTTCCTCATCTAATCCATGGACAATCTTTCCATTTAATGCTAAGGAAATATTCCCTGTCTCTTCAGAAACAACAACAACAAGGCTATCTGTTTCTTCAGAAAGTCCAATAGCTGCCCGATGTCTTGTGCCCCTTGGCTTTTCTATATCCGGATTCTGACTTAATGGCAAAACACAACCGCAAGCCATTATCCTGTCGCCTTGAATAATAACTGCCCCATCATGAAGCGGAGAGCCGGGAAAAAAAATGGTATTTAATAATTCAGATGAGGTTTCTGCATCTACCCTTACGCCTGTATCCATATAATGTTTCAATGATATATTTTGCTGCAGGACGATTAATGCCCCTATTTTTCTCTTTGATAAAAATATGGCAGCCTCAATTATCTCTGAGATTAATCTTTTTTCCTGCTTAAATAATATCCCCCAGAGATAATTTTTGTCAATCTCACCTATTACCCGTCTAAACTCTGGCTGAAACAGGATAAGAAAGGCTAATGGCAAAATCATCCATAGCCCCCTTAATATCCAGTTTATGGTGTGTAATTGAAATACTTGAGCAATAAATGAGGCAATAGTTAGTACCCCCAGCACCTTCAGCCCCTGAACTGCCCTGGTACCCTTTATCAGGATGAAGAGCCAATAAAAAAGGCTCGCCACTAGGATAATATCAATAATATCTGTAATAGTAACTGGACATAACAGTCTGTTGAACATTTGTTTACCTCTTGAATAGAAAATCAAGTAACAGTTCAGCTAACCGCAGAGACGCAGAGGAACAGAGAGGGTCAAAAGAAAGAATCCGTAGTCTGTTTTCTGTAACCTGATTTATTCTCTGCGTCTTTGCGTCTCTGCGGTGAATTATTACAAAATCAAGAACGACACCCGTTTTCTCTTATTTTTTCGATTTACCTACAATCCTCTGTTTGAATGTATATATCCCTTCCCTTGGTATGGTTCCGTATAGATAATGGGCATAGAAGATTATATCGTGTGGAATGTCAAGGAGTCTCCAGATACTAATCTCTTTTTGGGTCTCTCCTCCCTTTACAGTAATTAATTCACCCATAGGCAGGACTGTTCCCCCATCCCTTTGAACATCAATGGTAAGTGAAACAGGCTTCTCACCCTCTCCATATTCCCAGTTCAGGATCATTTTAGTAAAGGAAACCGTTTCGTTGTCCGTAATCTCCGGAATATCAATCTTAACAATTGGAGCAGGCTGTTTTGCAGGCATACAAACTGTTTTTTCTCCAATTCTACAATTAGCCACGAAAATCTTATCCTCAGGTACAATGCCAGATGGGTAATGCACGAAACATACTATTTCATGAGGGATATAAAAAACCTGATTCACATTGATCTCTGCACTTGTCATACTTCCGGAAATTGTTAATGGATTTCCCCCCAAAATAATGCTCTTCCCTTCAGAACAAATATCAATTTCAAGGGATATTGGTCTTTCCCCAGGACCATACTTCCATGATAGTATCAATTTGCCAGGAGAAGACGCCCTGCCGATTGCCTTAATAATTTCTATGCTGGTAATAGGCGAGCCATCATTACTACTTATCTCAGCTGGTATTGGTATGGGTATAATTCTTGTTGCAAAAAAGCCAGCGGGGTTTTTTGCAAGTGTATTCCCGGTAATGGCATCAATGGGTTTAGACATCAGATACCCCCTGAATTCCTGTGATTGAGGAAATTCAATGGTAAAGATAATCTCACCCGGTCTTGAGCGGTTGACCTTTCCTTTAATTGTATAGGTTTTCTTGTCTTCTGTAGTGTAGCTTCCATTAAAACAGGTGACATTTCTGACGCTTTTTTGTTTTTTAATCGATATAGTACCCTTGTCTTCATTCCATGCAAGGCTATACCTGCCCTCAAAATCCTCAGGGCAAACCTGAGCCATGCTGAGCACTGGACATAATAACATGAAGAGCATTAAAACACCATTTTGCAAGATATGTTTCATCACAACCTCCTTGTTTCTGTTCTGCGGTATTGTATTAGTTACCCCTTGCACCCATAAAGAACATTATATCCTATTTTTTATCAGTTTGTCAATATTTATTTTTGTATCTTATTCAGGTTGTTCAGGCTGTAGGCTGTAGTGTCTCAACAACCTTAAACTGACGCAATGGTAGTAATTTTCATTTTGATATTTTTCCACCGCAGAGACGCAGAGTCGCAGAGAAGAAACGCTGAATGAAGCATATAAATTCTCTGCGACTCTGCGTCTCTGCGGTGGAAAAATATCAAAATGAGAATTACTACCATTGCGTCAGTTTAAGGTTGTTGAGGCAGTAGGTTGTTTAGGCTATAGGCTTTTAGGCTGTAGGTTAAATAGGATGCCGCTTTCCAGATTGCTACTATTCTTGCTCCCCACCTACAGCCTAAAAGCCTACAGCCTAAAAGCCTAAGAATAATTCCAAAAAGGAGACCCACGCACAATGATAAATATTCTACACTCCCGTGATAGTAATGAAAGAGAACGGATTAATGAGATACTTGTGAGAGGCAATCTTTTACTCATGGATGCAGAGGCTAATGCTATTGTTAATGAAATAGTCAATGATGTAGCAGCTACCGGGGATAAAGGGGTAATAAAGTATACTCAAAAATTTGATGGGGTAAAATTAACCCCAAAAGCTCTCCGGGTTAGTGCCACAGAGATACGGAATGCTTATTCACAGGTAGAGAAGGAATTCCTGGATACCATCAGGCTTGCCTCTACCAATATCACCAAATTTCACATCAAACAATTACGAAATTCATGGATGGTGGTAGAGACAAATGGTGGAACACTTGCCCAATTGTATCGACCTATTGAACGGGTAGGTATTTATATTCCAGGGGGAAGTGCCCCATTAGTATCTACCGTATTAATGACAGCCATGCCAGCTAAGGTAGCCGGGGTAAACCAGATAGTTCTTTGCACACCACCAGGACCTGATGGTCAGGTATCCCCTTATATCTTAGCTACTGCCCATGTTATTGGGATAAGTGAGATATACAAGGTTGGTGGTGCCCAATCAATTGCAGCCATGGCATTTGGGACACAAACCATCTCGAAGGTAGACAAAATAGTTGGACCGGGTAATATTTATGTTGCCTTAGCCAAAAAGGCAGTCTATGGATTCGTAGCCATAGATATGATTGCTGGACCAACGGAGATAGCCATTATTGCTGATGAGACTGCTAATCCAAGATTTTTGGCGGCTGATTTATTGGCTCAGGCAGAGCATGACCAATTATCCTGCTCTATTCTGCTAACCACCTCTTCCGAGATTGCCTTAACTGTAAGGGATGAGATAGAAAGGCAAATACAAGGCTTAAGTCGTACTGAAATCATAAAGAAAGCATTAGGCAATGGTGCTATCATCGTGGTTGAAAATATTGATGAGGCAATATCAATGGCTAATACCTTTGCCAGTGAACACTTAGAGCTTCATGTTAAAAATCCATGGGAGATGCTGGGCAGAATAGAAAATGCTGGCTGTATCCTCATGGGTGAGAATACCCCAGAATCCGTAGCAGATTATTTTGCTGGTCCAAGTCATGTCCTGCCCACCTCAGGAACCGCAAGATTCTTCTCTCCACTTACAGTTGATGATTTTATTAAAAAAACCAGTCTGGTATGCTGGAGCAAACAAGAGCTTGATACATTTAAGGATGATATTATGAGAATAGCAGAGATAGAAGGACTTGATGCTCATGCAAGGGCGGTAGGGATAAGATTTGAGGAATAGCCAATCGCTTGGGGAGGGAAATTCACCACAGAGACACAGAGAAGAATTAATCCGCAGATTACGCAGATTACGCAGATGTTCTAATAAAAGAAAGGACAACAAACAAACAAATCTTAATCTGCGTAATCTGCGTAATCTGCGGATAATCTTATCTGATTCTGTGGATTCTTTTTCTTTCTCCGTGCCTCTGTGGTGAGTAGTTATTGTCAATTGTAGGAGGGAATATGGTTTGTGGAATTGGTGCGGATGTAGTAGAGATTTTGCGGATAAAAAAGAGTTGTTTGCGATTTGGACGGAGGTTTCTTGAACGAGTATTTACACCAAATGAGATTGAATACTGCCAGAGCAAGAAACGAAGTTATGAGCATCTGGCAGCACGATTTGCTGCCAAAGAAGCGGTATTAAAAGCCTTTGGGGTTGGCTGGCCAATTATATCTTTGAAAAACATTGAAATAGTAAATGACCCGATTACAGGCTCACCAGAGATTAAACTTTATGGAAGGGCAAAATATATAGCTGATAGCATCCAAGCACATACCATCTTCATCAGCCTTTCTCATTCAGAGCATTTTGCTACTGCCTTTGCTGTGGCTACTAAGAAGATGGGATATTAGGACGAGGATAAAAAATGAAGATTATAGTAAGAATAGCTACAAAACATAAAAAGGGATTTACTGAAGAGCTAAATTCTTTTTTTCAATTAATGAAAGCATTCAGAAAGGATAATACAGTATCTGCACCATGCGGTATTTTCAGGTTTAAAAGTTTTGAGGAGGCAGAAAAGTGGCGACATAAGATGATGAGAGGCAAATATCCCGACCTCCAACAATAGATGATCTTGTAGCTGTTTGCAAAAAACTGGCATGGTTCAAATCAGGGCATGGTTCAAAATTGTTCACCGCAGGGTCACAGATGATACAGAGAAGAACAACCCCCTAACCCCCTTTTTTAAGGGGGAATTAAGGAAACATAGATACTTGCTTGCTTGCTCAATTTGTCCCTCCTGATTTGAACCATGCCCAAATCAGGAGGGACAAAATAGGCTGTAGGTGTTTAGACTGTGGGTGTTTAGGTAACAAACTAAACAAGCATGGATGGCTGCATTTCCCTAATTCCCCCTTAGAAAAGGGGGTTAGGGGG
>JAZDHC010000024.1:0-6500 GCA_043806395.1 Candidatus Desantisiibacteriota bacterium | reverse complement strand
AAAAGGCAAGTGTGATCTTGTGGTTGCCATGTATCATGATCAGGGGCTCATACCGTTAAAACTCTTAGCATTTGATTCAGCCGTTAATGTCACCGTGGGATTGCCTATCATCAGAACCTCACCTGATCATGGCACTGCCTTGGATATTGCCGGCAAGGGTGTGGCAAACCCCCAGAGCATGGTGGAGGCAATAAGATTGGCGGCGAAGATGGCGACGAGGAAAGCAACCATTTAGTTAACCGCAGAGACGCAGAGAACATAGGGAAGAGTGGTTAAGCGGTTATATCCCACAATTTCACAAACGGATAAATATTCCCTTGACTTTTCGTGAAAACTATTTTATACTTACGATAGAAATAGACAAATTAGAGGAGGAGTTATGATTGAGGTAAAGGTAGCTGGTATAGCTATGGATTCAAGCAACATGCCAATAATTATCTTAAAAGATGAGCAGGGGAAAAGGGTTTTGCCTATATGGGTAGGATTGTTTGAAGCTCAGGCGATTCTTTTTGCCTTGGAAGGTATAATTTCTCCACGACCATTAACCCATGATTTGCTTAAAACAATAATCGAGACCGTGGGTGTAGGTGTTCATGGGATTACAATAAATGCCATTAAGGATAATACCTATTTCGCCAAGATAGAGCTTCAGGTGAATGGTCATCTTGAGGAGATTGATGCTCGTCCAAGCGATGCTATTGCCCTTGCCTTACGAACAGCTGCACCAATATATGTCTCTGACCCGGTGTTAAGCATGGCTACCATGCCACAAACCCCAATTGGTGATAATGAGGTTGAAATGTTTAAGGATATGCTTAAGGATCTTAAGCCAAAGGATATAAGTTTGTTGTAAAATCAGAAGGTAGATAGGCTGTAGGGAAGAATTAACTAACAGCCTTCAGTCTATAGCCTAAACAACCTGAATCAAGGAGGCACTTTTATGTGTTTTAAGTCTTTAATCTTTTGCGGTTTGTTAATTGCGACTGTTTCACCTGTATGGGGGGGAAGTGATGGTATTAATGGGAAAATAGGGGCTATAACCATAGGCACAAAGACATATTATGAAGTAAATATTCAGCCTGAATTTGTTTTTGGCCAGCTTAAGCTGGGATTAGATGTTCCTCTTAGATGGAATGATGAGGATGGTATTAGAAAAGAGGATTGGGATGGAAAGGAAGATATTTCCACAATCATTAGATATATCCAGTGGGCTGAAAAAAAGGCTACGCCTCTGTATCTCCGGGTGGGAAATATAGATACAGCTGTTCTTGGCAATGGATACATTGTCAGAAATTATGCCAATATCGCTCATGAGGATAATAATCCTGTGCCATATAAAAGGAGCTTGGGTTCAACCATTGATTTTAATTTTAACACTGGTGGTATAGAAACCTTGGTTAATGATGTTATTTCACCCCGTTTATATGGAATGAGATGTTATATAAAGCCTTTAGTTGGTGTTGCTATGATGAAGGATGCGGAGGTCGGATTTACCTATGTCACGGACACAAAGGCAGGCACTGACACTGTGGCAAACAAAAAATTGACTGTTTATGGAATGGATTGCTATTGCCCTGTCTTTAAGGAATATCTTGCCTTTTATGGAGACTATGCTGATATTAAGAATGCTGGAAATAGTATCGGATATGGAATTAAGGGAGGATTTGGTCCTGAATCTTTTCGAACTGTCTGGGGGGTGGGACACAGAGAGCAGGACGATAACTTTATTTACGGGTTGTTTGATTCCTCCTATGAGGTGACCAAGCCTATACCATCAGTCACTACTACCACAAGGACAAAGGTTAATTTTGGGAATCTGAACTTTAACATCCTGCAAGCCATTGTGCTGGGTTTTGGTTATGATGATGCTCCAAACAGCAAAAGGCTTACCGGTCAGCTTGCCGTGGATCAGACCGTAATGCATGCAATTACAAAACAAAGGATTGGTGTTAATGCCTTTTATGACCAAAAGAATATAAAGCGTTCAAAAGAGAATACAACGATTACAACTCAAATAAATTATGGACTATCTGATAATGTTGATATAATTTATTCTATGAAAAAGTATTATGATGGTGCGGGGAAATCCTTTACAACAAGCAATATGGCTACAGCCATAAAGTTTTAGGAAGTAAGATGAGAAAATTTTTATCAAAGAAAAAGAAGAATGAATGGATTCGCCAAAAATTTACGATTTTTATCGGCATAGTAGTCTTCATCTTTTTTGTTTTTATCTTTGGCAAAAGTGGGTTTATTACCCTTATCAGAATGAACAATCAGAAGATTGCCTTGAACAATGAAATGAAATTAAAGGATCAGCAAATCATCCAGCTCAAAGAAGAGATTAAGGCATTGAGGTCAGATCCAGTTCAAATTGAAAGTCAGGCAAGAAAAACAGGGATGCTGAAGGATGGTGAGCAGATAATCAAGTTTGTACCAAAGGAGAAATTACCTGCGGAATGATAGAAATTTATGCTCCGGCAAAACTAAACCTATATCTTGATGTGATTGATAAAAGAGCAGATGGTTATCATAATATTGTTTCAATAATGCAAACAATAGGATTATATGATGTTATTCAAATAGAGGAAGCTAAAGAGCTTAGCCTTGAGTGTCCTGCTTTGAACCTTCCATCAGAATCTAATATAGCCTATAAAGCGGCATTGCTTCTGCGAGAATATACTGATAAATATCAAGGGGCAAGCATTAAAATAGACAAACATATCCCTCAAGGTGCAGGGCTTGGTGGTGGAAGCTCGGATGCAGCCAGCGTATTGATAGGGTTAAACCAATTATGGGAGCTTGGCTTAAATAAACAGGAACTGATGCAGATTGGAGAAAAGCTGGGGGCTGATGTACCTTTTTTTATCATTGGCGGAACATGTCTGGCTGAAGGAATTGGAACAAAAATAACTGGGCTGCCTGATCTTTGCAATATTTGGTTTGTTATCGTTTACCCAAAAATTAATATTTCAACCGCATGGGTGTATAAAAACTTAAAATTTAAGTTGACAAATGAAGCAAAAACAGTTAAAATAATATCATCTGGTATAAAGAACAATGATATTACAACTATATGCGAAGGGCTTTATAATGGATTGGAGGCTGTAACCCTGAACCATTATCCTCAAATCTCTGTGATAAAGAATGAGTTAAAGAATGCAGGCTGCCTTGCTGCATTGATGTCCGGAAGTGGCTCGTGTGTCTTTGGGATAACAGGAACTAAAGAAGAAGCAGAGAATGTGGTTTGTAAACTTAAGGGCAGACACATAGGTCTGCCCCTACCAGATGAATGGGATATGTTTATTGTCAGCTCAGGAGGATGAGGAAATACCATGGAAATAACAGGCATCAAGGTAAAAAAGGTAGAAAATGATTCAAAATTAAAGGCATGGGCATCCATTACCTTTGATGAAGCCTTTGTAGTCCACAATGTTAAGGTAATTCAAGGACAGGATGCGATGTTTATTGCTATGCCCAACAGGATTACGAAAAATGGGGTATTCAAGGATATTGCTCATCCAATAACAGCTAATTTCAGAGACATGCTTCAAGGCAAGGTGCTGGAGGCATATCATACTACAAATGGTGATGAGCATTCGGAGGACTTGTTTAATTGGTAGGATAAGCCTGTAGGGGCGAACCCATGTGTTCGCCCAATCCATGCTGGAATTGTTACATTGGGGTGTCGCCAAGCGGTAAGGCACGGGGTTTTGGATCCCGCATTGCGAAGGTTCGAATCCTTCCACCCCAGCCAGAAATATTATCAGCAGTCTCAACCTATTGTTCTACGGAATAATTACACATAAAAAATTGTCATGGAGGAAAAGCATGGATATGATAGAACCCCTTAAAAAGCTTCTTCAAGATATGGTGTTACCAGATCTGGGTACGATTAAGTCTGAGAATAAAGAGATTAAGATAGCTTTGCTAAGTATGAATAATCGGATGAATGATATAAATACTCATTTGGTTGATCAAAGCAGACGAATTGATCAAGTAAGGGTGGAATTGAAGGAAGAGATAGCTAAGACCAACATGCGGATTGATGAAACCAATAAACGCATAGATGCTTTACGGGTAGAATTAAAGGGTGAAATAGATGATTTACGGGCAGAATTAAGGGGTGAAATAGCTGCTTTGCGGGTAGAGTTGAAGGATGAGATATTTAAGAATACCATACGGATTGATGAGATTAACAGAAAGTTGGATGTGACCAATCTACGGATAGATAGTCTTTATGCTGTGATTGTCAGGCGGGAAGAACATGAAAAGTTGGAGATAAGGATGGAACGGTTGGAACAGGCTATGATGCAAACAAAATTTGCGATACAGGAGAAGATAGCGGCATAAGGTGAACAGATGTTATTTAAGAAAAAGGAGCATATTAAATACGAATCCTTCTCTCCAATCAAGATTGCCTTCAATAGGCTTAAAAAGCACAGATTAGCCATGGTAAGTTTGTATGTCCTCATTTTTTTATACACAATTGCCTTATTCGCTGAAATTATTGCCCCGTATCCTGCTGCTTATGAATGTCGCATGAAACCATATCACCCTCCTGTTTCCATTCACTTTTTTGATGCAGAGGGGTTTAGCTTTATTCCATTCATTTATCAATATAAGACAGAATTAACCCAATATTATGAAAAGCGTTATGTTCCTATCTTGAATTCGGAATTTGGAATTCAGAATTCGGGATCCTCAAAACGGCATTATCTTCACCTGTTTATTAAAGGAGAGCCCTACAGGCTGTGGGGTATAATCCCTTGCAACATCCATTTATTTGGCGCAGCAGAGCCTGCCCATCTTTATCTTCTTGGAAGTGATTGGAATGGACGGGATATTCTTTCCCGTCTTATTTATGGGGCAAGGATTTCCCTTTCTGTGGGTATTATTGGGATATTTATCTCCTTTAGCCTTGGGATGATTATTGGTGGTATTTCAGGGTATTTTGGGGGTATGATTGATACTATCCTGATGAGATTAGTGGAAATAATCATGTGCTTTCCTGATTTTTATCTCCTGCTTGCCCTTCGGGCTGCCTTCCCCTTGGATCTGAATTCCACAGCTATTTATCTGCTTATTATTGGCATCATGAGTTTTATTGGATGGGCTGGAATGGCAAGGGTAATCAGGGGGATTATTTTGTCTGTCCGTGAAAGGGAATATATTGTGGCTGCCAGATCACAGGGTAGCCATCACATCTCTATCATCATCAAACATGCCCTGCCCAATACCCTTTCCTATGCAATCGTTGCTGCAACCTTAAGTATCCCCGGATATATCCTTGGAGAAGCTGCCCTTTCCCTGTTGGGGCTGGGAATAAGCGAGCCACAGGCAAGTTGGGGCAATATGTTAACCGCATCCATGAATCTATCAGATATGGTTGAACACCCATGGATACTTGTTCCTGGTGCAGCTATCTTTATTACTATCATGGCATTTAATCTCTTAGGGGATGGGCTGAGAGATGCCTTTGATCCGGGGTCATTGATTTAATTATTCAGGCTGTAGGCTATTAGACTATAGGCTGTAGTGTAGTGTCAACTCTCAAGTGTCGGATAAATAAAGATAGATTCCTGCTTTCGCAGGAATGACAACTCGGTGATTGTTGTCATTCCTGCCCCCGTTTTCACGAGGGTAAACTCCAGCAGGAATCCAGAATATTTGTTGCGACATGTCAAAGTTGACGCAACAGTAGGTTGTAGGAGGGAAATAATGCGTGACCATACGAAACACAGAGCGTTTGAACTGTCCGACGAATTGGCTGTCTTGATATATCAGGTAATCAGGTATCTTAAAAGGATAGTACTATCCTTTGGTTGTCTATGGATATTGCTTGGACTGACCGCAGGAGATACAGAAGCAGGGAATATAAGAGAAAAAGTAAAGGAAAGGTTGAGAGAGAAGATGGAAGAGAAAAGCTTTCAGAATTCTCCGTATTCTCTAATTGAGGGAAAATTCTCTTCCTGTATTCAGTCTCAATATGGATCAGGGGATTATCGCCGGTATTTAACTTTTGATGGCAGAAAACGATTTTATGACTTACACATTAATGGATGTCCCAAAGAACATAAAAAAGAAACCCGAACAGGAAAGGCGATCTGCACTATTTATGCCCCTGGGAGAGAAGATTCAGAGGTGATTTTGTGGACACTGGAAGACGGCGGTCACACCTGGCCTGGCGGTAAATCTTCATTGCCAGAAAGTCAGGTAGGAAAGGTCAATATGGATATCTCTGTTTCAGAGTTGATGTGGCAATTTTTCGAAAGGCATTCAAAGCAGGGAGTAGGAATAAGCCATGAATAAAAGAGATTTTAAGTTTATTTTTGCCCCAATTGGTGTTGCCTTTGGAATAATCGGGGACGGTTCACCTTTGTTTGAAAGCTTGCGGTTAGTTGAGAGTGCAATATTCCCCCTTAGAAAAGGGGGTTAGGGGGTTGTATTCTGTAGATGATGTCCCCTTGCCCGAAAGGAATCATATGAAAAACGATGAA
>JAZDHC010000023.1:0-17253 GCA_043806395.1 Candidatus Desantisiibacteriota bacterium | reverse complement strand
TTGTTTGAAAGCTTGCGGTTAGTTGAGAGTGCAATATTCCCCCTTAGAAAAGGGGGTTAGGGGGTTGTATTCTGTAGATGATGTCCCCTTGCCCGAAAGGAATCATATGAAAAACGATGAAAGTGAACCGTCCCAGAAATTCCATATTCGTGCTCATTCGTGAAAATTCGTGGGAAAAAATTTTTATGTGAGGAGATAATCTATTGTCAATGATTACTACAACAAATTTATTACAGATGAAAAAGTCTGGTCAAAAGATCACCATGCTCACTGCCTATGATTATTCTGTGGCTAATATCTTAGATGAGGCAAAGGTAGATGTGCTTCTGGTGGGTGATTCGCTGGGTATGGTTATGTTGGGTTACAAAGATACCATCCCTGTAACCATGGATGAGATGATTCACCATACTAAAGCCGTGGTACGGGCATGCAACCATGCCTTAATTGTAGCTGATATGCCCTTTCTCTCTTATAAAGTAGATATTCGGGATGCTATCTATAATGCTGGCAGATTGATTAAGGAGGGAGGGGCTCAAGGGGTAAAGGTAGAGGGAGGGGCAGAGATAGTGGACATTGTTGCTGCCATAATAAAGGCTGATATTCCTGTTATGGGACATATTGGTTTGACCCCTCAAGCCATTAATCAAATGGGCGGCTATAAGGTTCAGGGAAAGGATTCAAAGGCTGCTCAAAAGATTTTCTATGATGCCCAATGTCTGGCTGACGCAGGTGTTTTTAGCATGGTTATGGAATGTATTCCATGGAAATTGGCTGAAGAGATTACTAATACCCTGCCCAATACTCCAACTATTGGTATTGGAGCAGGTATTCATTGCGATGGACAGGTTTTGGTTACTCATGATTTGCTGGGGCTTTATAATAGAAAAATACCCAAATTTGTAAGGAAATATGCAGATTTAACAGGTATTATTTCTACCGCAGTGGAAAACTTCAGCAAGGATGTAAGAGAACAGAAATTCCCTGCCTTACAGGAGAGTTTTGAATAATGGAGATCATCTCAAAGATTAAAACCATGCAAGAAACAGCCGATTCCTTGAGGCACGAAAACAAAAGGATAGGATTTGTGCCGACAATGGGGGCACTTCATCAGGGACATTTTTCTCTGATAAATGCTGCCAAGAAGGAAAATGATGCTTTAGTTGTTAGTATCTTTGTTAATCCCATTCAATTTTCCCCTGAAGAGGATTATGGGTCGTATCCTATAGCCCTTGAAAAGGATACGGAAATATGCAAGCAAATGGGTGTGGATATCATCTTTTGTCCTGAGGCAACAGAGATGTATTCGGAACGGCTTTTAACTACTGTGAATGTTTCAGAGATTACCTCCGGGCTATGTGGCTCGTTTCGGCCATGCCTTTTTCAGGGGGTAACAACCGTGGTCACAAAGCTCTTTCATGCTGTAAAACCGCATGTTGCCTATTTTGGACAAAAGGATTATCAGCAGGCAGCTGTTATAAAAAGGATGGTCATGGATCTAAATTTTGATGTGGAGATAAGGGTGCTGCCTATTGTTCGGGAAGAAGGCACAGGGCTTGCCTTGAGTTCCCGCAATGCCTATCTTAATCCAGAGGAAAGGGCTCAAGCAGGTATCCTCTTTGAAACACTTCGAAAGGCAAAATTGATGCTGGATGACGGAGAAAGGGATGGAGTCAAATTGTCCTCATGGATGAAAGAAAACATTGAGGGTAGTTTCTTGGCCTTGCTTGAATATGCAGAGGTTTGTGATACGGAAACCTTGAAGCCATTGCTTCAGATAGAGACAAGGGCGTTGCTTGCATTGGCTGTAAAGATAGGAAAAACAAGGTTGATAGATAATATGATCTGGGAGCAGGCAGGATGAGAATTCTGGGCATAGATACATCCACAAAAGCAGGAAGTGTTGCCCTGATTCAAGATGGGATTGTTCTTGCTGAATATATCCATGATGTTACACAAGGGCATTCAATAGGCAGCACCCCTGACAGCTGGCTGATTTCAGCCATTGATCGTATTCTGCAGGATGGGAAAACCACCCCTGACCCTCATTGGAAAGGAGGGGAGCTTGATGGAATTGCTGTTGTAATAGGTCCCGGGGCATTTACCGGACTGCGGATTGGGGTCTCTACGGCTAAAGGGCTTGGATACGCCTTGGGGATTCAGATTGCTGGGGTTACAAGTCTGGATGCTCTGGCAGCAAATATTCCAAATGGCTTTGTTTGTCCCATAATGAATGCCATGAGGGAAGAGGTATATACTGCTTTTTATGAAAATGGAAATCGCGAAAGTGAATATATGCTTATCAAACCAGAGGATTTGGCGCAAAGGATAACTCAGCCAGTAACATTTCTTGGGGACGGGGTAGGGCTGTGGGAAGAATTCTTTACAACAAAGCTTGCAGGAATGGTTTCATTTGCCCCATTTCATAATTCGCATATTATGGCATCAAGCGTAGCTATCATTGGCATGAAAATGTTATTGGAGGGTAAGGGGAAAAAGCCAGAGGAGATTGTGCCATTTTATTTGAGGGTATCCAATGCAGAAAGTCAACGGAAATAGGGACAAGACATGCCTTACCCCTACGATTTCACCCATGACAATGGATGATGTTTCTCAGATAGCTGCCCTTGAGAAGATGTGTTTTACAATGCCATGGTCAGAGGGGTTGTTTGTGGCTGAATTAGAAAACAACAATTCCTATTTCCTGACAATCAGGCTAAGAAGTAACTTGATTGGATATGCAGGGTTCTGGATGATAATAGATGAGGCTCACATTGTTAGTCTGGCAGTTCACCCGGAATTCAGGCGGCAGAAGATAGGCGAGATGCTGGTATCGTCGATGCTTGACATGGCAAAACAAAAGGGAGCACTCAGGGCAACCTTAGAGGTAAGGGAGACAAATTCCCCGGCCAATCTTCTTTATGAAAAATTTGGATTCAGGTGCGTGGCATTGCGAAAGGGATATTATTCGGATACAAAAGAACATGCTGTGATCATGTGGATGGATTTGTAGGGTAAAAAATGTTCAGGCAAATAATTTTGTAAGTATTCAGTGTCAGTCTTAAGATAAGTTTGCGCCGTCTGATACAAGAAAAAAGTAGAAACATAAAGCTTGCTTTTGTCTTGATTTTCCAAGTGATAGCTGATTGCTATCATCTGAACACTTACATTGTTTAGGAGAAAAAAATGAGTGAAGAACTGTTACAGAGGGGACTTTTAGGCAACCCCGAAAAACTCGGTAAATGGAATTTCTACAATATCGGAGCGACTACCTTAAAAGTGCTGAAAGAGTATAAGATTATCCCTGTTATTGATTACAAAAAATTTGAAAGAAGAAAGCCCGATGGACTTATTACAAGTGACAATAAAGTTATTGCCGTTATATCCAATAAACTCCCGAAAAACTTAAAGACAGAAAAACAGATTGATAAAGAGATTACTGATTGGATTGAAGTTACTAAAATATTAAAATCAAAACTTCTCATTATAACTGATACAAAAAAAACAATTTGGATTAATGCTTTAATTAGTGAACCGATAAAGGATGAAAATGGAAACGAATTAAAGCAAATTTTTAATCCGAAAGACATTGAAATGGCAAAACTGATTGAGAAAATACTTAATAGTATTGATGAAAAAACCTCTCAACTAATATCTCCAAAATTAAAAGACCCGTCTTCGCTTGCAAAACAAATCTGGCAGGATATATGGTCTGTCAGTGGTGCTACTCCCGAAAACTGTCTTTATACTTTTGTTGAGCTATTTATTTTTAAGTACCTAAGTGATTTGGGCATTTTGACTGGCTCATATAGTTTTGATGAACTAATGAAAAAATATAATATTGACACCGAAGAAGAAGTTTTGGAAGATTACGCAACACGAATAAGACCAAAAATAAAAGATTTATTTCCTCAAAATCTTATTGATAAAACTACAATTATAAATGGAACTATTTTCGTCAGCAAAGATGAGAAAGCAGTTAAAGGATATAGTACTGTATTCAGAAAAGTATTGGAAAAATTTAATAATGAGGGGAAGTTAGAAAATATCCATCACGATTTTAAGAGTAAAATTTTTGAAAGTTTCCTTAAAGAAAGTATCAGCAAAAAGAATTGGGGTCAATTTTTTACGCCATTAAAAGTAGTTCAGGCAATTGTCCAAATGACAGATATTAAAGAGGGGATGAAAATATGTGACCCGGCTTGTGGTGTTGGGAAATTCTTGCTTGAGCCGATAATAAGAGATTTGCCAAGATTCTATAAGGTTGATAAAGACAAAAAACTTGTTCGAAATATAGAATTGGTCGGGTTTGATAAAGGATTTGATAAGGATGAGCAAAAGACAATTGTTCTGGCAAAAGCGAATATGCTTATCTATTTGTCGGATTTGATAAAAGAAAATCCAGATATTACAAAGCAGTTTTCGGATTTGTTTAATGAT
This sequence comes from Candidatus Desantisiibacteriota bacterium, assembly GCA_043806395.1. Taxonomy (GTDB): domain Bacteria; phylum UBA9089; class CG2-30-40-21; order CG2-30-40-21; family CG2-30-40-21; genus CG2-30-40-21. Next base: position 12,816 of record JAZDHC010000023.1, on the reverse strand, counting down.
ACATTTTTACTCAAGACAAATTCCATTTTAGGGACATTATCAGAGCCAATTACCGATAAATACGATTTGATATTAACTAATCCGCCTTATGTTACCAGTGGCAGCAGTAATATAAAGGAGGAAATAAGAAAAAGCGGTTTGGAAGGACATTATACTATCAATGCAATGGGCGTTGAAGGTTTATTTGCCGAATGGATTATACGAGCATTGAAGCCGGGCGGAAAAGCATTCATTGTAATACCCGACGGGATTTTAAACAGAAGCAATGACAAAAATTTAAGGAGATTTATTCTTGATGAATGTTTTATTGACGCAATTATTTCGCTCCCCGCAAAAACATTCTTTACGACAATCAAAAAAACCTACATTTTAGCAATTACCAAAAAGACTGATAAAAGTGTAACACAAAAAGAACCAGTGTTTACTTATTTAGTAAACGATATTGGCGAAACGCTGGATGTCTATAGGTTTGATACTGGGGTTAATCATCTTGAAGATGCTGTGATTTTATTCAGGCAATTTATTGGTGCCAAAAAACATTTTAAAATTGATGATAAAAGATGCAAAATACAGCCAATGGAAATATTTGTACCAGAAAATCATTGGGCAGTTGATAGATGGTGGGCGGAGCAAGAGAAAATTGATTTGGGGATAATTGAAGAGAAAAATATAATGAGTGTAAATGACTTGAGTGATTTTGTTGGAGAGATTGCGAATACATTATTGGAATACCAAAGCCCCTTGAAAGAGTTGGTTGAAAAAAAAAAGAACAATAGAGAACTTAAAGAAGTAAAATTAAGTGATACAAATTATTTTGATTTATTCATTGGGGAAAGAGTAGTCAAAAGAGATTTGGTAAAAATACATGGGAATATTCCGCTTTATAGTGCAAATGTTTTTAAACCAGTTGGATTCCTGGACAAAGGCAATATCACCGATTTTAATAACGACTTTGTTTTATGGGGGATAGATGGAGATTTTGAATTTAATTACATTAAAAGAGAAGAAAAGTTTGCTACAACCGACCATTGTGGAGCGGTTAGAATAAAAACTGATAAAATTATTCCCGCTTATTTGCTTCATCAGTTAAATGAGGTCAAAAAGCTCTATGGTTATGACAGATCTTTACGGGCATCATTAAAAAATATGAAAGAAGTAGCTATTAATATTCCTATTGATAGTACTGGAGAATTTGATGTAGAGGAACAACAAGAAATTGCTAACAATTCAACGCTAATAGAGGAAATAAAAGAGAAAGTTAATTTTTATAAGGAAAAAATTGAATCAACAAATATTATTTTGAATATAAGGGAATACAATTTTAAAGAGGTTTCTATTTCTGGAATTTTTGAAGTGTTGCCTATTCCACAAAAGTTATCAAAAAAAGATATTCAAAAAGGCGGGAGCATTCCAGTTTATTCATCGCAAAGTGATAATTTCGGACTTATAGGGAATGCAGAAGTGATGATGTTTGATGCAAATGAAGATAGCCCATTGGTCACTTTTGGGGACCACACAAGAACGATTTACATTCGGACAAATCCTTTTTCTGTATTAGATAATGTGAAGGTATTAAAACTAAAAGAGGCGTTTAGGAACACAGTTGATATTAAGTATATCTGTTACAAATGGAAACCGTTAATTTATGATTTAGGATATAGTCGTCATTGGAAAGAAGCCAAAAATACTAAAATTCCAATTCCTATAAATTCTAAAGATGAATATGATTTAAAAGCACAAAAGGAAATATCCCAAAAATATCAGGTTATTGAACAAGTCAAACAGGAATTAGAAGAAAAGTTAAACAATTTACTCAAGGTCAATGTTACTCTTTAGTTGAGAATTAGCTACAGGTGATTGTGATGGTTATTACAAGATTTGCTCCCAGTCCAACAGGGTATCTTCATGTTGGCGGGGCAAGAACAGCTTTATTTAATTGGTTATATGCCAGAAATACTGGCGGCAAATTTATCTTGCGAATAGAGGATACAGATGTCAAAAGGTCAACACAGGCTGCAACACAAGCAATCTTAGATGGCTTGCAGTGGCTTGGGCTTGATTGGGATGAGGGGCCGTATTTTCAACAGGCAAGACTTCCCATATATCAGGAATATGCCCGGAAATTAATTGACGAAGACAAGGCTTATTATTGTACCTGTGGTGTGGATGAATTGGATGAGCAGAAAAAACAGGCGATAAGTATAGGCAGGGCAGCCGGGTATGATGGGAGGTGCCGGGATAAGGGTGAAAAAAGAGGTGTTCTGCGGCTTAAGGTAACAGAGGGAAACACGGTTTTTTATGACCTGTTTCGGGACAAAATTGAGTTTGATAATTCCCTTATTGGTGATTTTGTTCTGGTTCGCTCTGACGGTATGCCTACATACAACCTTACCTGTGCAGTGGATGATGCCTTGATGGGGATAACTCAGGTTATTCGTGGGGATGACCATATTTCTAACACCCCAAAACAATTATTGATATTTTCTGCCCTTGGATTTACCCCACCAAGGTTTGGACATATTCCCTTGATATTAGGCACAGATAAGTCACCACTCAGTAAACGACATGGGGCAGTATCTGTTATGGCTTATAAGGAAGCAGGGTTCTTGCCAGAGGCAATGGTTAATTATTTGGCATTATTAGGCTGGTCAACAACTGATAGCGGGCAGCTTTTCTCTAAGGAGGAGCTGATTAAAAAGTTTTCCCTCAAACGGATTGTTAAAAGTCCTGCTGTTTTTGATATGGAAAAACTCAGGTGGATGAATAGTGTTTACATTAAGCAGGCAGATCCAAAGGATCTGGCAAATCTTTTGGGAGACACCCAGCTTGAGGAAATAATCAGGCTTTATCAGGGAAGGATAAAGGTATTGCCAGAGATATATGAGATGGGTGATTTCTTCTTTTCAGAGCAGATAAAGATAGAAGAGGATGTAGCCTGCGAGATTTTAGGTAAGGATGGAATAGGAACACTTCTCATGGAAACAAAAACGGCATTGGAAAATCTGAAGACATTTGATGCAGTATCCATTGAAGGGGCAATAAGGGAACTGGCTGAGAGATTGGGCGTAAATGCTGGGGATATTATTCATCCCTTGCGAGCTGTCCTGACCGGGAAAAGGGTTTCGCCAGGGATATTTGAGGTAGCTGCCCTTTTGGGACAGGAAAGGGTCGCTTGGAGAATAAGGGATGGACTATTGTCGTGTCAACTCTTAATTGTCGGTAGGCAGTAATTCTCATTATGAACCGCAGAGACGCAGAGTCGCAGAGAATTTTATATGTTTCACTCAGCGTTTCTTCTCTGCGACTCTGCGTCTCTGCTGTGGAAAAATATCAAAATGAGAATTACTACCATTGCGTCAGTTTAAGGTTGTTGAGACACTGGCAATATTAACTAATCAGGAGTAAATATGGATCAAGAAATGGAAATCAATCGATTTATTTACAACTCTTCCTGGGTAAGATTGGGAATTGTTTCCTTTATACTTTTAATTATATTCCTGCCTCACTCAGAACAGATCAATATTTTTGGTATTTGCATGATAATCATCTTTAATGCTTCTTCTTGTTTTGTTTATCGTGCATTACCAGATAGCATAAAAACCCATCAGGCATTCCCTTATTTAGTCTATACCTTTGATGTCTTGTTTTTAACACTTATAATAGATTTTATGGGTGGGATAGTCAGCAACTTTTATTTGATATACTTTGTTCCCCTTGTACTGGCTGCGGTTTATTTTGATTTTGCTGGTTGGTTATATGCGATTATCTTAGTCACAACCTGTTATCTAATTGGTCTCCTTGCTCATATCGAAGATGTAGAAAGGATTGGCTATTCTAATCTGCTGACAACTACCCTGCCCTTATTCTGGGGCGTTACATGCTTTGTTGGTTTTCTTTCCTCTAAATTAAAAAAATACAAGAGAGAGGTAGAAATAACATATAGTATGCTGAATCGAACAAAGGCAAAAAAGGATAAATTTTTTGACCTTTATGAAACAGCCATAAAAATGTTTGGATTAACAGATCTTGACAATCTCTTAGAATATATGACAAAAGAAATTCTTCAACTTATGGATATGGAAAGATGTATGATTATGTTTCTAAATGATGATGAAAGCGAACTGGATGGTTATTACTCAAATAAGTTAGCACCTGCCAGGGTAAAGGAGATACGGATAAGAAAAGATGATGAATTGTTTGTTCTTGTTGTAGAGAAAAAAGAGGAGTTAATTGTTGCAGATACGGAAAGGGAGGAACACATAGCCAAAAGGTTTACAGAAAGACATAAGATTAAATCATTGATTATGATGCCATTAATTATAGAAGAAAAGGTTCTGGGTGTCCTGTGGATTGATAATCAGGAAAGGATTTGGGAATATAATCATAAGGCAGTAGAGGATGTCCGAAGATTTCTTACCCATGCAGCTACCATTGCTATGGATGCAGCTTATTGCCGAAGGGCACTTGGATTACTAAAGAAAAAAACAGCCATCCTCACTCAAAAGATAGAGAATGTAGCCAGTAAATTTACTACCATAGAAAAATTCACTCAGCAGATTGTCGCAAGCAGTAGCATAGATGAAATAACAAAGGCATTTGATGAGGCTGCTGATACCCTTAATCTCAAAAGCTATCGACTTCTTTTATTAGATGCAACAAATGATTTTCTCTTTACCATTTCATGGAGAGGATTTTTATCTGATGAGATAAAGATAAAGGTGGGAGATGGTCTGGCAGGAAGGGTAGCCATTACAGGGATACCTACCATAACACCAGAAAAAGGGGATATTACTAATTATGAGCTATACGAAACCCCACTTTGTATCCCACTTAAAAAACAAAATAAGGTTATTGGGGTGTTGGAGATTAGGGGTATAAAGGAAAATACAGTTATTGATACTATAAATTATCAGGTGCTGCTAACCCTGACAAATTTGTTTATTATAGGCTTAAGTAGAAGAGGTGCTTCTCAGACTACAGATGTTCAGCCTGTGATTATGTTGGATGATAAATAAGGGGAAAATAATGGAAAAAATCGGTGATGTTCTGAAAAAAAAACGGCTTGACTTGAACATTTCTCTGGGACAATCCGCAGAAGAAACTATGATTGCCAGCCGTTATTTAGAGTCAATAGAAAACTCTGACTTTAGTCCTTTTCCAGGAAGTGTGTATGCAAAGGGATTTTTGCGTAGATATGCCGAGTATCTTAAGCTTGAAGAGATAGAGATACAGAGACTTTTGTCCCAGTATAAATCTGAACAAGAAGTGGAATCATCTCCACAAATAGAAAAAAAGATAGATATTAAGGACACTATCATACGAAATGTTAGAGCCAATAAGAAAAACTTGTATCTTTATTCTACTATCGTCATTATCGGATTTCTTATTGTTGGAGGAATATTAGGTGCAATTATTATTCCCTTCTTAGGAAGAGAACCAAAGATACATATTGATCAGAGCAAGTTGTTGTCTCAAGAAGAAGTAATGAGAAAAAACATGCAACCAGAAAAAAAACAAAAAACAAAATTAGAAATAAAGCCAGTAATAAAGGGTGTTTTGCTCGAAGGGAATGCCTTTGAAGAGGTTTGGGTGCAGATACAGATTGACTCAGGGAAAAATAAAGAGATTCTGATAAAGGCTGGGGAAAAGATTAAATGGAATGCTAAGGAAAAAATATGCCTGACCATGGGCAATGCTGGTGCCATAGCATGGAAGTTTAACTACAAGGCAATTGGCACACTCGGCAAGACAGGAATAGCAAAAACCATACTCTTTACACCAGGGAAGATGCAGACAGTAATAAAAAAGGAACAACTATTGCCAATTTCACCTAAAGAAGAAGAAAAAAAAGTGGTAGCACCCTTGATAGAGAATAAGGAGAAGCAAGGAACAGACACAATTGTATCTTTTCATGAGCAGGTAATGAAAGAAAAAAATACAACACAAACAACTGGGGAGAGGACAAAAAATAACAACCCCCTAACCCCCTTTTCTAAGGGGGAATAATGAATTTAGCCAATAAACTTACCCTTACCCGTGTATTCATGGTACCTGTTTTTATTGGTTTTCTCATCCTGAATAATACCTTCGGGTATATTTGCAGCCTCTTGATATTCATTCTGGCAGCTATTACAGATTGGTATGATGGTAAGATTGCCAGGGCAAAAAACATGGTCTCTACGCTGGGAAAGTTTGCTGACCCTCTGGCAGATAAGATGTTGGTTTCAGCAGCCTTTATTTCTTTTGTTGGGATCCCTGTCCTGCATATCCCGGCATGGATAGTAGTGATTATTATTTGTCGTGATTTTGTAGTGAACGGTCTTCGTCTGGTTGCTGGATCTGCTGGTGTGGTGATTCATGCCTCTGGGGGTGGGAAGATAAAAACTGTGCTACAGATGGGTACTATTATTGTTATTCTTCTTCTCCTGTGTTTCAGGGGTTACATGGAGTGTATGCCTGACTGGCTGAAGCTGACAATAGAATGGCTGCCATTATCCATGATGTTAATTGTAGCGGGCATAACCACGATTACAGGAATTGAATATGTGCTAAAACATAAAGGAGTATTTAATGAAAAAAACAATTGTTAGGTTTTTTGCTACTGGATTCTTCAGTGGATATTCCCCTGTGATTTCGGGGACAGCCGGGACTCTGGTTGGGGTACTTATATATCTGGCAGTATATTATTTATGGTCACCACTTCCCTATTTCTGGCATTTTTATATACTTGGTGTAGTAATCATATCTATTGTTGGTGTAAAACTATGCTCTGAGGCAGAGGCTATATTTAAGGTCAAGGATGCGGGTCCCATAGTCTGGGATGAGATAGCCGGGTATCTCATCACCATGATAGGTATTAAACCAGAATTATGGTCACTTATAGGTGGCTTTATCCTGTTCCGTGTGTTGGATATTATTAAACCAGGCCCCCTTTATTCTCTTCAACGACTTCCTGGTGGGTGGGGGATAATGATTGATGATGTTGGGTGTGGGATTATTGGGTGTATAATAATGCATGTGGTAGGGCATTGTTTCAGTTGACAGTTGATAGTTGATAGTTGATAGGGGTCAGGGCTGATTGCCTTGTATTCTAACCTCTGAACTCTGAACTGTCAACTGTCAACTATATTTCAAATGAGGTGAAATAATATGGTAAGAGTAGGGTTAATTCAAATGTTCTGTACAGAGAATAAGGAAGAGAATATTAAAAAGGCTCTTCTTCTGGCAGAAAAGGCTGTTGAGGATGGGGCAAAGATTATTTGTTTTCAAGAGTTGTTCCATACCCACTGGTTTCCCAGGTCAGTGAATTCAGAAAATTATTGTCTGGCAGAACCAGTAAATGGTCCAACCGTAACAATGATGGCTGATTTTGCCAAAAAAAATCAAGTAGTAATCGTAGTCCCTATCTATGAAAAGGCAGATGAAGGAATTTACTATAATTCAGCCGTGGTGATAGATGCAGATGGTACTGTGCTGGGGACATATCGAAAAAATCATGTACCACACATCCCACTCTGGGAAGAAAAATTTTACTTTGCCCCCGGGAATAATGGCTATCCTGTATTTAATACCAGATATGCTAAGATTGGAGTGCTTATTTGCTGGGACAACTACTTTCCCGAGGCAGCCAGAGTTCTTGGATTAAAGGGTGCAGAGATAATATTTGCCCCAACAGCATCTTCCTTAGTCTCTCAACCAAGGTGGAAAAAAATAATTTGTTCTCACGCCATAGCAAACAACCTGTTTGTAGCACGCGTTAATCGAGTAGGGGATGAACAGGGACAGAAGTTTTTTGGGAATAGCTTTTTTGCTGATCCTGATGGTGAGATATTTGCCGAAGCCAGTGGTACGGAAGAGGCCGTATTGGTGGCTGACTTAGAGCTGGAAACAATCCGTGACTATAAGAATATCTGGGCATTTTATCGTGACAGACGGCCAGAAACATATTGGGATATAGTTGGGCCAGTAGCATAAATTTGATGTCAAGTCAACAGGAGAAATAATAATGAAGGGCATAATCTTAGCAGGTGGCAGTGGCTCAAGGCTTTATCCAGTAACATTATCAGTATGCAAACAGCTTTTGCCAATTTACGACAAACCAATGATTTATTACCCACTCTCAGTGCTTATGCTGGCAGGCATAAGAGAAATTCTCATCATTTCAACACCACAGGACTTGCCACACTTTAAGGAGATATTTAAGGACGGCTCGCATTTGGGACTGAGTTTTACCTACAAAGAACAAATACATCCCAATGGTCTGGCAGAGGCATTTATCCTGGGTGAGGAGTTTGTGGGGAATGATAATGTCTGCCTCATTCTCGGAGACAATATTTTCTATGGACATGGCTTAATTGAACTGCTAAAAAAGGCAGTATCTGCCGTAGAGAATATGGGAGGTGCGTTTGTTTTTGGTTATTATGTGAATGACCCTGAAAGATATGGAGTGGTTGAATTTGATAAAAATAGCAAGGTTATTTCCATAGAAGAGAAACCTCAAAATCCCAAATCAAATTATGCGGTAACAGGATTATATTTTTATGACAATAGTGTTATTAATATTGCCAAAGAAATTAAACCCTCATGGCGAGGAGAAATTGAAATAACTGATGTAAACAAAGAGTATTTAGAGCAAGGCAATTTAAGGGTTAATCTTCTGGGAAGGGGTTATGCCTGGCTTGATACCGGCACACATGAAAGTCTGCTTGAGGCTTCAGAGTTTATTGTAACCATTGAAAAACGACAGGGGCTCAAGGTGTCCTGCATAGAGGAGATTGCCTACATGCTTGGATATATAGACGAAGAACAATTATTGAGACTGGCAGAGCCAATGAAGAAAAATGGATATGGGCAATATCTCCTGAATTTGCCAAAGATAGGAGAGTTATGAGATTTATCAAGACAGATATTTCTGAAGTAATGCTTATTGAGCCAAATGTATTTACTGACAAGAGAGGATATTTCTTTGAAAGCTATAATCAAAAGGTATTTGAAGCAAATATCGAAAAGATAACCTTTGTTCAAGATAATGAATCCAAATCTGTTTTTGGAACATTACGGGGATTGCATTATCAGCTACCACCTTTTGCTCAATCAAAATTAGTGAGAGTGATTCAGGGCAGGGTACTTGATATTGCGGTAGATATTCGCAAAGGTTCGCCTACTTTTGCCAAATTGGTAGCTGTTGAGTTAAGTGATGAGAATAAAAGACAGCTGTTTATACCAAAAGGCTTTGCCCATGGATTTGTGGTGTTGAGCAAAGAGGCTATCTTTGCCTACAAGGTTGATAGTTTTTATTCCAGAGAACATGATCGAGGTATACTCTATAATGACCCTGATTTGAATATTGAATGGCAGATAGATGAAAACCAAATTTTGCTTTTAGAAAAAGATAAGCAGTTGCCATGTTTGAAAGATGCAGAACTGTATCAAGAAGAAGGATGATTAAGGATAAGGGACAGAATTATAAAAAAAGAAGAGAAGGAAAAAGGTAATTCTGTAATCAATGTCTGATCCTAAAGTCCTCATAGAAGAAGGAATAAGGAAGACTTATATGAGTGGTATCTCAAAAACAAGTAGATTCTGTAAGGGATATTAAGCAATCAAAAGGGGATTATTGGAGATGTCTACACAACAAATAACTATTAATAAAGATGAACTTCCTATCCTGATAAAAGAGGCTGTTAGAGAAATTTTACATAAAGAGGCAATAAATTTTTCCTTGAAAAGGATTGAAAGGTGGGAATAAAAAACGGGTGTTTTGGATTGGAGTTAATTCTGTTGGAGTAGATTCAATATTTAAGGTCTGACACCAAATCCCTTTTTTTTACAATAACTGTTTGGATGTAAGGATTAAATATGAAACGCGCTTTAATTACTGGCATTACAGGGCAGGATGGCTCTTATCTGGCGGAGTTTCTTCTTGCCAAAGGGTATGAAGTTCATGGGCTTATTCGTCGAGCAAGCACATTCAATACTGGAAGAATAGATCATATTTATATAGATCCGCATATTTGTGGGACAAATTTATTTCTTCATTATGGTGATATCTCAGATTCAGGACAACTTATAAACTTGATTTATAACATCCAGATTGATGAGATATATCATTTAGCTGCACAAAGTCATGTGAGAGTGAGTTTTGACATGCCTGAATACACAGGGGACATAACAGCATTGGGTACAACAAGACTACTTGAAGCAATCAAAAGGAGTGTTACCAACTGGCGAACCTACAAAAGAAGATGCGGAGAAGGGATTGGATATTGCACAGAAGATACAGGGTTGGGTTGAAGGGATTTTGGGGTAAGAAAGATGATGGGCTGTAAGGGCAAATTATAGAACCGGTTTTGTATCTTGATATGTTGCTTTTGGAGAAACAGGCAAGAGTGATTTTGACTGATTCAGGTAGGGTTCAGAAAGAGGCATTTTTCTTTAGAGTGACTTGTGTAACGCTAAGGGAGGAAAAGGAAGTTTTGGGGTTAATTCTGCTTTCAAGGTCTGACCCCCTGACTGTGGTTATACCCAACAGGATGTAGAAACAGTATTTAAGGAATACTTAGAGGGAGTAGATTTAGAAAAGGTAAAACTATGGTACAATGGATACTCATGGCTTGGGGAAAGTGTATATAATCCATTTGACATTTTATTGTTTTTAGGTAGTGCAAGAAAAGAATTTAAGAATTATTGGTTTGAGACCGGCAATCCAACATTTTTATTAAAACTATTGAAGGAGAAGAGATATTATATCCCGGATCTTGAGGAGATAAGGGCAGGGGAAGAATTAATAGGTGCATTTGATGTAGATTTTATAGAACCAGCTGCATTGTTATTTCAGACAGGATATTTGACAATAAAAGGTAAAAAACAGATAGGAGCAAAGATAGAATACACATTAAAGTATCCAAACTTAGAGGTCAAAAGTTCCTTAAATAACTACTTGCTATTTTACTTAAATAAGGATGCTCAGACCAAAGAGAATGCACAGTCAAGGATTTATGAGGCAATAGAGAAATTAGATTTTGAATTATTCAAAGATACATTCTTCAGACTCTTTGCTGCCATTCCCTATGAATGGTATATAAAGAATGAGTTAGATAAATATGAAGGTTATTATGCCTCAATATTTTATGCAGTCTTTGCCTCACTTGGCTAAAAATGGCTAAAAAAACAAGACTGACGCAAGAAGAAGAGATAATTAAGGTTCTCAAAAAGGAAGGCTTCAGGAAACTTACGGGAAAGGAGATTAAAAAGGAGCCGTATAAATCAATTATTCAAGTACCTTTTTGCTTTAAAAAAACAAAGGAATTTGCTCATTTGTAGGCTTGTTTGCTTGCTAAAACGGTCGCGATGTCCCTGTTTGTTCCGGATCCTGACCTTCGTGACTAATATAACAATGATGGTTAGGCAAAAACTTAAATTCTCACCACAGAGACACGGAGAAGATTTCAGAGAGAACTTTAATATAATCAATTAGTTATAAAAACTCCGTGTCTCCGTGGTTTTCTTATTCTTTTGGACTTTTTGCCGGACCATCAACAATAACTAAGTAATTACGAAAAGTGAATAATACAGAAAAGGATAAGGAACAGAAAATAGACTAAAAATGGAAATGGGGATGATGAGTAAAAGGGGAGAAAATAAAAAACGGGGAGCTGTCCCTGGTTTCCCCTGATATAATGTTAATCATCCGAGAAGAAATCTGATGACTATCTCGATAAAATGAAGATTTGTGCATTCTCTGCGTCTCTGCGGTTCATAATTAGAATTGCTGATTACATAAGGTATGTCGTTGTCTTTGATTTTTAGTTCCGTAACAACCTATCGGGATCTGACCACGAATGTACCCACTCATCTTTTGTACGAGGAGGAAAGTTATGCAGACAATGTTAACGCCTAAACTTAAATATGAGATTAGAGAATTAATAGATGAACATATTCGTGAAAGACATGTAACCAGAGAGGATTTTACGGAGCTTAAGGATATTGTTAGAGATATAGCTAATGAACAAAGAAAATTAACTGAAGCACAGAAACGAACAGAGGGCAAAGTAGAAGAATTGGCTGATGCACAGAAGGGGGCACAGAAAGAGATTAAAGCATTGGCTCAGGCTATGAATTATACCAGAAGGGATTTGGGAGGTGTTACCTCAACCCTTGGTTTTATGTTAGAAAATGAGGCATACCGAATGTTGCCCAATTTACTTAACAATAGATATGGGATAGAGATAAAGGAGAGATTTCTGCGACGGAGCATAAAAAGCCTTGGACTAAAGGAAGATGGTGAGGTTAATATTTTCAGCCGTGGCATATATAAGGATAGAGGGACAGAAGTAATAATTATCGGTGAATCAAAATCTCAGTTGGGAAAGGATGATATCGATGATTTATTGGAATTGTCAGCAAAATTGGAGAAGATTGATAAAGGAGAGAGATTCCTCTTGATGATCACTCATTATGCTAAAGAAACAGTAATTGAATATGCTAAGGAAAAAGGCGTGGAAGTAATCCAGAGTTTTGAATGGTAGGAAAGTTAGCAATTCTGTTGAATGGGAGAAAATATGCTTTTTTCTTCACTCTTGTCTTTTTTTAGAAAAGAGGATTGGAATAAGTAACGGATTGCATCTTTTATCTATCTGTCAAAATTAGAATTTGCTGGGCAAAATATACACTTATGGGGACGGTTCATTTCCATTGTTTTTCATATGATTTCTTTCGGGCAAGGGACATCATCTACAGAATACAACCCCCTAACCCCCTTTTCTAAGGGGGAATTTTACACTCTTAACTAACCGCAAGCTTTCAAATAAAGGTGAA
>JAZDHC010000022.1:0-13506 GCA_043806395.1 Candidatus Desantisiibacteriota bacterium | reverse complement strand
AGCTGCGTTGTTCAGGTTCGTAGGGGCGAACCTATGTGTTCGCCCAATTATTTGGGTAGACACACAGGTCTACCCCTACGGTTCACCTCACGCGCCCTTGCTCTCCTTGATTAATCCTCACCGAAAATTCACAATTTATGCCATCGCTGTATGCCATCGCTGAGTATATTTTAACAAATAATAGATGCTTTGTCAATAAAAATCGTCATCTGCCAAGCAACTCCCTTATTTTTGCCGTAATATCATTACTTCTTATCAATGCCTCTCCAATCAAGACCGCATGAATCCCTTTGTCCCTGTAAAGGGATATTATCTCTGGTGATGATATGCCACTCTCACTTACTACTATTTTTCCATGGGGCAATAATACCTTGAGCATCAGGGTTGTTTTTGGTTCGACAATAAATGTCCTGAGGTTTCTGTTGTTTATCCCAATTATCAGGGCATTAGTTTCAAGTACCTTTTCCACATCATCGATAGAATGTGTTTCTACCAGACAATCCATCTGCAGGGCTTGTGCAATATCCATAAACCTATTCATTTGACCAATAGATAGACAGGAAGCAATCAAAAGAATGGCATCGCTACCAGCTATAGCTGCCTCATAAATCTGGTATTCATCAATGATAAAGTCCTTACACAACACAGGGATATGAACGGCTACCCTTACCATTTTAAGGATATCCATATTGCCTTGAAAAAATTTTTCATCTGTCAGCACAGAGATGGCTTTTGCCCCAGCCTCCTCATATTCCATAGCAAGGGCTACAGGGTCAAAGTCTTCCCTGATAATCCCGGCTGATGGTGATGCCTTCTTTACCTCAGCAATCAGGTTAATCCCGCCAGGCGAGGAAATAGCTGCCTTAAAACTTCGCCTTACAGGCAGGCCATAACTTTTTTCTTTTAACACTTCAAGAGGCACATTATTTTTTCTTATCGAAACCTCTATGGTTTTATGTTTTAGTATTTCGGTTAAATACATTTTTTCTCCTACTACTACAATTCATTACAACTCTTCAAAAGTATAGCTGAATAATTGACATTTGTCAACATTATTTTCAAATTTCTGATAATCCTTAACTTTCTTGTTGACTACAAGTCTCAAACCTGATACAATACATCAATTAACAAGTGTTGAAAGGAGTATTTTGTCTTATGAGACAGCATATTAAAAATAAATTAATAAAATTAATTATAAAAACCACCAAGGGTATTGGCAAGCTAATTGCACTGGTTCGAAACAAGAAGTTGAAGAATATTAAGATTAAAAAAATACTTGTAAATAGATCTGATAGAATTGGAGATGCCATACTAACCCTTCCTTTTTTGTTGGAATTAAAAAAACAAGGCTATGAAATAACGGTTATGACATCAACCTATAACGATTTTATCCTCAATAAGTTTTTCCCTACAATTCCCATGAATCATTCAGTTCTTTCGCAGGAAAGCAAGCCCAATCTATTAGGAAAAGAATGTCTTCAAAGGATAAGAGCCTGTGTTTCGATATCTTTTTGGACATGATGCTTGGGGAAAAATCTCCTGAGGGCATGTATTATGCTTATAAAAACAGGCTTGCCAGATATTATATTGGGTGTAATAAGGGACCACTCAACATCTTTCAGGATTACAGCCTGAAAAAGACATTAATAGAGCTTCCAGAGCTTGATATTGTTCAATACTATGAAAAACTGCTGGACGATGGTCTGGGGATTAAGATTAAAACACCAGATTATATTGACATGGAATCCTTTGAGGGATACCAGAAAAAGGGATTCAATTTCAGATTTCCTTTTGGTGTGGTCTTTATTGGCGGCGAATCAAAAAGAAATCTAACCATCCAGCAGTGGAAGATGCTTATAGAAAGATTGGCTGAAGATATTAATATTGTGGTTATTGATGACCCTAAAAATCTAATGCTACCAAAGATTAAGGATGTGGTCAAAAATAAGGGTATCTGTTTTATAAAAAACAGATATAATCTCTTTGAACTTTTAACCCTGACCAAAAAGGCAAGATTTTTTATCGGAATGGATGGCGGCGGTACGCATATTCTTTCTTTACCAGCCAATACCCTGATGATATTTAGTTCAGAAATGAAAAATCCCTTTCGTCCGCATTCCAATAATAGCTACAAAATAATCAGGTCAAGGAATAATTTTAACATTGAAGAGACGAAAACATCCAAGGATTTAATAAAAGCCATAGCGTATAAAAGTCTTCCCTGTAGACCATGCTTTGTCAAGTTTGAATGTAAAAAAAGGGAATGTATTGAAGGCATTGATGTGGAGTTAATTGCGGATTATATGATAGAACAAGTCTATATGAACAATTAATTGAATGTATTTCCCCTCACCCTATCCCCTTTTACATTCCCTGAACTGTTACAAGAAAAGAATTGACATTTTGGTGTATAGATTGTATAATTAGTGGGTAACTACTCAGCAAATAGGAGGCATACAAAAACAATGAATTATCGAGACTCGTTGAATCTACCACAAACAACATTTCCCATGAAGGCAAACCTGAAGGATATGGAGCCGCGGATGCAGGGCTTCTGGGAAGAACTTGGGGTGTATAACCTGATGGAAGAAAAGAATGCAGGCAAACCCAAATATATTTTGCATGATGGTCCACCATATGCTAATGGACATATTCATATGGGTCATGCCTTGAATAAAATTCTCAAGGATATGATTGTCAAGTATAAGGCTATGTCCGGGTTTGATGCCCCGTTCGTACCGGGTTGGGATTGTCATGGTATGCCCATTGAACATCAGGTGATGAAAGATCTGGGGCACAAGAAGGGGTTGGAGGCAAAGGAAATCCGCAAGATGTGTGCGGATTATGCAGCCAAATTTGTTGATATTCAGCGGGATGAGTTTAAGCGGCTGGGGATATTTGGGGATTGGTCCAATCCTTATCTAACCATGTCACCGGAATATTCAGCCGGCATTATCGAGGTATTTGAACAATTAGCAAACAAGGGGTT
This sequence comes from Candidatus Desantisiibacteriota bacterium, assembly GCA_043806395.1. Lineage (GTDB taxonomy): Bacteria > UBA9089 > CG2-30-40-21 > CG2-30-40-21 > CG2-30-40-21 > CG2-30-40-21. The sequence goes on along the minus strand of JAZDHC010000022.1, from coordinate 10,517 downwards.
TGTTTATAAAAGCAATAAACCTGTCTTTTGGTGTCGCAATTGTGCTACTGCTCTGGCTGAGGCAGAGGTGGAATATATGGATAAACAGTCACCTTCTGTCTTTGTTAAATTTCCCATGTTGCAAGAGGATAACACCTTTGTCCTTATCTGGACAACCACTCCATGGACATTGCCGGGTAATGTTGCCATTGCCCTTCATCGGGATTTTGAATATGTCAAGGTCAGGGTGAATGTAGGGGCAGACCTATGTGTCTGCCCTGATAAATCAGAAATTTCAGAAGAGATTCTTATCATAGCAAAAGATTTGCTTGAAGTTACCATGGCAAAGATAGGGATCGCCGATTATGAAATATTGGATAGTTTCTTGGGGCGTACATTAGAAGGGAAATTATGCCGTCATCCATTTATCGAAATGGATTCAATAATCATTCTGGCTGATTATGTTACCCGTGAACAGGGTACAGGGTGTGTTCATACTGCACCGGGTCATGGGATAGAAGACTATGGCTCAGGGATGAGATATAAATTACCAGTGATTGCACCGGTAAATGAAAAGGGGTGTTTTACGGAAGAGGCAGGCGAGTTTGTTGGGCTGGATGTTTTTAAGGCAAATGCTGTTATCATAGAAAAGCTCAAGAGTTTGGATCGTTTGCTTTATACAGAGACGATTACCCATTCCTATCCACATTGTTGGCGTTGCAAACAGCCGATTATCTTTCGGGCAACACCTCAATGGTTTATTAATTTAGACAAGGATGGCTTCAGGGAAAAGGTGCTGGACGATATTGATACGGTTAATTGGGTGCCCTCCTCTGGCCGGGATAGGTTCTATAATACTGTTAGTGCCAGACCTGATTGGTGCATTTCCAGACAGAGGACATGGGGTGTGCCGATTCCTGTTTTCTCTTGTGAGGATTGCGGGGAATATATCTTGGATGCAAAAATAATCAGTCTTGTAAAGGGAAAAATCAGGCAATTTGGGGCTGACATCTGGTTTGAATCTGAGGTAAACGAACTTGTTCCTGAGGGTACTACATGTCCCAAATGTAACAGCCATAACCTTCGCAAGGGATCTGATATTTTGGATGTCTGGTTTGAATCAGGTGCAAGCCATCAAGGGGTTTTGAGGGAGAGAAAGGATCTTGCCTATCCAGCAGACCTTTACCTTGAGGGTAGCGATCAGCATCGGGGATGGTTTCAGTCATCAATGCTTACGGCCTGTGCCACAGAGGGGTGTCCACCATACAAAGTGGTTCTGACCCATGGTTTTATGGTGGATGCTGTGGGTAAAGCAATGCACAAATCCGCTGGAAATGTTATTGCCCCGGAGGAGATAATTGGTCAATATGGGGCAGATATCTTAAGGCTCTGGGTTTCTTCTGAGGATTACCGTCAGGATGTCCGAATGAGTAAAGAGATACTCCAGCGAATGTCTGAAGCTTATAGAAAAATTCGTAATACATGGCGGTTTATGCTAAGTAACCTCTATGATTTTTCCAAGGGGGATAAAGTCCCTTATGAATCATTACAAAAAATTGATCAGTGGATCCTGCACCGATTGCAGGTGCTCATTACAAAGACAAGTCAGGCATATGATAATTTTGAATTCCATCAGATATATCATCTGGTGATAAATTTCTGTACTGTTGATTTGAGTGCTATCTACTTAGATGTGATCAAGGACAGGCTCTATACCCACGGCAAAGATTCCTTGTCTCGGAGGGCAGCTCAGACGGTCTTGAAGGAGATTTTGGAGGCATTAATCCCCCTGACCGCTCCTGTCTTGAGTTTTACCTGTGAGGAGATCTGGCAGCATCTTAATTGGGAGAAAGAGCAGAGCGTTTTCTTGTCTGGTTTTCCTGTGGTGAATAATGCCTTCGTTAATGAGGAATTAGCCTCTGCATGGGGGAGGATATTAGAAATTCGTGAGATGGTGACCGGAAAAATTGAAAAATACAGGGCAGATGGGGTAATTGGCACATCATTAGAGGCAGAGATACACCTGACACTACCATTGGAAGATATGGTATTGTTGGAGAAATACGCTGAGGATATAGCCACTGTCCTTATTGTTTCTAAGGTGATTGTAGGGGAAGGTGACTTCCAAATAGAGGTGCAGAAGGCAACAGGCAAGAAATGTATCCGCTGCTGGCGTTATTATGAAGAGGTGGAAATTGATGCTGTTCATGCTGAATTATGTCCAAGGTGTGTGGATGTGTGTGGGAGTTGAGGAGTTGAGGAGTTGAGAGTTGAGGAGTTGAGAGTTTATGAGTTGAGAGTTGAGAGTTGAGAGTTGGGAGTTGGGAGTTGAGAGTTGGGAGTTGCTAAATGGCAAAGCTTTATGATATTGACGCTCATTTTAAGTTAGAAACAGATGGTTACAGCCTGTATCTGACCGTTCATTCGCCCGTTGGAGAGGGTAAATGGGTCAGGTTGGATGATGTCCTTGAAGAGATCAAGGGTGTACCAAATGTCTCTATTGACCTTAATTTAGTGAGTCAGGAAATAAATAATTCCACAGGGATTCCAATTAAGATTGGCAAGATGCAGCATGGCTCCCAAGAGGGAGGGGTGCTGGTTGAGATTACATATGATGAATTGCGAGCATACCTTACCTTGCCAGGAAATGTTCCCTTAGACGAAATTGAACGCACCCTTCGAGAAAGGGGTGTTGTTGCAAATATTGATGAACATGCCATTGTTGCTGCCCTCAGGCAGCAGATATATAATACCCCTATTCTCATTGCTCAAGCAAGCCTGCCTGTTCCAGGAGAAGACAGCGTTATAGAGTTCAGCTTTAAAAAAACCAAAATGATTCATCTTAAAGAAAAAGAGGATGGACGGATTGATTTCAAAGAGCTTGGCATCATTGATGTTGTGCATTCAGGTGAGGTTCTGGTAGTAAAAACCCGTCCAAGCGAGGGCATTGCCGGGATAACAGTAACAGGTAAAGAGATTCCTGCTCGAGACGGAATAGATAAAAATCTGCCAGCCGGGAGAAATACAGAATTCAGCAATAATGGATTGACACTTAAGGCTGCCATCGATGGTCAAGTTGTCTGGAAGAATAATCGCATCCATGTTGAGCCTGCCCTTGAGATTAAGGGTGATGTGGATTATTCTGTGGGGAATATTGATTTCCCTGGTTCAATTATTATTCATGGAAATGTGATAGATGGATTTATTGTAAAATCAACAGGAAATATTGAGGTACATGGATGTATTGAAAAGGCTTCTGTTTCAGCCGATGGAAATATTATCGTAGATGGTGGAATAATTGGCAAGGGCGATGGAAATGTTCGGGCAAAGGGAACTATTTGGGCAAACTTTATTGAACACGGCATTGTTGATGCTGGTGAGGATGTTATTGTTAATGAATCTATTAGATATAGTCAGGTTGATGCCAAGAAAAGGGTTATTGTCCAGGGGAAAATAGGGGCAATACTCGGCGGAAGGATTAGGGCAGGGGAAGAGGTTAGTGCCAAGATAATTGGAACCCTGACTGAGGCAAAAACAGAGATTGAGGTTGGGGCATTGCCTTTGATCCGTGAGGAAATATATCGACTTAAACAGGAATTGACTGATGATGAGGAAAGATTTCATGGGATAGAGCAGGGGATAAGATTTCTCCTGAATCTGAAACAAAAAACAGGGGATGGCTTTCCCGAGGAAAAGGAAAAGCTGCTTATTCAGCATATTGAAGCAAAGAATATGCTCAAGGAAAAGATATATATCATGAGCATGTCTCTGCCTACCTTAGAAAGCGATATTCTTCAGACAAGGCATGGGAAGGTTTGCGTTTATAAGGTTGTTCATCCTGGGACAAGAATTACCATCAGAAACGCTACCTTTGTGGTCAAAGAAGAATATCCATTTGTAACATTTGCCTCCCATTCCAGTGGAAAGATAGAAACACTTCCCTTTGAAGAACCCGCAGGGATTATAATGGTCAAGGATATGGCCGTAAGGGAAAAAAGACCAATTGCCACCATATCCCTTGATTCTCTACCCAGAGAGGAAACAAAAAAGGGAAAGGAAAAGAAAAAGAAAAATACCCTGCCGCCTTTGCCAATAGAGATTGAAGAGGTGGCTAAACCGCCAGTGATAGCGAGATTAAAGATACGGATGATTGCAGACCCTATTGCCGGAATACTTGCCTCAAAGATAAAGGTTGGCGATTGGATTTCATGCAAGATAATAGATCTTACAGAGATAAAATATATTCGCGATAAGATCCGCATGAAACGAGGCGGCATGATTGAGGGAAAGGTCGAAGAGATATTTGACATGGACACAAATCATTCAAAGATAGTTGTGAATATGGGACAGGGGATACAAGGGGAAACAGTGGTCTCTCTTTCCTCACGAATAAGGTCATCCAGACAGACAGTGCCGTCACTGATTGTGGGTATTCTCATGGGTGTTTTGACATTTATGTTTTTGAGTTGGGTGTTGTGGTGGGCGTTTAATTGGTGAGGGTGAGGTAAAAAATGGAAGAAATAATCTTATGTGAAGAAAACTTGGCTACTCGACAGGCTGTTACGGAATAGGCATTTGGCATGAGATGCATACAATATGTTGTCCGTATTCCGTAGGGACATCCCCTTGTGGGTGTCCGTCTGATGCATTTTACGGACAGGGATGAGCCCCCTGCTTTTGCAGGGGCAGGCTCTGTCCCTACAACAACTTTAGTTCCGTAACAGCCTGTCGACCAATAGATGCTGATAAAATGGCTGCCATTGGAGAAAAATTGAGGATTGACTGGACATACAATAGTAATGCCATTGAGGGTAACCCCTTATCGTTATCTGAAACTGCCTTTTTCATACGAGAAGGGCTGACATCTAAAGGGAAACCTCTTTCAGTATACCTTGAGACAAAAAATCATGCTGAAGCAATATTTACCATCAGAGGAACCGAGACAATGACCATTTTCACAGCTAAAATATAACAAAGGGAATTGACAAATCTTGTTTATGATGATATAATAACTATATGATGATAATGTATTTTCGTGAAATTATGCTTGGGAAAAGAAAGGGGTTTATTATTCGGCTCTTCCTCAGGGTATTATCCCTTGTATATTTTGTCCTGATTAAAATGAGGATGTGTGGCTATAAGTATGGTTTTTTGAGAGAAAAAAAGCTTCCTGTAAGGATAATTAGTGTTGGCAATCTTACGGTTGGCGGCAGCGGGAAAACACCGGCAATAATAGAAATAGCATCCCTATTGCAAGATGCAGGGAAAAGGGTTGGGGTGTTAATAAGAGGGTATCAGGGCAGATATGAGCGACAGCAGGGTGTTGTCTCGGAAAATATTTCCCCTGAAGACGCTGGAGATGAGGCATGTCTTTTAGCTAAAAACCTGCCCGGCATTCCTGTGTTGGCAGGCAAAAATCGATGGGCTTCAGGAAGATATGCTGCCCAGGAATTTGGCTGTGATACCCTTTTGCTTGATGATGGATTTCAGCATCTTAAGCTTTATCGGGCCGTAGATATTTTATTACACGATGTTTCTATCCCTCAACAAGGATTGCGGTTGTTTCCAGAAGGGGTATTAAGAGAACCGCTTTCTTCTATGAAAAGAGCTCGGGTAATTATCCTTACACATACAGATATGGTGACAGATATTACCCCTTTTGTGAATATGGTCAAAGGGTTAAACCCAAAGGCATTGATTCTGACAAGCATTCATTTGCCATTGTGCTTAATCAGGGGGCAAGAGGATTCAAGTACCTATCCTCTATCATTAATAAAAGGGAAAACAATCCTTGCCTTTTCAGGCATTGGCTCACCAGAGTCTTTTGAACATAGCTTGAGACAATTTGAACCTAACGGTATAATTCCATTACGGTTTCCAGATCATTATCAATATGATTCTGCCTGTCTGCTGAGGATTGAAGAAATGGCAAAAAAGGCAGATATGGTGGTAACAACAGAAAAGGATATGATTCGATTGGCAGAAAGATATGATAGCAGTTTTCCATTATTCTTTTTGAAAATACGGCTTGAGGTTACTACCCCTAATTGGCAGGAAGATTTGTTGAGGTATTTATGCAACGACTAATAAACAAGATACTTGTGATTAGATTTAGCTCTATTGGAGATATTGTACTTACAACCCCTGTACTGCGGACGCTAAGGGAAAGGTATCCATATGCTAAATTATGTCTTGTGGTAAAAAAGGAGTTTCTTGAGATAACAAAGCTATTCCCGTATATTGACAAGGTATTTATTTTTGATTCAAAGGCTGGATTTTGGGGATTAATAAAGCTTATCCATGAGATAAATTCAGAGCAATTTGACCTGTTGGTAGACCTTCATTGGAACTTGAGAAGTATATTAATCTATCTATTTTCACGAATAAGACATAAGATTCATTACTCTAAACACAGGTTTTTGAGATTGTTAAGGATATGGTTCAAGTACAGGTTAATGCCAGAGCAATCCCATATCATTGATTTTTATTTTGAGCCCCTGACAAGGTTTGGGATTCTTTCTTCAGATAATCGCGTTCCAGAGTTGAAGATAGGTAAAGACAGAAAAAGTCAGGTTCTTGAGTGTTTGAAAGATCTTGGGATTGAGGATAAGGATTTGGTGATTGGTATGTGTCCGGGTGCAAAATGGGAGACAAAGCAATGGACAATAGAAGGGTTTGTGGAGACAGGGAATAGATTGATGAATGAATTAAATGCCAAAATAGTCCTTATTGGTGATGCCAGAGACATAGAATTGGGAAAAAAAATAGAGGCATGGATGGATAAAAAACCATTAAACCTTGTTAACTGGACATCCTTGTTAGAATTGCCAACACTTATCCAGAGGTGTGACATTTTGATTACCAATGATTCAGCACCCCTTCATATTGCAGCAGCTCTGGGGGTGTCTACAATAAGTATGTTTGGGCCAACAACCCTTGACCTTGGATTTGGTCCTCATGGAAATGGTTTGCACATTGTTTTGGAAAAGGATTTATCCTGTCGCCCATGCAGTTCGCATGGCAGCAGAGAATGTCCAAAAAAGACTCATGAATGTATGAAATCCATTACCGCTGAAGAGGTAGTGGAAGCGGTTAAGAGGTTGCTTAGGGCCCCAGAAAAAATAACTTGTACAGTCGTGTCACCGATACATCTTGACTGGCTTCGTTGTTCGGAGCAATCATACAGTAGTATGCTCGCTTCTCACGCCTTACCAGCCAAGCGTCTTGAGTGACTCTTTGTGTACAACTTATTTTTTCTGGGGCCCTTAGAGTGGAAGGGATGGAAGAGGTAGGAAGGGTAATAAGGTGATGTGGTCAAATGTTGGTGATTACCTATTGCCCTATTACCTGCCTTCCTCTCCAATCGGAGAGTGAAGAAAAAAATGGCAGAAATAAAAAAAATATTAATCATCCAAACAGCATTTATTGGGGATGTGGTTCTTGCTACACCCTTGATTCAATCGCTATCAAAAGGCTTTCCCGGGGCAGAGTTGCACCTGATAACCACTGTTAAAGGAAAGGATGTCTTATCTGGAGATCCTTGTCTTGCCAATATTATCTCTTATGATAAAAAGGGGCAGCAGAAGGGGATTTTTCATTTTCTGAAGGTGGTTGAAGAGCTTCGAAGAATGCGGTTTTCACTGGCTGTTATCCCTCACCCTTCATTTCGTTCCAGTTCGCTTGCCTTTCTTTGTGGCATTCCCTATCGGATTGGGTTTGATAGAAACGCAGGAAATTTTCTTTTTACCTCTAAGGTGCCATATCGTTTGGAACTCCATGAGGCAGAAAGAAATCTTGAATTAGCTTATGCACTTGGGGTGCCTAAGGGTGATTATCCTTTAAGAATATATGTTTCTGATAAAGATAAAGAATTTTCACGAGAGTTTATAGCCAAAAATGGTGTCTTGTCAGGTGAATTATTAATAGGCATAAATCCATGCTCTGTCTGGCCTACCAAGCGATGGACTCCCGAAGGATTTGCTCAGGTAGGCGATATTCTGGCAAATGAGTTAAAGGCAAGGATAATACTTGTGGGTGGACGGGATGATGGCTGGCTGATAGAAAAGATTGCCTTGCTTATGCATACCCGTCCCATCCTTGCTGCAGGCAGGCTTAACTTAAAGCAATTAGCCGGAGTAATGGAAAGGTGTCAATTGTTTATTACCAATGATTCTGGTCCGCTTCATATGGCTATGGCCATGAAGACCCCAACTGTAGCCCTATTTGGTCCAACTACAATTGATATGGGATTTGGACCCTATGGTGAATCGTTTCGGGTAGTGGAAAAGAAGGGCTTAAGTTGTAGACCATGTAGTAAACATGGCGGACAACGGTGTCCTGTAAAGACATTTGATTGTATGAAAGGGATAACCCCGGGTGAGGTAGTGGCAGCAGCAAAAGGGTTGATTATTTCAGGAGGTGCGAAATAAAATGATACAAAAAATATTGTTTATCTGTACAGGAAATACCTGTCGAAGCTTGATGGCTGAATATTTATTAAAAAAGATAGTCAGAGAAAATGAAATGGGAATAGAGGTCAGATCAGCGGGTGTATCAGCAGGCATAAACAGCCATATCCCTTTATTAACATTAATGGTGCTGGAAAAAGAAGGAATTTCGCCTGATGCTCATATTGTTACCCCACTGAATATTCCTTTGATTAAATGGGCTGATCTGATCTTAACCATGGAAACCTCTCATGTAAAAAGCATACTTGGTCTTGTTCCAGAGGCAAAGGAAAAGGTTTTTTTATTAACAGAATATACATCTGTCGGGGACAAAGAAGGCATACCAGATCCCTTTGGTGGATCCAGAGAGGCGTATGAGACATGCCTTATTAAAATAAAAAAGTGTCTTTATCAGTTGGTGGAGGTTATTAAAGAATGAAAATTGCATTAGGGGCTGATCATGCTGGATATAGATTAAAGGAAGAGATTGCAGAACACCTTCGTCATAGCTATGAGGTTATGGATTGTGGTGCTAATAATAGTGAGGATCCTGTTGATTACCCTGATTTTGGGATAAAGGTGGCACAAGCTGTAAGGGATGGAATTTGTAATTATGGGATATTAATCTGTGGCACAGGTGTGGGCATGAGCATTACAGCTAATAAAATCCATGGGATCAGGGCAGCCTTATGTCATACTACACAGATGGCTAAACTTTGCAGGGAACATAATGATGCCAATATCCTTGTATTGGGTGCCCGAGTAATTGAGCCTCATATAGCCATAGAGATGGTAGATGTTTTTTTAGCCACAGATTTTGCTGGTGGCAGGCATGAGGGAAGGATTAGAAAGATTACTCAGTTGGAAATGGAGTGGGAAGAGGTCATAAGGTGATAAGGTAATCGGTAATCAGTAATCGGTAAGAGATAATTAGTAATCACTCCTCACCGATTACCATATGACCCTATTACCTTATTGCCATGTGTTCATAGGAGGTTCACTAATGTTTTGTCCTCATTGTGGATATGAAAAAAATACAGAGGATGCTCTTTATTGTAATTTATGTCATGTAGTGTTTCGTAAAAAAGAAGACAAACAAGAGATTGCCAATGTTAAAGATGCTACCTCTGCCAAGGGTATTGCCTCCTTTAATGACCTTCCAGAGGAACTGAAGGCAACACTCTTAAAGGAAAGGGATGAGGTTAATCGTAATCAGGGTAAGCTCGCTATTGAACCCAAAAAGATGATGATTATGGGGATCTTGCTTGTCTTTATTTTATTGTTAGTTGGCGGTATGGTTCTCATGGCACCTTTCATTCGAACAATGCTGACAAAGGGACAGGGATGATAATATGTGGTCTGAAAAATGGAACAGGATATTTGAGGCAATCAACACCAAGGTTCTTGCCTGTAATCAGCTTACCAAATACACAGATATTACCTATCGAATGGTAAATGATTGGGATTTGCGGGGAATGTTTGATGCTGAAAGGCAAACAACCCGTGGCTGGCGAAAATTTTCTACAGCTGATGTCATGAAACTATCCATTATAAAAAGGCTCAAGGATACAGGGCTCCCCCTGCATAAGCTAAAAGGCATATTAAACTGGTTAGAATATAACCCAGCCATTGAGTTTAGTGTCAAGCAACTGACAGAGAATATTGAGTGCTATCTTTATACAGATTTTGAGGATGAATATGGTATATATTCTAATGAAGAACTGTTGGATTTTCTTCGACTCAAAAAGGAAAAAGAACGGATAGCTATTATCTTTCCGGTAAACCATCTGATAAAAAATATCCTCATCTCTATCAAATCTACATCCCTTGAGGCAAAGATTATATCCGGGCAGTATATATTTAAGGTTAATGGGGAATGGATTATTCCGTAGAGTGAATAGCTGTAGGCTATAGGTAGCCTGTGGATACACCTTTTACAGATAAAAGTCTGTTCTATCACGATTTGTGTGGGTAAATAAGAGATAGGTTTATCGCTTTCATTCCACACCAGAGTATGTCATCTGGAGGTATTTCTACTTCCATGTGCGGGGGTTAAATGTATACTTTGGAGTGGTTAAAGCGATAAACCTT
>JAZDHC010000021.1:0-21276 GCA_043806395.1 Candidatus Desantisiibacteriota bacterium | reverse complement strand
TGGCATGGTTCAAATCAGGGTAACAAACTGAGTAGGCAAATGGATGGCTCTTTTTTCTAATTCCCCCTTAGAAAAGGGGGTTAGGGGGTTGTTCTTCTCTGTATCTCTGTAACCCTGTGGTGAACAGTTTTGAACCATGCCAAAATATTCATTCGGCAATCTCCACATTTTTGTCTTCTTGCCAGTTTCCACATGCGTTTCCTGAATAATCAATTTAGAAAGCAACTTCTTTAGTTGCTGAAAATCACCGGGATACTTAGAAAGGCTTTTGATATTTATCTGGGAAATCTCTGGCATGCGTCCTTCATCAAAGACCTGAATTGGCCAGGCAATATCATAATCCTCAATTCTCTGTGTTATTACATCTACAGGAATTATATCACCAGTAGAACTCGTTCCACTCGTGTCCCCTCCACCGATAACAAATCCGTCCTGTTTAAGTTCTTCATAGAAGGTTCGGAATCTGGGATGTTCAACTACGAACAAGAAATCTAAAGAATTTGTTGGGACTTTATTCCTTCTTATCTCATTCTTGGTTTTTTCTTGGCATATCTACACCTCTTTTAACATAGTAAAGTATTCCTCTCTTCCGATATTGGCTGTTCTTAAATTATTCTTGATGATAAAAACAGGGACTTCTGACCAGTCAGGAATCACCACGGGTCTCAACACACCATGTTTAGTATAAACAGAATGGTCTCCCTCCCTTCGCACACACTTAAATCCTGCTTTTTCAAACAGCTTACACAATCGTCCTGCGGGAATAGGTGTTATCCTTGGCATCAGCATGCACCAACCAGTTCAGTAGCCACAATCCTTGGAGGCATCCAATTATCCATCATATCTTGCTCAAAACCTGCCTCTATCAAGATGGTATCTAATGTTTTCATTTTCTCTGCCTCTTCCAAAAATAACCTTACGGCTGTCTTAAGATTTCTTTTTGCCTGATCGATTGTTTCTCCACAACTTGAAACATCCAACTCAGGAGAGTAAGCAACAAAGGTTTTTTCTTCCTTAAACACAATCATATCATACTCAATCTGTACCACAATTATCCCTCCTTCTTAATCTATTTTCACCATTCCCCCGGCATCATTCCCAAATATATCCACCACTCGAGTCGATAATTTCTACTTCTTTCATTTTTACCTGCACCATCAAACTTCAACTCTTTTTTCCATTAGGATAACCAGTAATATCTCCCCTTTATTTACCTACCAACCAATATTCTTCTATCCTCATCCCTGACGCATCTATCTTAAGATTTCTCACAGTAGTTCGGAATGACAATGGAATTTACATCTGCTATCCCCACCCACCCTGAGGCATTATGCACCGATACCCCAAGCCATTCCCTCCCCCTAAAACTTAAACTGCACGGTAGCATTCCATTTATAATTATAATAGTCCTTATTCTCCTCAAGTCCATTATGTGTATAGCCAATTTCAAACGACGCGGATGAGGTGGTATTTTTTTGGAGTTCATAGCTATTGGCAATTCGGGTAAGAATATCCCACTTATGCTCTGTTAGCTTATTATCAACCTCCTTGTAGATAAAATTCATCCCTACAGTACATTCAGTATCGAGTTTTCGACTCAGGGTAAGCTTTCTGCCGAGCATACCTACTGGTTTGGCACTACTCTCATTATATTTTAATTTCAGGTTAGGGCTTATCGTTTGGCTATAGTCTTTTAATCCATTTGGCTTGTTGCTTGTTGTATTATTCCAACTCATATTAAATGTAGAATTTATTTTCCTCCCAATAAGCCTTGTGGAGCATAGGTTTGAATTAACCGTGAGATTATCTGTTATTTTTATTGGTAGTTGACTCATATCCTCTGCATGAGATTTTGTTATTTTAGTACTGACGGTTGTAGATGAGCCGAGATACTTGATATACCGAGGCAAAATCCGACTCATATTCATGACCGTACTTGAAGTCGCACATTGCAAAGCAGAAATCATATCCATAGACATATCCATGGTATATGTTGTATTATTCGTTAGGGATGGATTACCTACCCCCACTTGGTTCTTTCCCTCAGAAAAGACATATTCTACAGAGCTTCTCGTTAAGGGTTTCCATAGTGACCAATTGCTTGTCAGATTAAATTTTCTGGTTATTGAGGAGTTGGGTCTGGTTGTACCTGATCCAAACAGCATGGTTGGTGCTCCCTCATTTGCCTCTATCCCTTTCCAGAGCCTATCCTTATAATAATCCTTATATGCCCTGGATATGCCATCAAGGATAGAAACACCCTCATCTATATTGCTATAATTGGCATTAACTACGACCTCAAATCCAGGATTAATGGTCACCATATTCACGAGTTTATGTTTCCAGTCTGGCTTTTGCCCTGTCGTTCCTACGGGTTTGATCCACTCCTTTGGATTAATCCCCCCATTAATAACAAAACGATTGCTGGTAACCAGATCCTTTAATCTTTTTCCGGGCTCACCGTTACGGAAATTGCTTTCATCAAAATGTATTTCTGTTTCAAACTTTGGCGAAATACCCGGGATAGCATCGTATTTTACATCCTTTATGCTTACCCTAAATTCCCGTCCATCTACTCGATAGGCAGCATCTGACTCTGTCCCAACCTTAATGAGCTGCTTACGGGTTTGACTTAAGGCTATATCAGACCTTCCAGAAAGGATAACCTTCCCGGGCGTATTATCCTTATTCTTTTGTCGCAATGGAACAAACTCTATGCCCAATTTACCATCATCGGATAGATGAGTCTCCTCCTTGTTTTTTATTTTTTCAAGGGGATATGCCTCATTATTAAAGGTACGATTATAGTTGTACGCAGGTGACAGGATAAGGGAATCCCCAGTGGGTATAATCTTCAAAAGCCTCTTTGGAAATGTGTATTTATAATTTACAGCACCTGACAGGGTATATGCATTCTTAAGGGATGTATCGTCCTGCCGCTTGGCATCAATCTGGCTATCCGAATAATTGGCATTAATGGTTAATGGACTGATTTTATTCTTCAGGTATGAAGAAACAGCCCCTGTGCCGAGCTTGATGCTGCCCAAATCCTTCAGGTTAACCCCTATTTTCTGTGCTATGGTTGTTTTTGATCCAAAGTCTGACCTTAAAATATCATTAATCTTAGCTGGATCTGTCTGCTCGATTTTTTTCTCATAGGAACAGGTAACTGGCAATATTTTTATTCGATTAAAGCTAAGTGTCACAGAATCAGAGGTAGTATTATTAGCACCGGGTCTATCATCGGTTATCCTCTGAAAATCACTTCCAACGGCTTGATTACTCCAGCCAATATTTCCCCATCCTGGATATGCAGCATTAACAGATATTCGTCTGGCATCACCTGTTACTGGTTCTGCCCCGGAAAGATGAATCTCATTTACCCAGATCTCTCCCTTGGTTGAGGTTGTCGTTCCCTCATTTTGTATACCCATTGCCATCCATTGGATATTGGTCAATTCAGGATTGCCAAGAATTCTGGTAACTTGCGGATGCCCACTGAACGGACTGGTTGCGGTTGCATAATTAAAGGAAGTAGTTTTAGTCCCCTTGATAAGCTCAACCATCTTATCTTTTAATTCAGAAAGACTCAATTCTACCTTTTTCCAGCCATTATCCTGAGGCAAGGGAAAGGCATACTCAATATAATTATTCTCATCAATTCCCATCTTTATAAAAAATGTCCCTGTGCCGCTGACATTTTTCAACCAAAAGCTGAGATTTTTATAATAGTTGTAATTCTGTTGCCTGACTTTACGAAAGACAAATCCGGCTGGCGTTGTTGTCCCAGTTTTCGCAAGAATATCATATTTTATCACCATAGCCTCTTCTCGTGTAATTTCCTTATTTGGATACAGAGAGTCAAAACCAGGCTCGTTTTTAATAGATTGATATTGCGGATCATCCTGTGAATTCAAGGAGCTGACGGTAATGGTTGACGCATCCGTAGTTGTAGTAACTGACCCCATACTCCACCTGCTTTTTATTAGAGAAATATCACCAATACAAACCTGTCCAGTGGTATCTGTTGCCCCCTCAAGCCTTATCCTTATATGCTTGATCAATTCCCAGCTTGGTTGACCCTCACCTGTGACTGCGTCCTTTAATGATACTATATATCGCCTGAATTCATTCAATCCCATTCCTTGTGTAGTATCTGTTGCCTTATCAAGAGTAAGGGTAAAGTAATGATTTTGCGTGCTTAATTGTCCATCCCCATCTAAGTCCTCGGTATCAATCTTACGGTTATTTGCCCCAACCATAATCGTAGTTGTTCCAAACTCCCAACCAATATCCTCACCCTTATCCAATAACCCATTTTTATCCTTATCCTCACTAAGCACAGTAGTACCCGTACCATCTGCATCCTCAGAAACCACGCCAAGGTCAATAAATATCTTTGCATTATTGCTTTGTTTTATCCAGAGTTCCATATCTGTATACTCCCTCATGTCCATTGACCCTGCCCCTCGAGAAAGAGGGCTGACAACAGAGACACACCATGTACCCATACCTGCTGGTGGGGCATAATCAAGATACAAAACCTCTTCTTCTTGTTTCTCTTCATTCTCCTTATCCTTCCATCTAATCTCCTCTTTTTTGCTATACGGACCAATAAAAGGCCCCTTATCGCCCTCTACCTTTTCTGAGTTTGCCTTTAGCATTATCCGCGTGCTTCCTGTGCCTGTTGGAAGGCTGCCAATCTGCCAGTTATTCTCATAGGTTGAAGCCCGCATCGTTTCCTTGACCCCCTCCATAGAATCAATCAGGCTATAGCCAAAGGTATTCACATCCAACCGAGATGCAGCCAATTCTCCCTCAAGAGAAATGGAAAATGGTAAGGGTTTTTTCATCTTTAATGCCTTTAATGCCTTGTTTGCCAGAGCTGTGAGATTAACAGATGAATCCACCCCAAAG
The DNA here is from genome assembly GCA_043806395.1 of Candidatus Desantisiibacteriota bacterium. Taxonomy (GTDB): domain Bacteria; phylum UBA9089; class CG2-30-40-21; order CG2-30-40-21; family CG2-30-40-21; genus CG2-30-40-21. The sequence goes on along the minus strand of JAZDHC010000021.1, from coordinate 16,359 downwards.
ACCTGAAGGCTTTCAGGTGAGGAGCCAATCTTTGGGATATCCGCAGAGCCTGATGCCCCATTATAGATAAGGGTCGAACCAAAATGAAAGTTGTCATTTGGCTTATACTGCATTCTGGCACCAACAAGATTTTTTTGTTGTTCTGCACCAAAAGAGGCATATTCATACTCTGCCCTGATATTTGCATTATCCGGTGGATTTGTAAAAAATGTCAAAAATCCTGAGCTATAATCAACCATATAATTTATGCCTCGAGTCATTTTTACCTCATTGACAAATATTTGTTCACTGTTTTCAACAATATTCCATCCCTGAAGCATATAGGCATCCATTCCAGAGGTTTTATAGGCTAATTTAATATTATAGGTTGGCTGTGTGCTGATAGCTGTTCTATCAGGAATGGATTTATACATCTCTATGGCTGAATACTTGCTCAGTGTCTCTGTGGCCATGGCTGTGGCTGTAGCATTCAGGAATCCATTAGTCATTGTGCTTCCACTATCTATCAGATTAAATGGGGTATCATCCGGAAAAATAAGGAGTTTTCGATTGTAATCAATAAAGGCAGAATCTATGTATCCATCAGCATTATTATCCAATCCAAAGAGTCGGGCATAGGATGTACTTGTTCCACCCTCAGTAAAAAAGCTCTTGCCCTGTTTATCAATTATCGTTACACCAATATCACCTGATTGAAGTCCACTGAGGTTGTATATGTTTCTACACTCAAAGATATCGTAATTAATCCCTCCAACAAAATCGCTTCGAGGCTTTATCATCCAGACGGATCCGGGATTTTCTGGATCCTTGCTGTATTCTGCCGGGTATGTTTCCGTGCCATAGGTAAAAACAATGCCTATGCAATATGCTTCGCTTATGCTTCGATTAATGGTTAATATCCCATTTTCGTCAATGGTATAATCCTTTTGATTGGCCAACCGTTCAAACTTAGTCAAATTATCATTTATCGTACCTGTTCCACCATTTATTACCTTTGACAGGGTAACGGTTGCAGTAGCCGTGATATTTCTTTGCACATCATTATTGTTACGGTTATCCATATAAACCCCAAGAATAGTGATGGTTTTTTTTCCCTTTACCTGCGGGATAAGCCGATAATATTTATACCTGCTGTATGAGGTATGGGTTAATTCTACAGCCTTACGGTCTTTTTTACTCAAAACTTGAGTAGCTGATTTCCCTTTTGTCTTTGACATAACCATAGCCACATCATATTGTTTTTTATACTTGCCCTTTACCCGTATTCCAAATAATTGCTTATTAGCACTAACAAATGTAGCCTTTGGGTCTGAGATATCAGACAGATTTACATCACCAAAGTTTACATCAGAGATAGCAGCTTTTGGATCCTTATAATCTATATTTACATTTCTCCGTTCCTGTCCATTCGTATCGTTGTAATCTACATTTACAGTTATTTTATCCTGAACCACACCATTTAGTTTAACATTCAGTGTTTGATCAATGCCAAAGCCAGTAGAGGCTATGGGTGGGGCTTCTTTGTTAGTCCTCCTGACCTTATCAAGATAGGCAGCACTACCAAAATTAGTTTTAATAGATTTATTCCCACTGATAGTTAATTTAGCAACAGAAAAATCTTGAGTTATCCCTTTGTCAGGCTCAATATTAAATAATTCCTTTTTCTTCTCAAGGTTTTCATCCTGAGGACCCTTTAATTTATTGAGCAATTTATACAATATCCCGCTCTGAGATGCTATTTCCTTTGGTTTTTCCTGCGCAACAAGATGTGGGGATTTTTCTCCCCCCTGCTTACTGCCCACCGCCTCTGTGCCTTTCCCCTGCTTACTGTCGACTGCCGACTGCTTACTCCCCCCTGCAGCAGGCACAATCTTCTTCTTAAACCCCGGCAATTTCAACCCCTTAAGGATATTCTTCGAAACATCCATAAATTTCACAGTTCGTGTTCCCTGCCCCACACCCTGTGTCCCCGTACCTTTCCCTACCTCTCCTACCTCCCCAACCGTCCCTACCTCCCCAACCTCTCCCACCACCACATCCGGTGGTTCTTCCGGTTTAACATTTTTTGCCTTATCCCTTAATCTCTGGAGTTCTTCCTCTATTCGTCCTCGCTCCTCCTCAAATCGTTTTCTTTCCTCACTTATAATCCTTTCCCTTAATTTCTTTATCTCTTCCGTATCTCCTACCTCTCCTACCCTTTCTGCCTCCTGCCTCCTGCCTATTTCCTCTTCAACCTGTTCTGCCTTTTCCACCTGACTCCTCGTCTCTTCCCATTTCTCCTTATTTATCTCCAGCTTAGGCTGATAAGATATTGTCCCTGGAATGGAAGGGCTGGATACGGTTTCCTTTGGCAACTCTTTCTTTTTCTCCACGCTCATAGGCTTTACCAGACTTTCCGCATCATTTCGCAATGCTTGAAAGGGCATGGTTGTTGATTCTTTCTTAATTAGAGTGACAGAAGAGGTTGCAGGTTTTAAGGAGAGTGGTTTGAGTATCTCTTTATCTATGGATATTTTTGGCAAAGAAAGTTGCAGCCCTTCTTCGGCATAACAATCCGGGCAAAATATTATCATACAAAGAATAAAAGCCAATACTACTGATTGTTGTTGATTCATGAAATACACCTTGGTTGCAATTACAATATTTTGGAAACGGGCAGCTTTCAACTAAAAGTATAGTATACCATATAAGCAGGAGGATTGCAAGGGAAAATTATTATCACGAAATTGGCAGCCAGATTACAATCGTTGTCCCAACACCAACCATACTCTTTACCTCTATTTTTCCCTGATGGGCATCGATAATTTTCTTACAGATAGCTAATCCTAACCCTGTTCCCTTGGTTTTAGTCGTGTAGAAAGGGTCAAAAATCTTCTCTATTGTCTCCTCTGAGATTCCATGTCCTGTATCCTCAAAGGTTAGTCTGATAAATTCCTTTTCTCCTGTTTGCAACTTACAGGTATTGATTTGTAATTTCCCTTTACCATGCATGGCTTCTGAGGCATTTTTAATCAGATTTATAAAAACCTGCTTCAATTTTTCTGTATCAACCTTTATCTGTGGAAAATCCACCCCTAATTCTTTTATTACTTCTATGTTTGAAAAAATCTCCTGAGAAATTTCTGATAAGGATTCATTGATAAGGTCATTTATATCCACTGTCCTTAAGTTGAGCAAAGGAGGTTTTGAAAGATTTAACAGGTTGTCCATGAAAGCCTCTACCCTATCAACAGCCCTATCTATTCGCAATATGTTCTCAGTTTCTTCTGACACTGTCCTTCTCAATAGATAGAGTCCACTCCTGATTACAGACAATGGATTTCTAATTTCATGTACCACTTCAGAGGCAATTTGAGCCATCATGGTTAATTTCTCGGTCTCTCTCAATCTTTTTTCCATCTCTTTCAAATTGGTAATATCTGCTACCAGAGAAAGACTGCCATTAAAAACACCATTGCTATCAAATAATGGTGTTTGATTAATAAGAACATGTATTTCATTTTTGCTTTTGGATATACAGGTTATCTCAAAATTAATTTTCTTGCCTGATTTAACATTAGCATATTCTTTCCGAAAGGTTTCAATATCCATTTCATTAATCAAATTAAAAACCGTTTTACCCAACAACTCAAATTCCTGATAACCTAAGATTTCAGCAATCCTTTGATTGGTAAGAACGATGTTATCATTCAAATCAAGGGCAAATAATCCTTGACCCATTGACTCCATTAATCTCTCGTAAATATGCTCTTTTCTCTGTCCAATAAATTGATTTTTTTGTTTTGTAACAATAGCATTCAGGATTGCATTAGAAAGAATATCACCATGAAGAATCTCATCCTTTGTGATGAAATTAACTACGCCAAGTTTTAATGCACCAGCAAAAAGCCGTTCATCCTTCAATCCAGTAAGGATGATTGCCGGGGTATTGGCATGTATCTTTGAAGTTTTTTGTAATAGCTCTAAGGCATTTGCATCTGGAAGGTTATAGTCAAGTACAAGGCAATCAAAATTTCCAGTAACGAATTTTTCCAGAGCCTCTTTCCCTGTAGTTGCTATTTCAAGTTCAAATCCCTCTACAGCCTTACTCAAAATCCTCTCGATGATAAATACATCATCTGGATTGTCTTCTACTAATAAAATTCTCTTACTTTCTGACATAGTTACTCCTTTGAATCGGTAATCGGTAATCAGTAACCGGTAACCGGTAATCAGTAACCGGTAATCGGTAATCGGTAATCGGTTTTAACGCTCAAGAACAGAACAAGGCTGCTTTGTTAATCATTGAATTCAACATTCGTCCCACTGAAGCATAGCGATTCAGCCAATCTTCGGTTTGCTTCGCTGATAAATAATTACAATCACAGGCTGTTTCAATCCAATGTTGTGTTTCTTGCTGTTCTCCATCAGCATCCGTCAGTTTACTGATAAAATGTTTTTCATACCGACGTTTTGCCCAAGCCTCTGCAATTTGTGCACCGACAGATCGCGATGAACGTCTAATTTGATCTGTAAGTGAGTACATTTCTTCTTTAGGAAAGCCCTTAGAAAACTCATAGATTTCTCGTGATAACTGCCGAGCCAATTTATAAACCTCTAAATCCCGAAAACTTTTTGCATGTTCCATTTCTTCTCACCGATTACCGATTACCTATCACCGATTACCTTACCTTTCATCGGCAAACTAAAATAAAACACACTCCCCTCACCAAAAGTACTTTTCACCCAAGTCTTTCCCTCATGATCGTTTATCACCCGCTTGACAATAGCCAATCCTGCCCCTGTGCCACCGCCATACTCATCTTTTCCATGTAACCGCTTAAATATCCCAAATATATTATCAAAATGCTCTTCTTTGATGCCAATACCATTATCCTTAACAAAGAAGACGACACCATCTTCTTTTTGCCCCTCAACGCCTATCTCAATCTCCGGAGATTTTTTATCATTATACTTAATTGCATTTGAGATGAGGTTATGAAAAACCGATTGCATCTTAATCTCATCACAAAAAACTCTCGGAAGCTCATCATCTATCTCTATCTTTGCCCCTTTTTCCTCTATTATTGATCTTAATCCTTTTATTGTCTCTCTCACGAGCTTACCAGAATCCACTGAGGTATAAGGATTTTTTATCCGTGAAATTCTGGACAGGCTCAGCAGGTCATCAATGAGAGATTTCATTCGGATAGCAGAATTTGATAATCGCTTGAGATAATCCTTTCCTGTGTCATCTAATTTATCAGCATAATCCTCTAATATGAATTGACTAAAGGACTGTATCCCTCTTAAAGGCTCTTTCAAGTCATGTGAGGCAGAATAGGTGAAGGAATCAAGCTCTTTATTAACTGCTTCAAGCTCTTCTGCCCGTGTTTTCAGCTTGACATTTACATCTCCCAATTCTTGTGTTCTTTCATTGACCCTTTGCTCCAGAGATTTCTTTTCAAGTTCAAGCTCATCCATCGCCTTTTTCAAATTTATGGTCATATGGTTAAAAGAGGCAGCTAATTCCCCAATCTCATCATTAGTTTTAACATCAACGCGTTTTTCTAAATCACCATTGCTGATGGCATGAGCGGTTTCGGTTAAAGACAGGATAGGATTTGTTATTCTCCTGGAAAATAAAAAGGCAAAAATAATCCCAATGATTATCAACCCTATGGTTATGGGCAAACTGATTCTTAGCATATTGCTAATCCTGAGATGAAGGTCTTTTAATGAAACCCCAATCAAGACTGCCCCAATTGGTCCTGTCTGATCTTTCTCCAATTCTCCAGCTTCCTCCAGAATAGTCTGTTTTTTTTCTCCAACCTCAACACTTGTACCAAGGGTAATAATCCCCTTGGCTTCCTTCAGGCAAACAGGCTCTTTGGATAAAATGGCACCCTTGATTATCTCCCCTACGCTCTCCTTCCCTACCTCTTCTGGTCTGCTATCAGCTAAAACATTACCATTCCTGTCGATTATCGTGACATATGCAATATCTTTATCATACATCGCTGCCTCAATCAAAGGATTAAGTTCTTTGAAGAGGTTTTTAGTCAAAATTCCTTCTCTGCTGGTATAACTAAGATTACGGACAGTCTCTATCCCCTTTTTTATCAATTCATTTCGCAGGAGATTTGAGGCACTTGTGAGAAAATACCAACTCAAGATAATAGCCCCGGCAACCATCAAGATACTACTAAAAAATGCCAATCTGGTCTTTATACTTACTCTTTTCATTGTTTTTACTCCGGAAAAACCATACCTATATTTTCTATAATTTCATCCGAACATTTTTCAAATAATCTTAAATTCATAGGAATTTTCTCGCCATAAGATGATTCGCTTCCAAAGCAAAGATAGGTTTCCTTGAACGATTTCTTAATTTTTCTATCGAGGGTAAAATTTTCTTTGTTTTGTAGTATAACTGGAGAAAGCAGGAGATAATTTGCATAAGCCATCTTAAACCAGAGTTTCAATCTCTCTGGAGATTGATTTTCCCCTTCTTTGATAATTGAAGTAAATATATTCCAAATATCATAGAAGATTAGTTTTTCGAGTGCTATGTAAAAATTATCACTTCTTGCTTTTAGTGTAGCTTGAATCTCTGGTTGGATGTCTACTCCAAATCTTGCTTTTATTGTGTTCATTACTGGCTCTACGAAAGGAAGAGCCTTTTCAACCTTTTCATACCTTTTATTCTCAAAATTATCTAACATTGATTCGTAAACCTTGACTGGAGCGATTTTTAATTCGGATTGATAAACCCCAGCCATTGAGTATGTGGCAAAAAACATACAAGATAAAACAAAGAGTGTTACAATGCAGAATATCTTTCTCATTAATAATTCTCCTTGTATCAGGGATACTGTCATAATTCGATACTCAGTACAATAATTATTAAGCATAATACTACCGCCACCTTAATAATTCCTCTACCGTTAAGTCAATATCTTTGGCTATTTGACGCAGTAAAATAGGAGAAATATCCCTTACCGGATGGAATGGTACCGTAGTACACCTTCCATCTGGATGCCGATACTGCCTATGAGAACCTCGCTGGCGAACCTCTAAAAATCCTAATGCTTCAAGGATTGATGAAACTTCACGGGATTTCAGAACTGGATATTTACCCATGGTCAGGCCACCATCACATTTTGTATTCCAATAAACTCACTTTCCAATTTTGGTTCGCCATCCATCAAGAGCATTTCTATAACTTCCTGAAGATTCTGGTGTAATTCATCCAGCGTCTCGGCTTGAGAATGTGCTCCGGGAAAGCCAGGAACATAGCCAACATATAAACCAGTATCAGAGCAATGTTCAATCACACCAGTATAAGTTTTCATAATAGATTTTTCTCCTTACGATATTTTCGACAATATTGTTGCATTTGCTTAGGGCATGTGCAATTCTAAAAATCAAACACCGTCTCCATGCTAACCCCATCATTCTTAAGCTCATCACCCTTTTCCGTCGTATGCTGATATGCGGCTCTAATCAGGAAATGTTCAACAGGAGAAACATTAACCCCGATACTTATAGATTTGCGATCACCTTTATTTGTTGTGTCTTCTTCCCACGGGTCCATGATTTCGTATCTAATTGCCGGGGCAAGGAAATGAACATATTTTTCTTGCAGTATCTTGTAACTTGCGGCAATGTAAGCAGATGACTGGTGAATCTTTTTGTCAGCCCTTGGATTCTTGGTCGGGTTAACATCTATCCCTATTCTACCATATTCACAAGCTACATTCAACTTATCTGAGCCATAAAGCAGATGGTAAAAGGTATAATCACAGCCGTATGTTTCGCTACCGTTATATTTTGCCTTAAAGTACGAGCCGCCAAACTCCAATCCTTCCATAGGCGACAGGGCTAATCTGACGCACACCGGTTTATCACCATTGTTATCCAGATACTGACGGGCGTCTGTATGAAAATGCTCATACATATAGCCTTGGTTAGTTCCCGTTCCCATCACATCCTCAAGTTTAAAGGTCTGATGTGAATCTCCAGGACCGTTAGTCATAGAAATGTTATAAAGCAAGTCGACCTGTTTTGTAAGTTGTTTCTTACCGGAAATGAATACCCCTGTATCCCACCAACCAGAGGAACGCATCACATTTCGATAAAGATAAGGAGCAACGGTGAACATCCTGAATCTCGAAGGAGGGTAATAACTTTTATCCTGTGTTCCTATCGGCACAAAATCCCTGCCCATAGAAAGGTTGAACCACTCTTCCGGAGACCAGACACCTCGCAATTTACATATCTTGACACTTTCAGCCCTGTAAAGTTCAAATTCTGCCTCTGCCTTCAGGTCCGAGTTGAGTTGCGAGAGAATATCGATGTAGCCACTCATAGGGATAAAGACACTGTGCCCCGCAAGTTTAGCATCACCTTTATTCGCATACTTCCCAAATTCATCCTTTCCATAGTTATAAAATTGATTTGTCAGAAACACATGCATCTCCGGCAGAGCCGCCTTAAATCCATATTCCAACTGTTGCTCTTGAGCCATTACTGGTGACGAAATCACCAAAATCCAAATTAACCCACACACCTGTCCAAACATATTTCTTTTACACATCTTCTTTTCCTCCTTTTTTTCTCTGTAAAATTGGGCATGGTTCAAACTGTTTACCGCAGGGTCACAGATAAAGAAACCACCCCTACCTCTCCTTGGAAAGGAGGGGAATACATTCCCCTCTTGAGAGGGGTGGACGCTACTGCGGACGGGGTGTGTTCTTTTCCGTTCGCTTGCCCAATTTGTTACCCTGATTTGAACCATGCCGTAATTTTCAACATAAGTGCAAAAGTGGCTTTTCAGGAGATTTTGGATTTGGCACAAGTTTCTTTTGCAATGGAGATATATGCCAATCCATTTCCTCAAGCGGAACTGCACCAAGAAGTGGTTCTGTTCCAAAGGGGAGCTCAATTACACGCACTTGGGATACCCTTCCCTGCACTTCTACTTCTGCTATACCAAAAACCCGATATTCATGTTGCCCACCATCGGCTGTATATACTTTTACTCCTCCAATCTCTTCTAATTTGAGCAGCGAGATTATCTCAGCAGGAAGTGCAAGCTCTGCTGCCCCTGAATCAACAAGAGCCATACACTCAACCTCTTCTCCCTGTTTATCTGGGGATAAATACCTATTCTGCCAATTTCTCACCTTTATTGGAACACTAAAAACTCCCATATAATCTCCTTCTATGAAGGCAGGAAGGCTGAAGGTAAGAAGGATTCGTAAGATGTTTTATCGTCTCCTACCTTCTCTACCCTACTCCCTCACCTCTGGTATTTTCGAAACCAGCGACCAATAGATTTCAAACTGTTCCATCACCTTGACAAAATCCTCAAAATTCATTGGCTTGGTGATGTATGATGTAGCACCACCCTGATAAGCCTTGACAATATCTTCATCCCTTTCTGATACCGTGAGCATGATAACCGGAATAACCTTGTAGACAGGGTGTGCCTTAATCCTTTCCAACACCTGAAAGCCGTTCATCTTAGGCATGTTGATATCCAAAAGGATAAGCCCTGGTGTAGGGTGTTTGGCTTGACTGTAAATCCCCTCATGCAAGATGAAATCCAATCCATCCTGCCCATTCCGCACAATATAAAGCTCATTTGTCACCTTAGTCTTCCTGAATGCCCGCTGGATAATGAGAATATCATCCTCACTATCCTCAATTAAAAGGATATTAATTGGTTTGAGATCTTCCATCTTTCCTCCTTTGTCTTTTTATGGTTCTATATGTAATGCAGAAAATATTTGCAAGCCAATAAAATAGTTGACATTTAATTTGCCACAAAGGCACTAAGGCTCAAAGTTACACAAAGTGTTAATTTATCTTTTGTGTTTCTTGGTGTCTTTGTGTCTTGGTGGCATATGTAAGGATATTTAGATGAGAATAATATTGTTGCTCTACACAATCATTGGGTTTTGTAATTATGGGTTTGCCGAAGGTTTGCCATTTACGGAGAAAGAGACATTGTCTTTTTCAATAGAAATGTTTGGGATGAAGATAGGAAATCAAACCATTCAGGCGTGTTTATTGCCTGGGTCTCAAACCCTTCAGTTAATCTCTGAAACCAGAACAGCACCATTTGCTTCAAAGATTTATAAACTGCATAATAAAGTTGAAACACACATTTCAATGAAAAACCTTTTGCCAGTATATATCAAGAATCAGATACAGGAAGGTAAATATATCAAGAATTGGACTGCTGAACTTGACCAGAGGAATCATCTGGGGACAATAACCCTTGCCAAATTAGGGGACGAAAGGAAGAGAATAACTATTCCGACCAACACCATAAATATCCCTGCCTTGATCTATTATCTGCGGACAATAAAATTGAGCCTGAATAGCTCATTTTCTTTTGCTCTCCTTAGCGAAGGCAATATTAAGGAGATAACGGTAAGTGTAGAAAAGCAAGAAATGGTACGAGTGCCATATGGTGATTTTTTCACCTTAAAAGCTATTGAGTCTTCCGGGGGCGTAGTTATCTGGTTTACAAACGATGAGAACCAATTGCCATTAAAGATAGCCTGTCAGACCAATGCTGGTTGGCTAAAGGCAGAATTGGTGGGGGTTAAATAATAGTTGCTCAATAAAATGTGGAATTTTCGCAAAGTCGCTTGTTTAGGCTGTAGACTGTAGGCTGAAGAATTCCCTCCTAACCTACAGCCTATTTACCTGAATTGTAACAATATCTATTTGCCGCAAGATATATGCAATCCAGTAAATTTGTTTACATATGATTCAATCGACTATTCGGGACAATTCGTGAAATTAGTGTCGAATTCTTTTAGACATGAATTACACGAATTAACACGAAAGGAGAAGCAATCTCTACTCCGGTTCTAATATCAACTATTTTATCGGATTGTATATATTACAATCGCGATTTAACCTTTGGAGGTCACAAATGGAAACAAACCAGGAAAATAACTTTAAGCTTTTGAGCGACGAGCCAATTCTCGAAAGCCAACGAGAGGATTATCTTGAATTTAAACACGCTGCTAATGTGCTTGCCCGTGCTGCGATATACACCGATAGTCCTATTACCATTGGCGTTTATGGTAACTGGGGATCAGGTAAAACCTCGCTCATGCGTCTGATGAAACAAACTGTCGAAGATGAAGGCACGGGTGATAATGCCTCTGTTGCTGTTTGGTTCAACGCATGGCAATACGAACGCGAGGAGCACTTGTTAATTCCCCTTATTGCTACTATTGCCCGTGACATCAAGAAAAGGCAGGAGCAATGGGAAAACGAAGAAAACGACATTGCCCAAAAAGCATGCAAAATAATGAAAACCGGTGGTAAAAAGGTTCACGATGCGCTCCGTTCAGTTCTCTATGGCGTTTCAATGAAGGGCAAACTGGGAGTACCCCTGCTGGGAGAGCTGGAGATCAGCACTTCTATGAAAGATATGATCGAACGCTACGAGGCAGTAACCCAGGATACCCTGATGGCCCGCAGCCTTTATTTTGATGCATTTGACCAATTGCGAGAACTGTCCCATAACAGGGACATTAAGAAACCGCAGATTGTCGTTTTTGTTGACGACCTTGACCGTTGCTTTCCAGAACAGGCAGTGCGTCTGCTGGAAAGTATAAAACTCGTCCTGCATCAACCTAATTTTGCATTTGTGCTGGGCATCTATCCCCAAATCATTGAGGAATTTATCCGAAATAAATATGCAGCACAATACCCAATGGCGGCTGTCAGGGCAGCCTCCCGAGACGAAAACGAATTTAATAGTCGTATGGGAAAATACCTCGATTACTTTAACGACTATCTGGGAAAGATAGTCCAGGTCTGCCACGATGTACCTGAACGCCAGCCTACTCAGATGCAGAACTACATACGCCATTTGCTGGAAAATGCAGGGGTTATCTCCGAGTTTTTAGTTGAGGGCGTTTCTGAAAAAGACCTGCTGGAGCTGATCGCTGAAGTGGGTAATCGCAATCCCCGGGAAATAATCCGCAAGATTAATTGGCTTATCGTTAAATGGCGAATCACAAAGCATGAAAAGGATACAGACAAAACATTTGATCTGCTGGCAGGACTAATCAATGAGACGATACTGAATAGAGTGTCCAAGGGCAAATATGTTTACCAGCAATTTCTGCAAACGATCGAGTGGACAATTGATAGTGGCGACTCGCTAACTTATGGCAAATGTCTGGCTGATGCCATGGAGGGGGTTCAAAATGCCGCCAATCACTGGGAAAAAATCAACGAACTGAAGAAGAATCCTGAAAATTCCGCAGCTATGAACAGCCTGATCGAGATTCTGGATAAAGACGAACATCTGTGTAATGTATTGAATTCCAGTTCGGGCCGCAGATGGCTTTCAGATAAAAAGTATCGCCAAGAAATGTGCGAAACATATCGCGAAGAGACGCTTGAAACCATTAGCGAGACCAAGGAAGAACCTTTGCCGTCTCGTGAACTCCACACTCAAATGTCCGGCGACCTTGAGCAAATTATTCAGGGATTGCGATGGATTGACATCCCTGCCGGTGAGTTTCAAATGGGTAGCGAAGAGGGAAGTGATAATGAGAAGCCGCCACATCAGGTAAAGATAGACAGCTTTAAGATCAGTGCTACACCAGTGACCCAGGGGCAATACGAAACAGTCATGGGGGTGAATCCTTCTACATTTACAGAAAAAGGGCAGCGTGATACTGCTGATCTGCCAGTTGAAAATGTAAGTTGGAACAATGCCATGGTGTTTTGCGAGCGGCTGACAAAGCTGGCGAAAGGAAAGTACCGGATTATGCTGCCCACTGAGGCGCAATGGGAGTATGCCTGCCGTGCAGGGACAACAACACCGTTTAATACCGGCGAAAACCTGACCACAGAACAGGCCAATTACAATGGAAATTATCCGTATAAGAATAATCCTAAAGGCAGGTATTTAGAGAAAACGAGCCCGGTTGGAAGTTATCCAGCCAATGCCTGGGGGCTTTATGATATGCATGGTAATGTTTGGGAGTGGTGTCGTGATTGGTATGGAGAAAAGTACTATGATGAGTGTAAGAAACAAGGGGTTGTAGGAAATCCTGAGGGGCCGGAAACCGGTTCGTACCGTGTGCTGCGTGGCGGTAGCTGGGGCAGCTATGCCAGGGGCTGCCGCTGTGCGCATCGCGGCAGCACCAGCCCGGGCGACCGCAGCAGCGGTATCGGCTTCCGCCTGGTCTTCGTCCCGTAGTCAGTTGGTAGTTGTTTGACTTTACCTATGAGCATACAAGTTGTTTGAACGGAAGGAGCGGGAGCAAGGGACTCAAGCGACCAGCGACTGAAGAGAGAACAACGAGTTTTTTGGATAGTCGATTTTTCAGTAGAGGGGTACAGGGGATATATCCCCTGTTCGCTACAAATTTTTGGTGGTTAAAACTATGCAAATCAAACTATTTACAATACCTGTAGGCGAAAGTGGTGTGGCGATTGAGGAAATGAACCGATTTCTGAGATCCAATAAAATTCTGGAAGTTCAGAATCAGTTGATAAGCAATGACAACGGTGCGTACTGGTGTTTTTGTGTCCGTTAGGGGGAAACCGGGGGAAACCGGGGACAGCACCCGTTTTTTATCATTTTGGAGGTCTCCCTTATCCATGACAAATTGCCTGTAATTACCCCTTTGCGTAACATGATGAAAAAAAACGGGTGCTGTCCCGAATGGCACAAGATTTATGGGAAATACTTAACATCAGGAGCGTGGACGCAAAAAGAGTATCAAAATCACATACTACCTTTAATCGCTTTTACGGAACATGCCAATGCCAAAGAATTCAGGAAAAAAGTGATTGCAAATTTGGGCATGGTTCAAATCAGGGTAACAAACTAAGCGAGCGTGGGCTTTTAGGCTGTAGGTGTTTAGGCTATAGGCAATTAGGTGACAAACTAAGCGAGTGTGAAGGATGGTTGTATTTCTCTATTCCCCCTTAGAAAAGGGGGTTAGGGGGTTGTAATCCCCTCTTGAGCGTGGTGGACGCTACTGCGGGACGGGGTGTGTTATCTTTCTATGTCTCTGTAACCCTATGATGAACAGTTTTGAACCATGCCAAAATTTGCAACTTAAAAAAGGGCATCAATCGTAGGTTCGAACCGTGTGCTGCGTGGCGGTAGCTGGAACAACAATGCCAGGAACTGCCGCTGTGCGAATCGCAACAACACCAGCCCGGGCAACCGCAACAACAATATCGGCTTCCGCCTGGTCTTCGTCCCGTAGCTCATAGGTAAAGTCGGACGACTGCCGCTGAACAGATTGTTGTCCCGTCCGCTGCAGAAAGCGGCAAATAGTTACAAAAAATGCACGGTGTTGGTAGAGTAAACGGATATTTGCTTCGAAGGCTCTGTGCGTTGTTTTTTCCAAAGGGGGGTGCTGCCCGCTTCTGCAAATACGAGGAGGTACAATACAAAATGAAAGACATTATTGAACCTGTCATTAACCTTTTAGACAATCCGCTTACGGATTTATTTCAGTTGTTCGGATTAGATGGGCAGATGAGGGCACATGCCAGTAGCAAGTGCAACATTTCTTCGTCAACTTGTTGATACTACACATATAGAAAATATTCGGAAACTTCAAAGGGTGTAATGGATTAGAGAGGGAGGTTTCAATCACGATTAATTCACAGTATAACAATAGTGTTGCACTTGCTACTGGCTAACAAGAGCAATTACCAGTAAAGCAAGAAATATCTTGCTATTTTATTGAAAATATGTTATTATTTACTTTAGAGTAAATTATTCAGGAGTAACCTATGTTTGTAAATAGAGTAAAAGAGCTCGGTATGTTAGAAGAGAGATATGCTAAGGGAGCGTCTGAATTTCTGGTCATTTATGGAAGAAGAAGGGTAGGAAAAACAGAGCTCATCAGGCATTTTGTTACATCTAAACCACACATCTACTTTTTGGCAGACAAGAGGTCTGAAAAGGAACAACTGGAGCTTTTCTCCCGTCTTTGCGGAGAGTATTTTGCTGACCATTTTTTGAGCCTCCAACCTTTCAATTCATGGGATACTGCTTTTGCTTATCTTTCTGGCAAGATAGAATCTAATAAAGATACCCTGATATTGGTCTTTGATGAATTCCCGTATCTTGCACGGATAAATCCTGCGTTGCCTTCTATTTTACAACGATATTGGGACACAAGTCTCAAGGAAAAAAGAATATTCCTTATCTTGTGCGGCTCATCAATGAGTTTTATGGAAAAAGAAGTACTTTCTTATGAAAGTCCTTTATATGGTAGAAGAACAGGACAACTTTTATTAAAACCATTCAACTTCTCTCAACTAAAAGAGTTTTTTCCTCAAAAAGGTTTAATAGAATTAGTAAAGATTGCCTCTGTATTCGGGAATCTTCCTCAGTATTTGAGGTGTGTGGATACTGAAATGGATATATTTGATAATATCAGGAAGAATATATTGCAAGAGGATAAACTGCTTTTCAGAGAGGTTACTTTTATTTTAATGGAGGAATTTCGCAATCCGCAAAACTATTTTGCTATCCTTAAGGCTATATCTTTTGGTAAAACAAAGACCAATGAGATAATTCAGATAACAGGGCTTGAGCCTGGAATGGTTGGAAAATATCTTGATGTCCTGATTAATCTTGGGTTGATTGAAAGAAAGGTGCCGGTAACTGAGAAGAATCCAGATAAATATAGAAAAGGGATATATCTTTTGAAGGACAATTTCTTCAGGTTCTGGTTCAGATTCATCTATCCCCACCTCTCTTACTTAGAAGAAGGCAGACAGGATTATGTAATGGATATCATCAGACGGGACTTTGATACCTATGTTGGTCAGGCATTTGAACCCATAGTTAGAGAATATCTCATCCATTCTATGCCTGAGATTGGTTTTGATAAAATCGGAGCCTTCTGGGACAGCCAGGAAGAGATTGATATCGTTGGCATTAATGAAGAAAAAAGGAGTATTCTCTTTGGCGAATGCAAATGGACAGATAAGCCTGTAGACAGGGATGTATTCTTTGCCCTGCTTCAGAAAAAGGAAAGGGTCTTGTGGCATAAAAAGGAGAGAACAGAGCGATTCTGTATCTGCTCCAAAAATGGATTTACTGAGCCGATGAAGATGTTGGCAGAAGAAAAAGGGGTTTTACTGCTTGATTTTAGTGGGGGAACTGAAGGGAATTAAGGAGATAGGCTGAAGGTAGGATTTTAGGAGTAAATCATAGGGCACCTCTAAAAACTCAATCAAGTCGATGATGGCAAGGCGCAAAGAAGCGAAAAAGCGCAGTTTACATGTGGTAAATGAGCATTTTGAGCGACTTTGCAACGCAGCCAGCGCGGCTTCAGTGGGTTTTTAGAGGTGCCC
>JAZDHC010000020.1:0-7975 GCA_043806395.1 Candidatus Desantisiibacteriota bacterium | reverse complement strand
TTCATATGATTCCTTTCGGGCAAGGAGACATCATCTACAGAATACAACCCCCTAACCCCCTTTTCTAAGGGGGAATATTGCACTCTCAACTAACCGCAAGCTTTCAAACAAAGGTGAACCGTCCCAAAAAATCTTAATCTGTGTAATCTGTGTAATCTGTGGATTCTTTTTCTTTCTCTGTGCCTCTGTGGTGAGTAGTTATGGAATAACAATCCCTTCTGTCATTTCGACCTTTAGGGCTTGAGAAAAAATAACTTGTACAGTCGTGTCACCGATACATCTTGGCTGGCTTCGTTGTTCGTCGCTTACATACAGTAGTATGCTCGCTTCTTACGCCTTGCCAGCCAAGCGTCTCAGTGACTCTTGGCGTACAACTTATTTTTTCTCAAGCCCTCAGGGAGAAATCTTTCTCTTTGTCTTTATCTACATCCAATTATTTGAACACCATCCAGAATCCTCCTGGCAATATGTCTACCTGTAAGTTGATACCTTTCAAACAAATATTCTGCCGTACCAGGCACAGCAAATTCATCCTCAAGACCCATGCGGATGAGGGTAACACCAAGCCCGTTTTCAGCAATTATCTCTGCTACACTTGAGCCCAGTCCACCGCATATCAGGTGATTTTCAATGGTAACTATCAGGTGGCTGTTTTTTGCTGCCTCAATAATAGCTGTTTTATCTATGGGTTTTATGGTGGAGATGTGAAGCAGGGTAGGGGAGACGCCATTTTGCTCTAATATGGGAAGGGCTGACAGTGCCTCTTTTAGCATAACTCCACAGGTAATAATGCTTACATCTTTACCCTCTTGAAGGCAAACTGCTTTTCCAATCTGAAATTGATATTGACTCGGGTCAAATATTATTGGCACCTCGCGCCTCATCATACGGATGTATACCGGACCCTGATGCTCGGCAATGGCTGGTATTGCCTGTAGTATTTCTGTAGCGTCTGCTGGATCAATTACAGTCATATTTGGCAGTGTCCGCATCAGAGACAGGTCGTCAATGGCTTGATGGGTGGGACCAAGGCGAGAGGTCAAGCCAGGGATAGAGCCAACTAACTTAACATTTATATTTTGCATGGCTACCTGAACACACACCTGTTCATATACCCTACGGGTAACAAAAACACCAAAGCTATGGACAAAGGGAATTTCAGACTCAATGGCAAGTCCAACGGCAATATTTACCTCATTTTGTTCGGCAACACCAATATTGAAGAACCGCTCAGGGAATTTTTCCCTGAACCCATCAATCTCCGTAGAATTGCCCAGATCCGCACCCAGAACAACCACCCTTGGATTTGCTTCACCCAGAGCTGCTAATGCCCGTTTGTAAGGGGCAAAATCATTTTCTATTTTTTCTAATATATACCTACGACCCTGCATCCCAATCTCCTGTTAATTCATGTTCAGCTGTATTCATCAATGATTTATCAAGCCTTGTGTAGTGAAAATTAACATTACCCTCAAGGAAAGAAATACCCTTGCCACGGATAGTATTGCCTATTAACACAGACGGTTTTGTTTCTTGAGTAGTAAAACTATCCAATGCCTCAATTACTTCACCCATATTATTTCCATCCACCTCAGCTACATTCCAACCAAATGCCCGATATTTATCAAATAATGGTTCCATATTCATTACCTCTTGGGTTGGACCATCAACCTGAAAACCATTCTTGTCAATTACGGCAATAAGATTATTCAGCTTAAAATGATTAGCTGAGGCTGCTGCCTCCCAAATTTGTCCCTCCTCCTGCTCACCATCGCTCATCAGCACAAAGATACGATGATTTTTTTCTCGGAGTTTGGCATGAAGAGCCATACCCACACCCACAGAAAGCACCTGCCCTAAAGAGCCGCCACTAATCTCAACCCCGGGCAGGGTATGTTGATGAGATATTAATTCTGCCGGGGAATCATTTTCCTTAAATGTGTCCAAAATCTTTGGATCAAAATAGCCAAGATCCGCAAGAAGCACATAAAGTGGCAGGGCATAATGTCCCGGGGACAAGAGAAAACGATCCCGTCCATCCCAATCAGGCTGACAGGGATTAAAATTTAGATACCGATAAAATACAGCGGTCATCATGTCAATTGCGGAAAGTGCCTGAGCAAGGTATGAACCACCAGTTTTATAGGTAATATCAATCAGTGTTTTTCTATATTCCTGAGCCTTATTTTTAAGTTTTTCTATGGAAATATGATTCATGGTAAAATATCCTCATTTCTTTAATTCGGGGGTCAGGCAGGGCAAACGCATCTAAACGATGCATAACACATCAAGATGATGATTATTGCTTCGCTCTATTGAGTATAAAGTAATTTCCATTCAGTTTGTCATTCCTGCGAATGCAGGAAGCTAACGATTATGTTGATTTATTGCTCAAATAGATTCCCGTTTTCACGGGAATGACAAAAAAACAAATGAATTGTACTGCATAATTTAGATGCGTTTGCCCTGGGGGTCAGGGGGTTGTTCTTCATCTGTGACCTCTGTCTTCCCTCATTATCCCTCCAGCCACATCCAACACCCTTTCCGCAGTAATCCTGTCAATGCAATTAAAAAACCTGCATCCCCCTTTTTTACATTTTCGTAATCTACATTGCACATCCTCAGGCGTAAGTACCACATGCCCCTGCCCATAAGGACCCCATTTCGCCGGTGATTGGGATAAGAGGGGTGGAAATAGGGCTATCACTGGCTTGCCCAGTCCAGCAGCCAAATGCATTGGACCGGTACTTGGTCCAACAAAGAGATGATAAAGGGAGAAAAGAGCCATGAGTTGCCCCACTGTAGTCTGTCCGGCTAAATTGACTGGCTTGGCATGGGTTATATCACCACCTCTGGCAGCGATTATTTGTTCAATCATGGTTTGCTCATCCTTGCTCCCGGTTATAACTACCCTTGCATCATATTTCTTGATTAACCCATCAATCAAACAGGCATAATTATCCTTGCTCCAATTCAATGCCGAGCCGCCACTTCCAGGATGAATGCCAATCAAAGGGAAATTGCCCAACAGACCGTGCTTTTTCAGCAATGATTGAGCATATTGCGTATCCTCATCTTTTATCCGCAGGGTCAGTTCTCTTCTTGTTGCCCGTGCCCCTGCCTTTTCTGCTAATCTCAGGCAGTAATCTATCTCATGACATACAATTTTGCTCCGATGAATATATGCCCTTTTGTTAAATAATATCCCTACAGGCTTATAACCCGTTCCTACCCGAACAGGTATCCCGGCAAAAAAGCAAAGCCATCCATTTCGCCAGCTTGGATAAAGGACAACCGCAAGATCAAATTTTTTATCCCTTATCTGATGAGCCAATTCAAGCATGTTCTGCCCATGATCAATGATTATTTCATCTATATGTGGATTA
This sequence comes from Candidatus Desantisiibacteriota bacterium, assembly GCA_043806395.1. Taxonomy (GTDB): domain Bacteria; phylum UBA9089; class CG2-30-40-21; order CG2-30-40-21; family CG2-30-40-21; genus CG2-30-40-21. The sequence goes on along the minus strand of JAZDHC010000020.1, from coordinate 4,589 downwards.
TTCCACAGAATATCACGGGTATATTCCTGTATTAATATTGCTATATGTGCCTTTGGATAGCTTTCCTTAATGGATGATATGGCTGGCAAACTCAGTATCATATCACCCATGCGGTCGCTTCTTAATATCAGGATTTTGGTTATTTGCGCATTGTTTTTCAAGTTAATACCCTTAGTTAGTAGAGACAGGTTGTAGCAAATTAGTCAATTGAACTATTGTAGCAGAATTGGGGCTTGGAGTCAACAAAAAAGTGGAGATGGACAAAAAATGATTGACAGGGTAGGATATGTGGGGTATAATTGAGGGATAAAATATGCCATGGATGTGTGCTTTATGGAAGCAACCGTCCAGAACAAGTTGCACTGGGCAATTACAGGGGATTGGGCAAACACATAGGTTTGCCCCTACGGGTTTGGTGGCTGAACCCAGGGCACCTTACGGCGAAACAGAAAAACGCACAAGCTATGGTTGTCATTATCGATCGAAACGATCAGGGGGTAAATTTAATATGAGACATTCAAATAACAAATTAATGATATTGTTTTGCATCAATATAATTATATTCTTATCAGGCTGTACCCACATTCCTCAAAAAGATACAACAACCATTCCTATTATCAGAGGTGTCACCTCAATCTCTGTGCCCTTGTTTACCAATGAAAGCCATCAATATGGGCTTGAAGAGATATTTACCAATCTGTTTATTAAGGAAATTGTTTATGATGGCAGACTTCAGATAGTAAATACTCAACCATCAGATCTAACGGTTAAGGGAAGGGTACTCATTTATGAAAAGTCTCCTGTTTCTTATAATGAATATAATATTGACAGATACAGGCTTTTCATACAGATAGAGATGATTATGCTAAAATCTTCAAACGAGGTAATCTGGAAAAAGGTAATTGGAGACTTTATTGATTTTATCCCCTCATCATCAACCCTTATATCTAAAGGGTTTGTGGCTAAGGAAGAAGATACAGTTGCCCAAGAGCTTTGTCAAAGAATATGCTCTCAGGCAGTTGTAGAGATAATATCCATCATTACATGCCCACTTGATTGATAGGTGAAGTGATAATATCGGGTATAACTGTGCGATCTGCCCCCTACCCATCCCCACTATCTTTCGGACACAACCAAAATACAAATCCCACCATAACATAACAACTAGCACCCAAAAACACAATACCAGAGATCCCACATATCTGACCAAGCAACACCGCAAGAAGAGAACCCAGAACACTTGCCACACCATTAATGCCCCATGCCCATGGAATCCCTTTTAGTTTTAATTCCCTGACCACTGCTAATCCTACAGGGAATGGCATACCCATTGGAATGGACAGAATGAGTGCACAGATTGATGCAAATACAAATCGCATACTGAAAGAACTCGTTGAGGTAAGCTCAAATAATTTTGGAAGACCATAGTTAATAACGCATAAGGAAAACACCGCAATAATTCCTGTGCAAAATAATATGAGTTGAGTTCTGGATTTCTTCTGTATTTTTCCAGAAAGAAAACTTCCAATGCTTGCTCCAGCCAATAGAGAAAAAAGCAGTAAAGAAAATGTATACACAGGCGTGCCTAACCACAGAAGGAACCTTTGCATGATTGCCACTTCAAGCAACATAAAACCAATCCCCAGCAAAGCAAAATACACTGGCAAAGCTAAATAGCTTCTCCCTGCCTGTGCTTTTGGCTTAAAACCCTTCACAAAGGCAATTATTAGCATTAAGATCAATCCTGTTGTTAGTGCAAAAGCTAAAATACTTAAATTTTCCGGGTAAAGCCCATGAACTCTGAAGAAAAAAGGACGATCATCAGAACTCGGCTTAATATCAGGGTGTTCTGCAGAATCGATTTTTCTGCGAAGTAAGGCTTCTGCCTCCTGGATATTTTTGACAGCATCAATCTGCATCGGCATCCATTCAGGAAAGGAATAGGGCATAAAAACTGTTCCCTGTTCTTTGAGAGAAAAGGGTGTACGGCTAAGCATGATCAAAAAAGAATAACTCTCGTTATAATTCTCAGCTCTAAGAGCAATAATATGGCTGGCATTAGCCGGATATGGCGCACCTTCTTTTTTAAGTGCCTCAAGCCCTGTCAAAATAGCCTTTGCCATCAGTCCATCGTCATGAACCCAGATGGCAATCAAACCATTTGGTTTCAAGTGTTGCAGATATTCCTGAAATGCTTCCACCGTATAGATATAGTTTTCAGTTAAACCCATTTCGTAAATCTCAGGAAGTTTTGTTTGAACAAGTGATAAACAAATCAGGTCATAGGTTTTATCTGTTCTACGGACAAAATTTCTGGCTTCCTCTGTGAAAAGGTCAACCTTATCGTTATCATAGACCTTGCCACTGCGATTAGACCATTTCCGCACCATTTTCAGTAGCAATGGGTTAATCTCAACAGCATCTACATGCTCAGCACCAAATGCCAGAGCTAATAATGTATCATACCCTGCCCCGGAACCAAGACTCAAAACCTTTTTGGGTTGACGAATAATCATAGGCAGGGCAACAAGTGCATCTTCGTGGTTTTGTCGAACTTGCTTGATATTCCCATCAAACCAAAGCATCCATGCCGGTGTTCGTCCATTTATATAGGCATAAAGACACTCATCTTCCATGTTGCCAATAATATCCACTCTTCCGTATTCATTCCAGCCATAATCAAGTACCTCAGCAGGGGTTTTGTCCTCATCCTGCCCCTTGTCCTGAAGAACCATACCCAGAGAATTATGTTCAGGATATAGCAACTGATAATTAAGCTCATAAGATTGGCTGTTCATGAAAAGAATCACTATAAAAAGAATTCCACTTAAGATTAATTTTAATCGGTGTCTTTTAACAAAGAGCGAAACTAACAGCCATATTATTGCTGTCAGAAAGAGAAACAACCTGATTGATTGGATGCCACCCTGATAATGGAGTAAAAGTAATGCAGTGATAACACCGAGACAGCCACCGAGGAGATCAATTCCATAGAGAACAGTTGGGCTTACAGGCAATTGATCAAATACTGTACCAAGGATTATTCCCACAAAGAAAAAAGGAAGGAAGATTAGGCATGTGATCAAAGGCCACCATAGATGTATTCCAAGATTTAATTGAACACAAAGGGCAATCAGTGTGAAGAGTAAAATGGCGATAAAACACCAGTGAACAAACGAAAAAAGTGTGTGTTTGGAGGTGGACGAAAACCTGTTCCTGAGAAAATAGGCACTTGAACTTCCAATGCCTATCCCAAGAATGGCTAAGGAAAAAATCAAATAATACAATTGTCCGCCAAAGAGTATTGTAACTAAATGAGCAAACAATATTTCCAGGGTTAACGCCAGAAATGCGGCAAATCCAACCATGTAAATATACTTGAAAATCGTTGTGTTTTTCATGCAGTTCGTCTGACCTCAACTCCACTCAGGCAATTTCACCCCATCCTCTACCTGAACCTGCACCCTCTTCAACCGTGAGGTCTGACCTGAGGTTATGGACACTTGTGCCTTTTTCACACCCAGTTCCTTAGCCAGAAGATTTATCAATGCCTTGTTTGCCTTGCCATCAACCGGCTGCCCAACTTGATGGCTGGAGTTTTACATTCAAATGCAATATTTTCATTATCCTAATCGTTGAGTTGAGTTGATAGGAATTTGCTTTTCTGCCCATTTTAATTAGATGTGGAATATTCTATCATTATTAGCCAAAAATGATTGTTATCTTATATTTTCTGAATTATAGCATATGATTAATCTTTTCGTCAAGTAAAAAGTTGACTAAAATTTGAGAAGCTTGAAGATTTTTGAGTTATACGAATTGGAGAGGGTAAAAAGGGCAAAGAAAACATTTTACACAAAAATTAGGGAAAAAAAATTAGGGGACAAAAAAATTAGGGGACACAATACTTAAAAATTAGGGGACACAATACTTAATTTTAGCTTGACAACTTATCCTATCTATGTTATAATAAGTTTATGGCACGAATAAAGAGAGTTGTTATTCCATATATACCTCATCACATTACCCAGCGAGGCAATCGCCGTCAGGAGGTTTTCTTTTGTCAAGAGGACTATGAACTCTACATTGAGTTGATGAGAGAGGAGTGCAGGAAAAGTGGTGTAGAGATATGGGCGTACTGTTTGATGCCTAATCATGTTCATCTGATTGCGGTGCCAAAATCAGATGAAAGTCTATCCCGAGGGATAGGAGAAGCACATCGCCGATACACACGCATGATAAACTTCCGTGAAGGATGGCAAGGGTATTTGTGGCAGGGGCGTTTTGCATCATTCCCAATGGATGAACGGTATCTTTTAGCAACAGCAAGGTACATAGAACTGAACCCTGTACGAGCAAAGTTAGTACAAATGCCGTGGGAGTACGAGTGGTCAAGTGCTAATGCACACATGACAGGTAAAGATGATAAGCTGATCAAGACAAAAGCATTGTTATCAATAGTAGAAAATTGGGAAAAATTTCTGATGAGTGGATTAAACAAGGATGTGGTTGATGATATATGTCATCACACTCGCACAGGCAGACCACTTGGCAGTGAGGAATTTATAGTACAGACAGAGAACATGTTA
>JAZDHC010000019.1:0-6173 GCA_043806395.1 Candidatus Desantisiibacteriota bacterium | reverse complement strand
GAAAATATGGAAAAAGATATAAACGAATTGGTCGAAAAGTTAAAATCCTTTCAACAACAATCTGTTATCTATGCTGAGGAATTAAAAATGGCACATGCATGTGAAGAGGAAAAATATCGAAAATTAGAAGACACTCATAATAGTCTCCAACAGGTTTACGCTGAAACTATTCGTGTACTGGCAGAGGCTATAGACTCAAGAAGTAAATTTACCCAGGGGCATTCAGAACGAGTGAGAAGATATTGTGACTTGATAGGACAGCGACTTTATCTTTCTGACGAAGAACTGAAGGTTTTGGATATTGCAGCAACACTTCATGATATTGGAAGGGTAGGCGTGGAACAAACTGTCTGGGAAAAACCAGGAAAGCTTACAGATACAGAGTTTGAATCAGTTAAATCTCATTCAACGATTGGAGAAAAGATGCTTCCTCCAATTCCATTCCTTGATAGGGTGGCAGGGATTGTTCGGCATCATCATGAAAAATATGATGGAACTGGGTATCCTGATTGCATAAATGGAGAAAATATCCCATTATCTGCCAGAATATTGGCTGTAGCAGATGCCTTTGATGCCATGACCTCAGAGCGACCATACAGGGAAAGAATTGATCCTGATGTAGCATTTGAAGAGATAAAATCTCTCTCTGGTACACAGTTTGATCCCATGGTAATTGAGGCTTTTATTTCTGTATGGAAAAAGATGTATTCATGAATTTATTGCCGAAGTGGTGGAACTGGCAGACACGCTAGATTCAGAGTCTAGTGGGCGCAAGCTTGTGCGGGTTCGACTCCCGCCTTCGGCACCATCCTCAATTAGATGGTGTTGCATTTGCTATTGACTAACAATACCTAATACAGAGGATATGCTCGCTGATGCTGTATACTCTTGGCTTTTTTACTCGCCTGGTAAGTTTTATCCTCTTGCAACCATTCAAAATCTGTTATTTTTCTACGGCTAATTTAATATTATCAGTAACTACTCAACTATACTCAGCGATGGCACAAATTGTGAATTTTCGGTGAGGATTAATCAAGGAGAGCAAGGGCGCGTGAGGTGAACCGTAGGGGTAGACCTGTGTGTCTACCCAAATAATTGGGCGAACACATAGGTTCGCCCCTACGAACCTGAACAACGCAGCTATCATTGATTAAGACCAGCGAAAAACACAATTTATGACATTGCTGAGTATAATAGATGCAATTTAACTTAAGGAGGGTGCAGGAAAGATGAAGAGATTATTAATGTGTTTGGTGTTGGGTGTGATAGTGTTTACTGGTTGTACGCGTTCCAATGTGTCTACTGATCAGACGGTGATAAAGATTGGGCTTGCCGTACCACTTACTGGTGATATAGCTGCCATGGGACAGGGGATGAAGAATGCAGCCATGATGGCTATAAATGAGGCAAATGAATCTGGCAGAATCCCTGGAACTACCCTTGTTCTTGTGCCTGTAGATGATCAGGCAAATCCTACCCAGGCTACCAATGTTGCCAATCAACTTGTTTCTGATTCACAGGTAATTGGAGTGGTTGGTCATTTGAATAGCGGGTGCAGCCTGCCTGTTTCAAAGATATATGCCAGACATAATATCGCCATGATTACACCAGCATCTACAAATCCGGCTATTACCAAGCAAGGATTAAAAAATGTTTTCAGGGTCTGTACCACAGATGATGTTCAGGGTAGCTTTGCAGCCAATCTGGTTTATAAAAATATGTCCATCAAACAGGTAGCCATCATTCATGATAAAACCCAGTATGGTCAGGGATTGGCTGAGCAATTTCAGAAACAATTTGAGTCCAATAGTGGGAAGGTACTTTGTTTTGAAGGGATAAGTGTTGGGGATAAAGATTTTAAGGCAATACTCACCAAGATAAAGGGTCTAAACCCAGGGTTGATATATTTTGGCGGAATGTATTCTGAGAGTGGGCTTATTGCCAAGCAGACAAAAGAGGTTGGTCTTACAGTAAAACAAATGGGGGGAGATGGAATGTTTACCCCTGAATATATCAAGATTGGTGGAGAATCAACAGAGGGAAACATTGTTACTATGATTGGCTCACCGCCAGAAGAACTATCGAGTGCAGCTGAGTTTATAAAAAAATATAAAACTAAATACCCTGGCGTTGATCTTCAGCCTTATGATGCCTATACCTATGATGCAGTTAATATCCTGATCAATGCTATCAGCCATCTCCAATCCGATAAAAGGGCAATTATTGACTATATTGCTGGTATCAAGTATGAAGGGGTAATTGGACAAACGACCTTTGATGAGAATGGGGATACGAAAAATAAGATGATTACTGCTTATGTAGTAAAGAATGGGAAGTTTGAGGTATTAAAGTAAGGGATAAAATGACCACAATTCAACAAAAAATAACTACGATTAAAGAAAAAAAACAGGCAATTATCCTGGCTCATAATTATCAACGACCGGAGATTCAGGATATAGCTGATTTTGTGGGTGATTCTCTTGATCTTTCAAGAATGGCTGCCAATACCAAGGCAAGGGTTATTGTTTTTTGTGGGGTACACTTTATGGCTGAGACAGCCAAGATTTTGTCCCCAGATAAGATGATTCTATTGCCGGATGTAGATGCTGGCTGCCCTATGGCAGATATGGTGCCAGTAGAAGAACTGAGAAAACTAAAATCTATCCATCCTGATGCTGTGGTTGTATCTTATGTGAATACCCATGCAGATGTTAAGGCAGAGTCTGATTATTGTTGTACCTCAGCCAATGGGCTATTGGTTGTGTCTGCTATTCCAGATGGGAAAAAGATAATCTTTACCCCTGATAAATATCTTGGCGATTATATTATTAAGCAAACTGGCAGGGATATGATATTGACAGATGGATTTTGTCCCACACATCAAACCATAACTGTGGAGGGAATTCTGCGACTAAAGGAGAAATATCCACAAGCAATAGTGATTGTTCATCCTGAGTGTAATCCAGAGATAATTGATATAGCTTATAAGGCATTAAGTACCAATGGGATGTGTAAATATGTTACTGATTCAGAGGCAAAGGAATTTATTGTTGGCACAGAAACAGGTATCATCCATCGACTGAAAAAGGAAAATCCACAAAAACAGTTTTATCCTGCATCTGAAAGGACAGTATGTCCAAATATGAAGCTCATAACTATGGAAAAATTGTTGTGGGCATTGGAAGAGGATGTATATCAAGTTGAAGTGCCAGAGGATATAGCAGAAAAGGCAAGAATGGCTATTGAGAGGATGTTGTTAATATTATAAGTCCTATAGGTCATATAGGGCTTATAATATTATTAGGAGGTTCTCGATGAAGGAAAAAGTGCTTGCAGTATTGGATGAGATAAGGCCAAGGCTTATGGCTGATGGCGGCAATGTGGAATTGGTAGATGTCTCTGCTGATGGGGTAGTTAAGGTTAGACTTGTTGGTGCCTGTGGTTGTTGCCCAATGAGTCAGATGACCTTGAAGTCTGGCATTGAAAAAATGTTAAAGGCAAGATTGCCTGAGATAAAAGAGGTAGTAGGCGTATAGGGGTGCGGAAGTAGAGACGCAAGATATTGCGTCTCTACTCTATTATCAATGGGGGTGGATAGTGTCTGAGATAAATATTTCTGAGATGAATAGTAATGACCAGATAAATACCTTTGCCTTTGGCAATGTTTTTTTGAAACGAGCCTTAGAATTAGGCTGGATTGTTGGGAAAAAGGAAAAGACAGAAAAATGGTTCTTTATTACAGAAAAAGGGAAGGAAGAGATTGAGGCATTTGGTGTTGATGTCAATGAGTTATTGAAATATAAAGCTATTCCCAAAAAAATAGAACCAATGGAAAGCCAAAGATTTCATGTGTTGAAACAGATTGAAAAAGATGTTCCTTGTAATGTTGTATATATAACCCCTGAAGAAGAGAGGGTGTTAAGAAGGAGTAATGTCTCAGATGTTGAGCTTGAAATCTTGACTCCATCTCAAATAGCATTTAGTACCAATAATCAAATTACTGCAGAAAGGGCAAGTCAATTAATATCCATGTCTAGCCTTAAAAAACTTCCTGGTATTGGGGAAACCATGGTAAGCAAGCTTTATATGATTGGTATTCGAAAACCAGAAGACCTGAAGTTCACAACCCCTGAGGAATTAAGGATTAAATTGGAGCAAAGACTTGGAACACCAATCAACGAACATATAAAGGCTGACCTGCAAAAAGCCATTGATTCTCTCCATCGGTAATTATGCGTACATGCTTTCGGCAAGACAGAATTATAGGAGGGGGCAATACATACTGTTGTGAATTCCCCTTCTGTTTTTGAACCATGCCCAATAGTTCGTTAGATTACAATATATGGAATCCAATAAAATAATTGACATATAACTTCCTTGTAGGGACATCCCCTTGTGGGTGTCCGTTTGGTTTGGTTTCGTGGTTGTCTGCAACTTTTGCGGTTATTCGTTGCCTTTTCGGACAGGGACAAGCCCTGTCCCTACAACGATTATGTCAAGTTATTTATTGGTTTCCATATATTATCAATGGTCGCAACAATAGCACTCCCATCCCAAAAAAGAATATAGCTACGATAAATTTTATTATAGCAAGATGTTTTTGAAGTAATTGCAAGAATACCTTTGATCTTATGCCATTATATCCTAACCAGAAGACAACAAACAGAGGGAAAATAAACATCAAATTATATAACACCAGATAGTTAAAAGCTGTTATTCTTAATTGATGTATCTGTGCCATATACATTAAGGTAGGCACATATATCTGACCTGTACATGCAAATTCAAAGATAGAAATAAGGAAGCCTAAAATAAGGGCTGATAGGATGTATCCCTTCTGTATTCCGTAGTCAATGCACTTCTGGATTTTTGCCTTATATATACTGGGAAGCTGAATCAGCATATTCTCTTTTCCATGTTTAATATTCCAGCAATCTATTAAGGATATTACACCCAGTGCCATTGTAAGAAAAGCGATTAGATAGCGAATTGGCTTGAAGTTTAATGTCCAGAATACATGAATTATTCCCAATCCAATCAGCAGATAGGTAAAAAATACTGTTGTAATAAATATTATTCCGGCAATCAATATTTTCTTTCGATTGTATCCGATAAGTATAAGATAGGATAAGAAAAATACTACACTTGCAAATGCACATGGATTAACTCCATCTAATAATCCAGCAACAATTATAGGAAGGAGCTTGATAGAGGCAAGCCTTTCCTGAAGTAGGACAACACCTGATACCGCCTTTACGCTAATCCAGTTGCAACCTCCATGAGATACGCATTGTTTGATTTTATCCTCTAACTGTGAGCTTATCTGTTTTCTACCGCCAAGCATGTGCTTGCCAACAAATACAACCGGGAATTCATTGCTTTGCATACCGACAGCCTCTTCCAACAAAAGCAATTGTTCGTACACCTCTGGCTTGTTTACAAAATATTGCCTGATTTTGACATTTGCTTTATATTTTTTGCCAATTTGTGGGATTATCGAAGTTTCCAATCTCTGACAGTATTTGCAGTTTGGTGTGGAAAAAATAGTGATGCAAACAGGTGGGCCTTTACCTGTATGTACAATTTCAGGTGTATCAAATGGTTTTGAATTTCCGTTTACCTTGCCCTCAACCGCTATGGTAATATGTGGATTTATCGGATCATTGGAATCAGCAAACACGAATTCGGTTATTTTGCCAACATAATCTCTGGTATCAAGCTCAACAGCTATCTCTTGAACGATGCCCGGGGAGATTGCAGCGATAGCAGGTGCTACCTTAAGGCATTCACATGATGAGCGCAGGGTTATATTCAGCATTCCGTTACCAGCGTTCTTAATCAATAGTATCTGTTGAAGTAGCTGTCGTTGTCCAGCTTCAGGGAATGTAATGGATGCAGGTCTGATTCTGATGGATGGTGACTCTTCTGCAAAAACGATTGCGGAAAATAACATCATGCAGATAAGAATAACATTTTTCATCGAATGCCTCCTGTGTGAGAAAGAGAGATATGTCCGCAGATTACGCAGATTAGGGCATGGTTCAAATCAGGGTAACAAACTGAGTGAGCAAGTGGAAAAGAACACACCCCGTCCGCAGTAGCGTCCACCCCTCTCAAGAGGGGAATGTATTTCCCTAATTCCCCCTTAGAAAAGGGGGTTAGGGGGTTGTAAT
>JAZDHC010000018.1:0-4370 GCA_043806395.1 Candidatus Desantisiibacteriota bacterium | reverse complement strand
GTAGTGTCAACTTTCAAGTGTCGGATAAATAAAGATAGATTCCTGCCTGCGCAGGAATGACAACTCGGTGATTGTTGTCATTCCTGCGAAAGCAGGAATCCAGAATATTTGTTGCGACATGTCAAAGTTGACGCGACACTAGTTGCACAGCTCGAAATCTATTTCAAACGCGATTCAGTGTCGCGTAGCTCTGCTTCCAGAGCCTTGAACTCAGTAATATTCGAAAAGGTGATTACCACGCCGTCAATCATATTTTCTATTGTACGGTATGGCAGAATGTGTGCTGCGAACCAATTCTTATCGCTGGTTGCTATTTGTTTTTTGATGCTAACCAGCGTTCGCAGAACCTCGCGTGCGTCATCTGACATTTCGGGGTAAAGCAGGTCTGAGGCAATATCGGTGATTGGTCGTCCAACATCGCTGGGGATCAATCGCGTGATCTTGCTGGCCTGATTGGTAAATCGTCGCACACATAGGGCATTATCGAGGAACAGTGTTGCAATGTCCGTGCTATCAAGCAGGTTCTTCATATCAGCACCTTTTCTAATTCGCTCTGGGCTTTGTCTTCGTCGGATAGTTTGGGTTTGGAAATCAGGGGAACATGTTGGAGATAGGCGATGATTTTGCCGGGTAAAGCCTCCACTGGGGCGATCACATCCGCCAATCCAGCGTCAATGGCACTTCGTGGCATACCGTCAAATTTGGCAGAAGACGGTTCCTGCACAAAAACCACGCCCGCTTTTTCCTTGATAGCTCGTAAGCCCAGCGTGCCGTCTGAGCCCATACCTGACAGGATCACACCGATGCTGTGCTCCTGCTGGTCGTCTGCCAGCGTGCGGAAGAAGAAATCAATCGACAACCGCAGACCGCGTGGTGCTACAGGATCGAACAGGTGCAGCACTCCTCGCAGGATGGACATATCCTTGTTGGGCGGGATGACATAGACGCAGTTCGGTTTGATACGCGTCCGATCATTTACCTGTATAACGGACATGGTGGTGCCGCGTTGGAGCAATTCCACCATAATGCCCTTGTGCGTTGGGTCGAGGTGCTGGACAATGACAAAAGCCATACCGCTGTTTTCTGGCACATTGGCGAGAAACAATTCCAACGCTTCCAGTCCACCTGCCGAGGAACCGATGCCAACAATGGGGAAACTCGTATGCGGAGGTATGACCTTCTCCACCTCCAGCATGGCATTGCCAGACGGGATCGTCGATTTCCTTTTTGGTTCTGGTTTTTTTGGTGTAATAATGGATTTTTTGTTTTTAGGCATTTTGAACTCCTTTATTGATTCTACTCACCACGGAGAACACAGAGAACACGGAGAAAGAAAAAGAATCCACAGACTCAGATTCATATTGTCCACAGATTACACACAGATTACACAGATTTTTGGCATGGTTCAAAACTGTTCATTGCAGGGTCACAGATGGTATAAAGGATTACAACCCCCTGACCCCCTTTTCTAAGGGGGAATCAGGGAAATACATTCCCCTCTTGAGTTGCCTCTTCTGCTCTTGCCTTTGCCTCTTTAGCAAGGAATCAGGGAAATACATTCCCCCTTAGAAAAGGGGGTCAGGGGGTTGTAATCCTCTGTGTCTTTGTAACTCTGTGGTGAATTCCTCATTCCGCCACTACTGCATCCTCTTCATTTGCCAGGGTAAAGCAGAATGTTGCTCCGCGACCTACCTCGCCATTAGCCCAGATATTGCCATGATGCCATTTGATGGCTCGTTGAACGGTGGCCAGTCCAATGCCAAAACCGAGGAACTCTTCCTTAGAGTGAAGTCTCTGGAATGGGGTAAATAACTTTGAGGCATTCTTTTCATCAAAGCCAACCCCATTATCCTTGACAAAGTATACTGTTTTTCCGCTTTCTTCTTTTATTGAGCCAATCTCTATCCTTGCCTCCGGTTGTTTGGCAGTATACTTCCATGCATTACCGATCAGATTATTCAAGATAACAAGCAAAATATGGGGGTCTCCTATGCAGGTAATTTCTTTGTGGATTACAAAATCTACATGACGATCCGGATTGGCTATCTTTAGCTCTAATGCTATGGCAGAGGCAAGGGATGTTAAATCAATCTGTTTATATTCTATTTCCTTGTGTTTTATCTGAAATAATATTAAAATAGCATCAATGACATTGGTCATGTTATGGCATGTATCTTGAATGATTGACAAATACTCCCGTGTATCTTCATGCAACTCATTTATAGAATTGTCTAAGATCATCTCTGTAAAACCTAAGATATCAGTCACTGAGTTTCGTAGATCGTGGGTCAGGGTATAGGAAAATGTTTCAAGCTCTTGATTTGCAGACTTAAGCTGTTGATTTATGGAGTTGATATTCTTATTTTCCTTTTCTAAATTATCATTGCATTCTTGTAATTGATTTGCTTGTTTCTGTATCTTCTGTGACCTCTTGAAGATATCCACAAAGGAAGTAACCTTTGCCCTTAATATCTCCGGGCAAACAGGTTTACAGAGGAAATCATCTGCCCCAATCCAATAGCCCTTGAGGCTATCCAGTTCAGTTTTAGAGGCACCAGTGATAAAGATAATCGGTATAATAGATGAGCTGGGTCGTTTGCGGATAAGCCTCGCTGTTTCAAATCCATCTATATCAGGCATCTTAACATCCAGCAATATTAAGGCAAATTCCTGATGCAAGAGACATGACAATGCCTCTCTGCCTGATGAAGCCCGGACTATATTTAATCCCAATCCATTCAGAATAGACTCATAAGCCAATAATGTATTCTGGTCATCATCTACAACAAGGATATTGACATTCTCTTCCATGGTTACATCATCTCCTTTTTTTCTCAGGCACAGAGGAATGTTTGATTGAGGGTATGCGTATACTATAAATTATATGATACTATTAATAATTTGTCAAGATTTTTTATGATGTTCTCCAGAAATTTTGATAAAATGTCGATTTGGTTATAAATTTTATAAAAAATGTTGCGTGATGAAAAAATCCTCTTGACAAATAGAAATAAATGTGGTATATTATATTTACTATCTTAAAGTAAGAATTAGATAGTCCTGCAAAGAATTGAATAAAGAAAAAGGGAGGCTGTAGAGGGATTATTATACCTCCATAGCCTTTTTGTTTTTTATAACTACTCAGCCACCAAGACACTATGGCACAACGACTCACAAAAGGATTCTGTTATATTTTTGATTTCACAATTGTGAACTTAATAATTCCCCTCTTGAAAGGGGTGGACGCTTGAGAGGGCAGGTGCAAGACCTGTCCCTACGACGGTGTGTGTTATCCGACAAACACTTGGTCACTAATTTTGGGCATGGTTCAAATCAGGGTAACAAATTGAGCAAGCAAATGAGTATCTGTGTTTCCCTAATTCCCCCTTAAAAAAGGGGGTTAGGGGGTTGTTCTTCTCTGTATCATTTGTGACCCTTTGCGTCTTAGTGGCTGAGTAGTTAAAAAAAAGGAGAAAATGCCGATGCCTAATGCGATCATGACGGTCAAAGAGTTGGCTCTTTATTTACGGTTGCATGAAAGTAGTATATATCGGATGTGTCAGGCAGGTAGTATGCCAGCATATAAGGTTGGTCGGAGTTTAAGGTTTAGAAAGGAAGAGATTGATGCCTGGTTGGCACAAACGCAGATGAAAAATGAGCCTCTTGAGGATAATGATAATAATGTATCCTGAAGGGGCTTTTTTTGTGCTTGATAAGATACGAGGGGGTAAGAATATATGAGAAGGGAAGTAAAACATATCTGGTTAATTTGTATATGGATAATGTTATCTGTGATGGGAATTAAATATGGATTCGCTGCAGATAAAATACCCCCTGTGGTAACTATTACCCAACCTGTAGCAAATACAATGGTGTCAGGGAGTGTAGCTATCAGCGGCACAGCAGTAGATGATAATCTGAAGGGTTGGGTGCTTGAGGCTTATGTTAAGGGTTGGAAGGTAATTGGCAGCGGGACAACTGCCAGAGGTGCTACCTCAAGTATTGCAAGTGGTGTCTGGAATGCAAAAGGATTGCCTGGCGGTACATATACCCTGCGATTAACTGGTGAGGATATGTCTGGGAATAAAAAATATGTAGAGGTAAAGGTGATTGTACCCCCACCTGTTATCACTCGGATTGAGATTATACCTGCTGTGGCTACGGTGACAACAAATAATCGTGCAGGGTTTAAGGTTCAGGGGTATGATGCATCTAATAACCGTGTAGAATATCAGGCAGGGATTATGCCGCCAATCAATTGGGGTGTCATCACTGGGAGTGGAACACTTATCGGTACGGTGGGGGCAAATACATCATTCATGGCAGGCAAGTCACCAGGAAGTGTTACGATTAAGGCAAGTATTGGGACG
>JAZDHC010000017.1:0-4623 GCA_043806395.1 Candidatus Desantisiibacteriota bacterium | reverse complement strand
CAAGTGGTAAATGAGCATTTTGAGCAGCTTTGCAACGCTGCCAGCGTGGCTTTAGTGGGTTTTTAGAGGCGCCCTTAACCCTTTCCTGCTGTGTATACACACTCATGGATGCCCCCTTTACCTGTCCAACAATAGTAATGCCTGCAATGTCAGCCCATTTTATAGCCATGCTGGTAGCACACGAACGGGCAATAACCACAGGTATCTTTGCCTTGACAGCCTTGAGTACCATCTCTGAGGAAAGACGACCAGTACTCAATAAGAGCTTGTCCTCAAAATTTATCCCCTTGATCAGGCTTTCACCCAGCACCTTGTCAATGGCATTATGCCTGCCAATATCTTCCTTGAAGATAAGTATCTTTCCCTCACCATCAGATAGGGCTGCTGCATGAACCCCTGTTGTCTTTGATATGGTCAAAAATTCTTTCATTAAGCTACTAATTAATCCATAGTGAACTTGGATGGAAGCAGTTATTCTCGTATCATCAACCGTTTTCTGAAATGTAATCCCTCGACCACAGCCAGAGGTAATGATTGCGAGTTTAGGATTAATGGGTTCTGGTTCTGCCTCTATCTCTATGCTCACCCATTCTATACATTCATCCAGACAGAGTATATCATTCCAGCTTTTTATTATCCCTTCAGTAAAAAGAAAGCCAACAAATAGCTCTTTTGCATCGGAAGGGGTAGCAAGAAGGGTAATAAATTCCCTATTATTTATCTTTAATCGTAGCGACTTTTCAATGGGTATAAGGATATTTTCATTTTGTCCAATGCCATCTTTTATTTTTAGAATGTTTATTTCCACAGAGTACCCCCCATAAGTTTATCCAATGTTATACCTTTTCATTGCGACATTTTGGAGATCTAAAGCCCTCCGCTACATTTTAAGTCCCCACGACCATTCAATGTCTGTTACAGCATTTCCTGTCTCATCTTGTTGCCATTTCAGTTTCCATGAATCCAGACAACCAAGGCTAATACCTGATAGCTTCTCATTGATCATCTCTGCCTCTAAAACACCTATCTGATTGGGTGTCACAGGATGAGATATCCTGAGCCACCAGTTTTTGCTCTCGCTCATATGATGTCCGGGAATTAATCCCTTGTGTCTATACCCCTTTGTAAAGTTACTATGTGTATACCACACTACTTCATCCTCATCCTCTCCGTATTCTAACCGCATATCAGTTGCCCCAGTATCAAGGTATAAACCAAATAGATTGGCTGGAGCACTCAGGAACTGCATTCCCCATCTATTAGGGTTACAGTCTTCGCCACCGTATTCCCAATAGACCTCAGCTCCTTTTAATAATCGATGATTGGTTGGAATTTTGAAGGTTACATCTAAAGAGGCAATACGATTGGTAATTGGACCGTGTGTTGTCTCCTCTACGGTAGTATTGCTTGAGGGGAATATTGCCTGAAGATAATCCTTTAATCCTAACCCATCATCCCGACCGCTCAACATACATACCTCACCTATTCCAAGTTCCATGTATCTGCTGGGGGTACAATCAAACCGTAAGCCGATAAATCTGGGGTTCTCCTCTTTTTCGCTTATTCCATAGGCAACAATCTTTTGACTGCTCAAACGGCCGAGTAGAAAATCATATTTTAATCTGCCAAGCCATGGCAAAGATTGTGCCTGCTGGTTGGTTATCCTTAATTGGTCAAAGGTAGGGGCATTTGTAGTGAACAACCATGCCCCATTTTGTCCCGGCCCCCACCAGTGCGGGATTCTGCCTGCTTGAAGGCTGGTATGCCATCGGCTATAATTAAGGTATCCATATTTGAGGCCTGTTGTTACGCCATCCTGATTAACCTCAACCTGTGGGCAAATATCATAGCATTTTCCATGTAGCGTCATATTAGCCGAAAGGTTTAATCCTTGCTGATACCTCTGACCGTAGTTATTGAATAAACTCAAGCCATCTCTATCCGCATTAGTAGCAGCTAAAAAAATCCTTCCCTGATTTTCCTGCTTTAATCTCTTCAATAATAATTCAAGATGCTCTGGCCACTTACTTGTACCCTTATTTTTGTCAATTTCCCAAATGATGCAGGACATTTCCTCCTGACTGAGTGGTCTGGTATTCATTGGATAGCTTACCTCGGCAACCAATGCCAGCCGTCTGATGGCATCATATTTCCAATCCATATCAATTGCCCCTTCACTATAGCGTGCAATCAGACAAAAACTTATGATTAGCCATAACCTGATGATAAATCGATTCTGTAGCATCAACCATTGCCTCCTTACTGAATTTTTTTACATTCTCTCTGCCTTTTGCAGAGAGCCTCATTGCCAATGTCTTATCATCTAACAAACAGATAATCCCCTGGGCAAGAGACACAGGGTCTCGTGGAGGAACAAGCAGTCCATTAATCCTATCATGGTTTATCTCCGGGATACCACCAGTTTCAGTAGCAATCACTGGCACACCAGCAGCTTGTGCCTCGAGGATAGAGGTATTCAACCCTTCCAGACAAGAGGAAACGACAAAAACATTCAGGATGGAGAGAATTTGAGGAATATCATCCCTGATGCCAGTAAAGATAACATCTTTTTCCATGTGCAGACTCTTTGTTATCTGCTGTAATTTCCCTTTTAACTTGCCATCGCCAACAATAAGGAATTGTACATGAGGATTATTTTTTTTTACATGGAAACATGCTTGCAAAAAGGTCTTATGGTCCTTATGAGGTGCCAGGGCAGCGATAATGCCAACAATTGGATGGCAGGGATTCAGCCCCAGTTCCTGATAAAGATACTTGCCATTTATATTTCTACTGAATCGTTCCACATCAATCCCATCATAAACTACAGCAATCTTATCCTGACGAATGCCATCTGTTAAAAGCACTTGTTTGATGGCATTTGAGACAGCAATTATCCTGTCTACACCTGTTCTGTATTTAAGATAGGTTATGGGATTTTTACGAAGATGAAAATCTACCCGCCGAGAGACCACAACCATTGGGCTTGTTTTACAAATCATGGCTGCCATCAGTCCTAAGGCATGAGCATGAGCACAATGGAGGTGAACAAGATGAATGTCTCTGGACTTAATAATCTGTGCCAATTTACCAGCAGCAATAATATCCCATTCACCTCGCATCTTTACTGGAATAACCTCAGCATATCCCTGACATCTCTGGGATAAAAGGCTGTCAGGTTGACAAACAACAATCTGAAAATATCCTTTTTCCTGCAATCCAGCTACAAGATTCAATATTTGTTGTTCCCCACCACGCCAGCTGTTAGCAGTATCAACATGAAGTATTTTAAGTCCTTGCATCAAATCACCACCCTCTTAATGCCTCTATCAACACCTTATTCTGTTCTTCTCTCATAACCGAAACCCTAATATAGGTATCATCAAGCCCTCGAAGGTTGAAACAGTTGCGGATAAGGATATTTTTCTGTGCTAATTGCCTTGAAAGTTCATCAGCCCTTGTATCCCCACAGAGTTTGATAAGGAAAAAGTTGGCTGCTGAGGGATAAACCTTTAGTGTTTTTATCGCACTCAGCCCCTTCAAAAACTCATCGCTTGCCTTCTTGATAAGCCCTCTGGATCGGGCAATAAACTCATCATCATACAACATGTCTGGTACAATTTCTTGAGCAAAAATATTTACACTCCATGGTGGCATCTGCTTTTTTAATCTGCTTGATATCGCAGCATTACTTGTTGCTATATATCCTATCCTTATCCCTGGTATGGCAAAAAACTTGGTGAGGGATGAGATGATTATCAGGTTTGGATACTTCTCCATCACATTCAGAAGGGTTTCATCCTTGTATGAGTCAACAAACATGAGAAATGATTCATCTATAATTATCAGTGTATCTGTTTTAATGGCATTATCCAATATGGCTATCAGCATAGAAATCTCTACTAATTTACCTGTAGGGTTATTTGGGTTACAGATCCAGACAGCATCTGCCCATAAAAGCTCAGCCATAATCTCTTCATAAGGGAAACAAAAACCGAGGGATTCCTTTATTTGCGGGAATTTCAGGACAGCATTATTTGCAGTCATGGCTATTTCATACTCACCAAAGGTTGGGGAGGGGACAAGGATGTTTTTCCCATGCAAAAGATTAGCCAATAGATAAATAGCCTCAGTTGCCCCATTTCCAACAATAATATATTCTTGCTTAATCCTCAGGAAGCCAGATAGACACTTCATTAGTTCCCTTTGTTCCGGGTCAGGGTAATGCCTGATAAATTTCACACTATCATGGATAGCAGTTTGAACCCAGTCTGGCGGACCAAATGGATTGATGCTGGCACTAAAATCTATGATATCGTCAAGATTAATCCCTTTTCTTATAAATTCCCAGATATTTCCACCGTGATTCATCTGCAACTACTCCCTGTTTGGTAACATTTCAGCCCTATAATTTTTCGACAAAATAAACAGGAAAAATAAGATGATTATCCTGTAATCCTGTCAAAAAGTCTTGAGTCCTCTTCAGCAATTCTCATTATGACTTTTTTCACCGCAGAGACGCAGAGGCACAGAGAAATATGAGACAGATAATGGAGATAATGGGGGATAGAAAGAAACGATTTTCATTGGATTTGCAGTAAAAACACTCACATCTTCATTATC
>JAZDHC010000016.1:0-2098 GCA_043806395.1 Candidatus Desantisiibacteriota bacterium | reverse complement strand
CTGAATAATACCATTGGATATGCTGAGGATCTTGTTATAAATGAGATAATGTATGACCCAGGAACTATTACTTGTGAATGGGTTGAACTGTATAATAAAGGTGATGTAGGAATCAGTTTGAAGGATTGGAAATTTTCTGATGGCAATCCCCATATCCTAACCCTCTACCAAGGAACGATGACTATCCCTGCAAAAGGATATACCATCCTTGTTGATAATGGGGACACATTTACCACTACCTATGGTACAAACACAGGCAATATTATCCAAACCCCTATGAGCCTTAATAATGCTGGTGATACTCTTGCTATGATTGACATTTCTGGAGGCTTTGTGGGTTCTGTAACCTATGTCTCCAGTTGGGGTGGTACAAAGAATAAAACATTGGAAAGAATATCACCGCTCGGGAATGATTGGGGGGAAAGCACAATACTCGGTGGAACACCTGGAAGAAAAAATAGCCTTACTCCAGCAGAGACATCAACACCAACAGCAACAACTTGGGTAAGGGTTTATCCTGACTCTGGTTTATCTCGATTCGGTGGAACATATACGATTGATATCAAGATAGAGGATGTTGTGGACTTGGCTGGCTGGCAATTCAGCCTTTATTTTAATCCTGCAATACTTCAATACCTGACGGCTGAAGAGGGTAATTTCTTGAGGAGTACTGGCACGCAAACATTCTGGGTAACTCCTGTTATAGGCACAGGCTCAATGAAAAATGTTGCCTGTTCGAGGATTGGAGCAAATTCCTTGCCTGTGAGTGGCTCTGGCACGCTTGCTTGTGTTAAGTTTAAGGTTATAGGTACTCAAACTACCTGTTCTATGATAAACCTTGGATATCTGACACTGACCAATAATTATGGAGGCACTATCTCAGCCAGTGTAAGCAATGGGAGTGTATCTGTAGCCTATGGGTTTGATATAACTAATGATAATAGGGTAGACATCACAGACCTATGGATAGTAGGCAAGATATTTGGGACACAGGATGGTGATAGGGAGTATAATCTTGGATACGATATTAACATGGATGGAAAGATAGACCTTTTTGATCTGGTAGCTATTTCTACAAACTTTTCAGTTAACCCTGATATTGTGGTGCAACAATCTGCTGGGCTATATAGCCTGAGTAGCGATAAACAAGGAATCGTGGAATTATACACAGCTTCACCAGTGTATAAGGTTGGGGATGAATTTGAATTGAATTTAAGGGTTGATGACATTACCAATCTGTATGGGATACAATTTGGGGTCGAGTTTGACCCTGCCGTTTTGAGCTTAATGGGGACAGAGAAGGGTGTTTTTTTAGGTTGGGATGCATTTCAGATAGAGTCATTGAAACCCACACCAGGGATAAAAAAGCTTGCCCAGTGTAAGACAGGTAATGTTCTCGGAGCAAGTGGACAGGGTGTGGTGGCAAAACTCAGGTTCAAGGCAATGGCTGAAGGAAATACAGAGGTTAAGATTAAGGATGTGTTGGCATTAGCCCCGGACATGACTCATATTCCTATAAGTTCCATGAATACAGCCATTAGTATTGTTTCCTCAAAGGCTCTTTCTCCTGACAATATAGCCTACCCAAATCCATCGTCGAATAATCAGCATATCAAGTTTGGTCAATTTGACTGGATTGAGATATATACCTTGGCAGGTGAATTAGTTAAAAGGATTGATAGTGGCAAATCATGGGATCTAACAAATGAGGATAATAAACCTGTTGCCAGTGGGGTATATCTCTATGTCTTGAAGACAAACGATAAAATATTACAGGGGAAGATTGGGGTGATTAAATAATATACAGGTGTATCCTGTTATTGTTTTCTTACACTCGATGTTCAAGTTTTTTGATCTGTGCAGAAATCGGACACCCACAATGTAGGGGCAGGTTCTAAACCCGCCCATTAAATTGCAGTAAATCACCCTAATTGTAAGTCAAAACAGTGCAAGTATGTCAGCAATTCTCATTATGACTTTTTTCACCGCAGAGACGCAGAGGCACAGAGAAATATGAGACAGATAATGGAGATAATGGGGGATAGAAAGAAACGATTTTCATTGGATTTGCAGTAAAAACACTCACATCTTCATTATC
>JAZDHC010000015.1:0-8577 GCA_043806395.1 Candidatus Desantisiibacteriota bacterium | reverse complement strand
CCTTTGTTTGAAAGCTTGCGGTTAGTTGAGAGTGCAATATTCCCCCTTAGAAAAGGGGGTTAGGGGGTTGTATTCTGTAGATGATGTCTCCTTGCCCGAAAGGAATCATATGAAAAACGATGAAAGTGAACCGTCCCGATTTTTGTAATTGTTCGCTTTATGAATTAAGTAGCGGAAGGCTTTAGCCTTCCATCTATTGGAAGGCTAAAGCCTTCCGCTACACTTGTACTCTATCAGATAAAAAATCGCAGATTATGAGATTAAGGAGTATAATTCTCTCTCTTTTTTCCATTTTTCCCTACTTTCCCCTTTTTCCTTATTTACACCTGAGTAGTTACAGAAATCTTAAGAATCGAGTTGCCTCCTCCTTTATTCACCGATTACCTTACTACCCTATTACCTCTCCCCTCCACTGCATGCAACCAAATGATCTGTTGAAACCTCTGTTAATAATGGTTCTGTTATTCTGCATTCTGGTTTTGCTTGAGGACATCGGGGATGAAATCTACAGCCTGATGGTGGATTAATCGGGCTGGGAACATCACCCTTGAGAATAACCCTATTAGAAATGCTCAAACCCGGAATAGATGAAAGAAGAGCACTGGTATAGGGATGCAAGGGATTGGAGTATAATTTATCTACAGAACACAATTCAACAATCTTTCCCAGATACATCACTGCTATCCTGTGGCTTATCTGTTTAACCATACGAAGGTCGTGAGAGATAAAGAGATAGCTTAATTGAAGCTGCTCCTGTAAATCCATTAAAAGATTGATTATTTGTGCTGCAACAGAGACATCAAGTGAAGAAACTGGTTCATCAAGTACCAGAAGATGAGGATTCGTAGCTAATGCTCTGGCAATTCCTATCCTCTGCCGTTGTCCACCGCTAAACTCATGGGGATAACGATTTTGACAGGCAGGAGATAATCCTACTAATTCTAACAGGTACGAAACCCTTTCTGCTTTTTCTTTTCCCTTAGCTATCTTGTGAATGGCTAAAGGTTCAGCGATAATATTGCCAATATTCATTCGTGGATTCAGCGAACCAAAGGGATCCTGAAAAACCATCTGCATCCTTGCCCGAATCTTTCTCAAGTTTTTATAATTCATACCAAGAATATCCTGTCCATCAAAAAAGACATCCCCGCCTGTAGGCTCCAGCAGCCTCAGTACCAATCTGGCAGTGGTTGATTTTCCACACCCACTTTCTCCTACAAGTCCCAGCGTTTCCCCCCTTTTCATGCTAAACGAAACATCGTCTACTGCAAATACTTGCAGATGCTTGCCAAGCAATCCCTGCTCTATTTGAAAATATTTTTTTAAGTGTTGTACTTGAAGCAACATGATAATTTTTCTCCTATTGTAGAGACACTACCCTCCAATCTTATAAACAAACTTTCCTGATTCTCCCTTTAATGGCGGAACAGATGATGCAATGAGGACTGGTCGGCTATAATCTTTTTCCTTTAAGATTCTGGCTATCTCATCTTCCATTATACCGGCAACAACCCCCTTTTGTCCCAATTTATGAATAACATCCTCTGTTTTAATCAATACCATGCCTGTAGTGGGCGGGGTAATGTTTATAAAAACTTCATGCTTGTCTTCAGAAATAGTTATCTCAAACTTGCCGCCAAATTCAGTAGTAAATTGCATTAACCCAATTCGTACTGGTTCTTTCGGTGGCTCAGCACATGCCTCAACTACCCTCTGAGAGTCAATGTCTGTGTATTCCCGTCTTTCTATTTCTGCCAGAACCTGTTCTGAGGTAATAGGTTTTCCCTTTCCCACAGGAGACCTTAGACGAAGAAACAGACCTTCCCTTCTATTAATCAAATTAAAACTCCCATTTGCATCTGTATCAAGATCAATATTATCTTCTTCAAAATGCTCTTCTATACAGGAATTATCAAACGATTCTAACCATGGACCCTCTACCCCCTTTGGGTAGACGCGTATAGCCGATATTTGGGATTGTTCTTTGGGTATAGCGTCACCATCCAATTCTTCCAGAGGCATCCCTAATAATGGAGCAGCTTGCTGTATTGCCTCATCAATAGAATATCCGGGTACAACAATAGACCTTGGGACAGTACATTGTGAGGCAGAAATAGTTATAGTTGGTGGCTTTGAGGGAGAGATACTGGGTGGTTCATAGGCTTGTGTGGTCATAGCCCCCTTTTCCATCTTAAATGTTACTTTTTTTGCAGGTTTTTTAGTGGTCATGCTCCTTTTACCAAACACAAGGTTTACCTTGGAATGGAGGGTTCCAAGAGCAGAAAGGATACCATTTTCACCAACCTTAACAGTGGTTGGTGTTCCATCTTCATTGCCAATCACCTTAGCATGTATCAAATTTTGTGCAGATACCTCACCACCCACAATCAAGCCCTTCCC
The DNA here is from genome assembly GCA_043806395.1 of Candidatus Desantisiibacteriota bacterium. Taxonomy (GTDB): domain Bacteria; phylum UBA9089; class CG2-30-40-21; order CG2-30-40-21; family CG2-30-40-21; genus CG2-30-40-21. The sequence continues at coordinate 6,177 of JAZDHC010000015.1, read as the reverse complement.
CTCAGAAGACAGGACAACATTCTCTGCAATTATCGGAGAATCCATTATCGCAGTGCTGACATTAAGCGTCCCTCCACATTCAATTTGTGATTCCTTAATGATGGTTGCAGACATGTCAAGAGCGGTTTTAATCTTTGCCTTATTAATCTCCCCTTCAACGATGAGTGTTCCTTTAGCCATAATTTCAACCGTATTTTCCACATTTCCATGAATAATAATATCATTGCCACCAATCTTTACCCCTTCCTTTACATTTCCATGGATAATAATCTTTCCGGATGTCTCAATATTAGCATCAGCATCAGTCTCGACCTTAATTATTTGTTCTACGGCTACCCGAAAGCCCTGCCACATTACCTTTCCAAATGCAGCGGAAAAGCATCTATTCTTATCTATAAAGACATTTTTTCCGGCAACAAGTGTAATATCCCTTCCATAAAGACCAGATATGTTCTCTCCAGTCACGGCTATTCCTGAGCTGCCAATGGTCGAGGGTATTTTTACACCCAATAATTGCCCTGGAATGGCATCTTCACCAATAAGTACTGCCCCATCGCTCTTTTCTCCATATTGATAGGCAAGATAGGCACCTTCTCCTGTCAGAGGTGGATTGCCATGGGCAACAACTATGGGTATCTTAAACTCCACATTGTGCAATATTTCAACAAGCCTTTCTATATTTATTCCAAACGAAACAGTCCTTTCATTTAATGCCTTGACAATATCCTCCACACTCATCAACATCCCGCCCATTCTGGGAGGAATAATATTAACCGTAGCAGTTAATTGATCAGGGGAAATCTCTATTTCTATCTTACCACGAAGATATTGCCTTGGACCAATTCTTACTGGTTTTTTTATTCTTTTTTCAAACACATCTTCTATTTTTGAGGTATCAATCTCATTAAATTTTTGAGCTATTATTTCTTCAATAACCTCATGGCTGAATATCTTTTTCCCTGCCCCTTGAGAGAAGATAACCGTAAGGTAAAGCCCGTCAACATTATTCTCAAAACTAAATGAACCATCAATGGTTGGGCCATATAGTTCATCCCACTTATCTGGAACCCATGGACCAATGATGCCCTTTTTAAATACTATTATCTTTCCCTGTTTCTCTAAATGAGCATCTACCTCATCTCTTTCCAATTGAAGCAGATCTGCACCCATATTTTTTGCCTCTTCCAGCAAGGCCACACCCTCAATTGCTACAGAAATGGGCATATCAGCAGGAAGTATGGGGGCACTTATGGCTCCAGATGAAGTATTCTCCTCTTCTATGACAATCTCCTCATAGTTTTTCATGATTGCATTGCCAGATGGTTCTAATTGATAAAATGCTTTTTTGATTGCTTTTTTAGTGGAGGATGTTCTTCTGCCGAGAAGAATGTTTACATAGGGATAAATAATCTCAATATAAGCCATTGCACCTGGAGAAAGAACAATAGTAGTAATCTCATTATCACCCTCTATCCCAGCCTTTTTAGCAGTAAGAAGTTTTTTTACAGTTATCTCTCCACCAAATAGAAGCCCCTTTCTACCAGTATGACTAATAATTTTACCTGCTGCAACTATAGATTTTATTATGGAATCATCAATGGTTATTGTGCCGGCAACAGTAATTGTTGCCTCTTTCAAGGAATTTACTGAAAGGTTACCCTCACAAACAATCTTTGCCTTGACAATATCTTGTTTAACAGCAATATTTCCACCGGCATTAATCTCCGCAGCACCTATTCCACCTGATACAGTAATATTTCCTGCAGCAGTAACAATGGCATTATCATTTATTGAACCCTGAATTTCAATGCTACCAGAAAACTCTATCGAATCACTGATATTTTCTTTAATGATAAGAATTTTTTCAACATTTATCCTTTCCTTTTCCCAGACAATTCGTCCAAAGTCCAGAGCAAATAATCGACTACCATCCTCCGAGACACATACATTCCTGCCAGGGATAACGGTAATTTCCTCTTCGCCTCTGGCAGGAATATCCTCACCAGTAATAGTTCTTCCCGCCCTTCCCTGTTTGGGTTCTGCCTTGGCACAAATCAACTGTCCGGGGAATACATCAAGGGGATGCTCTCCAAAGTTATCTGGAATTGGTGTAAATATTGTTTCACTCATATTATTAGTACCTCTTTAATGAGCGTATATGACTGGATATATTGCTGATAGCAATTTCTCATTTTATCAGAATTAAGTCAGAAAGTCAAGTAAAATAGAATAGAGCCTGAATATTCGATAAAGCAATCGCCTTACACAAGTATGGTTTTTGCTGCACAATCCAGCCAATAGCCAAGGATTTGATGTTCAGAGCAAAAAAAATCACTTTTTTTGAAAAAAATTGCAATTAGGGTAAAATTTTTCGACCCCTCCATTAATTACAAAGTCCCTCAAAAACAATCATTACAGCCCCGCTATGCCGTCAAAAGGAGCTTTAAACTTCAGAGAAGTCCCCCTCCCCATCCCAAACAAATAAAACCCGCTATAAGCAAAATATAACGGTCGCTAAGTTTAATAATATCAAATAGTTATGACTTATGCCCATTTGACATTTCTCCTCTTTTATGTGCATGCCAAATTTCTCATCTGTTTTACTTATTTATATGAAAAAAATTAAAAAAACTTCTTGACAAATTATTTGTTTCTATGTTACACTTAATTTATGAATAAATATTTAACCAACAACCAACAACCAACAACCAACAACCAACAACCAACAACCAACAACCAACAACCAACAACCAACAACAGCTGATTTTACCTCCTCTCTCAGCCGGAGGCAATATGGGTAATCCCTCCAGCCGCAAATTAATCCTCAAATCTTGCCTTTTATTCCTTTTGCTTCTTTTATCCAGTAAGCCTGTCCTGGCATATAATCTAAACTGGTCTGTAGCTATTATGCTTAGTGGTCAGCAGGCTAATCAGGATTATTCCGTGCAAGGTCTGAGTTCTTATCTGGGTGGTAACTCGTCTAACCAAACCTATACAGTTACAGCATGGACACCGGAGACCTTACCTCTACAAGGGACATTAACCTTGCAGGCTACCCCTGTTTCATCGGCTTTAGTGCGTCTTAATTGGAGCGACTTACTGACGAAAGAATATTATACGCTCACAAGGAATACCGAGATTATAGCCTCGCACATTCCCAAAGATACTACTTCTTATGATGATACTTATTTACTTAAAGCAGATACCGTCTATACCTACATTTTAACTGCTTATGGCACAAGTAATAATATTATTGCCTCAGCTACCTGCACCCTTACCACGCCAAAATCAGGGCATAAATTCATCCCTTACCATAATTTATTTCATCCTCTAAAGGGTGAGAAGGTGCAAATTTACTATGAACTTGACTCATCCGCCAAGGTTTTGATAAAACTCTATGACCTGACCGGTGAATTGGTAAAAGAATTGGTATCAGGGGATAGGCAGGCAGATAAATATTGGGTAGAATGGGATGGTAAGGATAAGAATGGCGAAGAATGTGAGGCTGGGGTTTATATCATCCAGATACAGGCTGGAGATTTCAAGGATATGAGGAAGATAATACTTGTGAAGTGAATAAGAAGGCACAGAGGCACAGAGAAGAACAACCCCCTAACCCCCTTTTTAAGGGGGAATTAGGGAAAATACATGTAATCGCAGACTTTAGTCTGCGATTACCAGATGATAGTGGCACAGGCATCCTTGCCTGTGAATCACCAACAAACAGAGGTGTTTTTAGATGCAAAGATTATTGTTGATAGCCTTAATTATAATAGTCACCAACACCTTAACCCATGCAAGCGGCATTGGCTTAAAATTCCCACCCACTGCCCGTTCCTATGCCTTGGGTGAATCCCTGGTGGCTAATTCAAAGACTGGTGCTGAAGCCATTTATTTTAATCCGGCAGGACTGGCAAGTATCAATCTCAACTCTTTGGACATCTCCGCTTATGATGGTGTTTCAGACATTTCTTACAATTCTCTCAGCTATTCCAAAAATGTACAATCAAACACAGGCTTAGGGATAAGCATGGGGGTATTAGATGCCGGCAAGGCAGATATTTTTGAACTTGATGGCTCAAGGAGGTCTATCCCAACCATGAAGGATACCTGCCTGACCCTTGCCGCCGGCAAGAAAATAACCGTTAATCTTGATGCCGGCTTAGGCATTAAGTTTATTTCATCTACTTTAGCTGAGGAATACAAGGCTAATGGTTTTGCCTTAGATGTAGGGATTCTCTATAACGGTTTATGGAATGCCCGGCCGGTTTCTGCAGGTGTCTGCTTGCAAAATATAGGCACAGGACTAAAGTATGAAACGGAAAAAAGTAGTTTGCCGACTAATATTAGATGTGGAGGAGCCATAAAACTAAAAGAGTTTGAATTTATGGCAGCCGCAAATAAGGATAAAAAGGGGTTGAAGGTAGGTCTTGGCGTTGAATATTACCCTGTTGTGTCATTAGCCTTAATGGCCGGCTACAAAACAGGCTATGATAATCAAGGTCTAAGTCTGGGTTTTGGGCTGAGGCAGGGTCCTATGGATATTAGCTATGCCTATGCACCGATAAAAGACTTAGACTCTGCCCACAGGGTCTCATTGAATATAAGATTCAGGAGATAAATCAGGACGCAGATGAACGCAGATTTACAGGATTTAAATATTCTTTATCCTGAAATCTAAAGAAAATCTGCGTCCCATATATTTAGGAGGTAAAAAAGATGAAAAAGATTTTGTTTTTGGGTGTATTTCTTTTATTGGCAAGTTTTGTAAGTAAAGCAGGTGCAGACATACCTAATTTTATCTACTATCAAGGTATGGTTCAAGGGATTGGTGGACCCGTAGAAGGGACAAAGAGTATTACCTTTAAGTTGTATAGTCAAGATACTGGAGGTAGCTCCGTCTGGGGTACTACAACCGCTGTCAAATGTAGTCAAGGGATATTTTCAACGCAGTTAGGTCCTCTGCCGATAGAAACATTGGCCCAAAAGTCCGAGTTATGGCTGGAGTTGGTAATAGATAGTAGTCCACTTACACCACGGCAAAGGATAGCCTCTGTCGTCTATAGTTTTTCTGCAGGCTATGCCGGGACGGCTACTTATGCAATTCTGGCAGGCACGGCTACCTATGCAATACAGGCAGGCACAGCCACAATGGCATTGGATAGCCAGAAATTGGAAGGCAAGTCAGTTGCAGAGCTTCAGGTTGGAACAGCTACGATGGCTTTGGATAGCCAGAAATTGGCAGGAAAGACTGAGGCACAGCTTCAGGTTGGCACAGCCACAATGGCTTTGGATAGCCAGAAATTGGAAGGCAAGTCAGCAGCACAGCTTCAGGTTGGAACAGCAACTATGGCATTGGATAGCCAGAAGTTGGCAGGCAAGTCAGCAGCACAGCTTCAGGTTGGCACAGCCACAATGGCTTTGGATAGCCAGAAATTGGAAGGCAAGTCAGCAGCACAGCTTCAGGTTGGCACAGCAACTATGGCATTGGATAGCCAGAAATTGGAAGGCAAGTCAGTTGCAGAGCTTCAGGTTGGAACAGCTACGATGGCTTTGGATAGCCAGAAATTGGAAGGCAAGTCAGCAGCACAGCTTCAGGTTGGCACAGCCACAATGGCATTGGATAGCCAGAAATTGGAAGGCAAGTCAGCGGCACAGCTTCAGGTTGGCACAGCCACAATGGCATTGGATAGCCAGAAATTGGAAGGCAAGTCAGCAGCACAGCTTCAGGTTGGAACAGCCACAATGGCTTTGGATAGCCAGAAATTGGAAGGCAAGTCAGCAGCAGAGCTTCAGGTTGGCACAGCTACGATGGCATTGGATAGCCAGAAATTGGCAGGAAAGACTGAGGCACAGCTTCAGGTTGGAACAGCCACAATGGCTTTGGATAGCCAGAAATTGGAAGGCAAGTCAGCTGCACAGCTTCAGGTTGGCACAGCAACTATGGCATTGGATAGCCAGAACTTGGAAGGAAAGACAGATGCACAGCTTCAGGTTGGAACAGCTACTATGGCTTTGGATAGCCAGAATTTGGCAGGCAAGTCAGATGCACAGCTTCAGGTTGGCACAGCCACAATGGCTTTGGATAGCCAGAAATTGGAAGGCAAGTCAGCAGCACAGCTTCAGGTTGGCACAGCAACTATGGCATTGGATAGCCAGAAATTGGAAGGCAAGTCA
>JAZDHC010000014.1:0-5733 GCA_043806395.1 Candidatus Desantisiibacteriota bacterium | reverse complement strand
TTGTATCAATAAGTTAGATAATTGTAAATGAGTAAGAACCTGACAATGATTGCATCTTAGTGTTTACACCCTTTGTGATTCTCCCTCTGTAAATGAGATTGACACGATATAAAGTGTTGCACTTGCTACTGGACTGTGCCGATGTTAAAACGCATCGCATGGATACAAAGTTTAACATGCCAAACTTGACTTCGGTTGAACGGCTTGCTCGTTTTTATGAAGAAGATGTCAATTACTTTATTGTGCTTAATGTAGCATATAACATAGATGAAACAAAAATAAAAGTCGAAAAAGTAAATTTCATCCCGATAGAATTTCTTTCATGGGAATGTTTAACGATAGGAGCTCTTGGGTGGGGGCAAATTCAAATTGCAAACTCAAACAATATAATAGTTGACTCTTGTTATTCGAGAAAAAAATGGATGCTGGAATTTTGTGATATAATGCTGGAATTTTATCCCAAAGAAGTAGTTAAAATTTCTGAGAGAACAGAACGGTTTAGGCAAATAAAGTCTCTTTGGGCAAAGAAGGAAGAATAAATAAAAAAATCGATATTACTTAGGATATAACCAAATGTTTCAACTATCTGCAAAAATATTAGAAAAGGAAGAGGTTGCTCGCGACCATTATCGATTGGCATTGGATGCTCCTTTAATCTCAAAGGATGCACAGCCAGGGCAATTTGTTCATGTGAAAACAACCTCTCAATATACGCCGCTTTTAAGAAGACCATTCAGTATTCATCGCATTAACCCAACAGGTATTGAGATATTATTCAGGGTTGTTGGAGAAGGCACCCAATTATTAGCTGAAAAAAGGGTAGGGGATGAATTGGATATAATTGGTCCTCTTGGTCACGGGTTCAGGATTAAAGAGGATACCTTTACTGCTATCTTAGTTGCTGGTGGGGTAGGGGTAGCACCGCTCTTTGCTCTGGCTGAAAGATTAAGACAATTTACAGAAGTAAAGATGCTGATTGGAAGTAAAACAAAGGATGGTATCATTTGTCTGGAAAGGCTTGAGGCATTGGGTATAGATGTGCAGGTAGCTACTGATGATGGAAGTTTGGGGATTAAGGGGGTTGCGACTGATTTGCTTGAAGATTTTCTGGTAACGGCTGCATCTCCTCAACTGCCTATCTATGGTTGTGGTCCAATGCCTATGCTCAGAGTGCTTTCAGAGATAGCTCAACTCTATTCATCCCCATGCCAGATATCATTGGAGGCTGACATGGCCTGTGGGGTAGGGGCATGCCTTGGGTGTGTGGTGAAAATGCTTAATCGTCATTCCCCATCTCATTTTGAATACAAAAGGGTTTGTGTTGATGGACCTGTATTTGATGCAAGGGAAGTATTGTGGAGGTAGGGAAATAATGGAACCAAATCTTTCCGTAAATATTGGCAAATTAAATCTGAAAAATCCTGTGCTGGTTGCCTCTGGATGCTTTGGATATGGACAGGAATATGCTGAATTAGTAGATTTATCCATGCTTGGTGGTATTATTCTTAAAGGGATTACATTGAAGGAACGAAAGGGTAATCCCCCGCCAAGGATTGTTGAAACATCCTCAGGAATGCTTAATGCGATTGGTTTGCAGAATATGGGCTTATCACGATTCTTGAAGGAAAAATTAGCCTTGTTGTCAGATATTCCAACAGCTATTATTGCCAATATCTGTGGTGACTCGCCAGAAGAGTATGCCACTATAGCTAAGGAATTAAGCAATAAAGAGGGTATTGATGCCTTAGAGATAAATGTATCATGTCCAAATGTCTCTCATGGGGGAATGTTGTTTGGTCAGGATATGATGCTCACCTTTGAGGTGGTTAATCAGGTTCGTAAGGCTACGGCTCTGCCATTAATAGTAAAATTAAGCCCAAATGTAACAGACATTGTCCCTATTGCTCAGGCAGCAGTTGATGGGGGGGCAGATGCTATTTCCTTGATAAATACATTGTTGGGTATGGCAATAGATATTGAGGCCAGAAAACCCTGTCTGTCAAATATCACTGGCGGGTTGTCTGGACCAGCTATTAAACCTGTTGCCTTGAGGATGGTTCGGGATGTTTGCAAATCCGTAACCGTTCCAGTGATAGGTCAGGGTGGAATAATGACCTGGGAGGATAGTCTTGAATTCCTGCTTGTTGGGGCAACAGCTGTCTGTATTGGTACTGCCAATTTTGTTAACCCTAAGGCAGGTGTGGAAATAGTTGATGGGATAAGGGATTACATGAAACAACGGAAGATGGTAGAGATAGGGGAGATACGAATGTAGGTAGGGAAAAAATGGTGTCAAAAAAATGGAGAAAAAATGGTGTCAAAACTCACTATCTTCTTTAATAACAATTAGTTATGAATTAATTTTTATTTTCTTTGGACGACCTCGTTTAGTTTTTCTCTTTATACTCAACTTTTCTTGTATTTCATGTTCAAATTGAGAAGAGATATAATGCCGTTCACCTTCTCTCCAATTCTTTTGTGACACCAATTCTTCTTCTCCTCCCTCACTATCACCAACAACACTATGTGATTTTCAGGCAGGTGTACAAAATAGATTGACAATAATCAAAAATGATGGTACAATACTTTATGCTAATAAAATTTTTAAAGGGGAGACAAATAACATGATAAACAAAGAGTTATTGGATATTTTAGCCTGTCCGGAGTGTAAGGGTGAAATTGTGTATGATGAGCCAAATCAAAGGATTATCTGTCACAATTGCAAGAAGAAATACCCTGTGCTTGATGGGATACCAGTTATGCTGGTGGAAGAGGCGGAGACGATGTGAAGGAAGGCTGAAGGCTCAGATGGAGGTCATTGATTGAAGTATATTCTTATTGTTAGCGATGGGATGGCAGATTATCCCCTTGATGAGCTTGGGGGGAAAACGCCACTTCAAGCAGCAAATACCCCAAATATGGATAGATTGGCAAGGGAGGGCATGGTAGGCACAGCGAAAACTATACCTGATGGGATGTTGCCTGGAAGTGATGTGGCTAATCTGGCGGTTATGGGCTATGATCCTGAAAAGTACTATTCGGGTAGGGCACCACTTGAGGCAGCAAGTATGGGGATACGGCTTGAGCCAGATGAGATTGCTTTCAGGTGCAACTTAGTAACCGTTGAAAATGGAATAATGAAGGATTATAGCGGTGGTCATATCTCAACCCTTGAAGCGAAAGGTTTGATTGAGGCTGTGGAGGCAAAACTTGGCAATGAAAGGATAAAATTCCATGCAGGGGTAGGTTATAGACATCTCCTAGTATTAAGGGATGCTATCTTGCCAACATGTACCCCACCACATGATATCAGCGACAGGGTTTTTGAACCATTCCTTCCTCAAGGCTCTGGTGCAGAGATAATACGGGAATTGATGTTTGCCTCCTGTGCGGTATTAGAGGCTAATGAGATTAATCACAACAGGATACGGGAAGGAAAAAAACCTGCCAATATGATCTGGTTGTGGGGATATGGCAAACCAGTCGAGATGCCGACCCTCAAGCAGAGGTTTGGCTTGAGTGGCGGGGTAATATCTGCCGTGGATCTGGTTCGTGGGATTGGTCAATGTGCTGGCTTGAGGGCAATTAATGTGCCAGGGATTACCGGATACTATGATACAAATTATATGGGCAAGGCAGAGTATGCCTTGGATGCGTTAAAAAATGATGATTTTGTGTTTATTCATATCGAGGCTCCGGATGAGGCATCCCATAATGGGGATCTGGCAGCAAAGATTAAAGCTATTGAAAATATAGATGAAAAGGTATTGGGAACTATTTTGAGTCATATTCCTGATAGATCGCGGATACTTTTGCTCCCGGATCATGAAACACCTATCTCTATCAAAACACATGCATCTGGACCCGTTCCATTTGTTATCTGGGGAGATGGGATTAAACCAGATGGTATTATGTCTTATGATGAGGATTCAGCACGAAAGAGCCAATTGAGGCTTGAGAAGGGTTGGGAGATATTGGAGTATTTTATAAAGTCAGGTGTTTAGACTGTAGGCTGTAGGCTGTAGGCTGTTAGTTTTTGAGACGATTATAGCCTACAGTCTAATTGTCTACAGCCTATTCAGAGGAGACAATAATGGGTATAGTTGTAAAAAAATATGGTGGAACATCTGTCGGGTCAGCAGAAAGGATTAAAACCGTAGCCCAGCAAATAATCAAGGCAAGGAAAAAAGAGCCAGAGATAGTGGTTATTGTTTCAGCAATGAGTGGGGAAACAGATAGGTTGATTGCCCTTGGTCATGAGATATGTCAAATGCCTGATAATCGGGAGATGGATGTGCTTGTTTCTACTGGAGAGCAGGTGTCCTCTGCCCTTTTGAGCATGGCACTCATTGAGATGGGATGTCCAACAATTTCTTTGAACGCCTCACAGATAGAGATATTGACAGATAAATCCCATACAAAGGCAAAGATTTGCAAAATTAATACAGATAGGATTATGAAGGAACTGAACAAGGGAAAGGTTGTAATTATTGCTGGATTTCAGGGGATAACAGAGGATGAGGATATTACTACCCTTGGTCGTGGAGGCTCTGACACAACGGCAGTAGCAATTGCTGGTGCTTTGCAAGCAGATGTATGCGAGATATTTACCGATGTGGATGGGGTATATACCGCTGACCCAAGGATTGTACCAGAGGCAAAAAAATTAGATATTATCTCCTATGAAGAGATGCTGGAGATGGCAAGCCTTGGGGCAAAGGTATTGCATCCCCGTTCTGTAGAATTGGCAAAAAAGTTTGGGGTAAAGATACATGTTTTGTCCAGTTTTGTTGATATGCATGGAACTATTGTAACAGAGGAGGTAGCAGATATGGAAGAATTATTAATAAGCGGTGTAACGGCTAATGCTAAAGAGGCAAAGATAACGGTAATGGATATTCCGGATAAGCCGGGTATGGCTGGCAAACTCTTTAGTGCACTGGCAGATGCAAATATTAATATAGATATGATTGTTCAGAGTGAAACAAGGGGCAAGACAAATGACATCTCATTTACTGTAGATGAAACAGACCTGCAAAAAGTAATTGAGGTGGTAAAAGAATCTGTCAGGGAGATAGGAGCAGGTGAAATCAGTTATGACAGGGATATTGCTAAGGTTTCTATTGTTGGGGTAGGGATGAAAAGCCATAGCGGTGTAGCCTCAAGGATGTTTAAGGCTCTGGCTGAACACAATATTAATATTGAGATGATCTCTACCTCTGAGATAAAGATTTCATGTATTATCAGAATATCTATGATGGAAGAGGCTGTTCGTGTTTTGCATAAGGCTTTTTTTTGATTGTTCCCCGCAGAGATGCAGAGGTACAGAGAAAACTACGCCCTTGGATGAGCCTTATTATAAACAGTTTTCAATCTTTCCTTGGTTACATGGGTATAGATTTGGGTTGTAGAAAGGCTTACATGTCCAAGTAATTACTGAACAATCCTTAAGTCTGCACCATTATTTAACATATGTGTAGCAAATGTATGTCTCATTGGTAAATATTCAGTAAACCCCCCTATTAAGGATGAGTTGAGGAGAGTATTTGGCGAAAGGATTTATTAAGAGGGTAGACGAAGATATCTTTGATAGGAAGGGAATATTTATTGTAGCGGTCAAGTTTACCACGGCCTTTAGTTTGTCCGAGTAGAATCCAATTGGCGGCACGATAACAGGTTCCCTTGAAGCGATCCTTCTGGACAAATGTTTCAAGCAAAAGAGGTTGATATCCA
>JAZDHC010000013.1:0-10801 GCA_043806395.1 Candidatus Desantisiibacteriota bacterium | reverse complement strand
CCAGTTTGATTATGAAGAAAGTATACCAGATTATTTACGATATTGCAAGGTTATTCGCGACATCATAAGATTGACACGACAGTTGGCCAAAATCACAAGCAAGAATCGTGCCGAACAGTATTGGGACAGCACCCGTTTTTTTATTGACAAAATACTATTTGTATGATAATATTTATTTATTATGGCAAGAATAGCAAGAATTATCATACCAAACATACCTCATCATGTTACACAAAGGGGTAATTACAGGCAAATAGTATTTGATACCAACAATGACCGAGTATAATATTTGTCATGGATAAAGGAATATAGCGAAAAGTATGGGGTTCAAAAGCGATAGGAAGATCTCGAAAATAATAAAAAAACGGGTGCTGTCCCCGGTTTCCTCCCTGGTTGAAGCTATACTCCCGAGAGGAACAGTTAGTCTTCGAATAATAAAGATAATAAAAAATGGCGACCATGTACGCTATATCATGAAAAATAATTGACCTAACCGGCAGATCAGCTCGGATGCGTTCTGCTACATGTCATACGCCGATAATCCGCAGCGTTAGGCTTAACAAGAGAGAGCGTAAGATAGCAAGTAGGCGAAAGATAGTAACCAATAGCAAGATAACTGGCGGGCGTAAGAGAGCAATCAAGACTAACATGGTGATACTTGTTAGAATTACACAAAATTTATTATTTTTTGTTCACTTTTTATTTGACTTTTTGATTCAATGGTGGTAAAATGTAGAAAGATTACATAATCACTTGTTAGACTTACAAGAGAGCGTAAGATAGCAAGCAAGCCTAATACTGTGCTGCACCCAACAGCAAGGACTATATGTCGTGATTAAGGTTTTGGACTTATCAACATTTTATTTTGCTTGCAGGGTTTGCAGTTATTATCCCCACTGTTGGGTGAACTTATCGTAAACAGACAAGGGAGTCCTATGGTGATATTCTTTTATCGAGGTTTCAATATATGAACACATATACTGTGGCAACGAAGCAAGACGGTGATTGGTGGATTGGATGGATTGAGGAAGTTCCCGGAGTAAACTGCCAAGAACATACCCGAGAGAAACTTCTTGAGAGCCTAAGAGTCACATTAAGAGAAGCACTTGAATTCAATCGGCAAGAGGCTATTCAGTCCGCTGCTCCCAATTTCTTCGAAGAGTTGCTTGCCGTATGAAGCGGCAGGAGCTACTCAAGCATCTGCGACAGCAGGGCTGTATATTCATTCGAGAAGGCGGAAGTCATTCATGGTGGAGAAATCCCCAACAGAACAGACAATCTTCAGTCCCCCGACACACCGAGATCAATGACTTGCTTGCGCGGAAAATTTGCAAAGATCTCGGAATTCTATTTGTAAGATAATCATCAAACCAATCGGGCATAAGATAACAATCGGTAGCAAGATAAGCCCAAAGAAAAGAAAAAAGGCAGCGAGAAGCAAAGCCTAACCAGAAAAATGCACCTGACAAGGAGCAGGTGATTTTTGTCGTTAGAACAAACTCAGGAGGTATACAATGGCAACTTGTCCGAATTGCGATCACAATCCGTATGGTTTCAGCAGCTTGTGGATGTGGATTTATCAGTGTAATGATTGTGGCAAGCACTTTTGCCACCATTGCGGAACAACCACAGGAGATGGCGTTCGCTGCGCTCACTGTGACTCTGACAACACAGAGAAAGATCACGAGTGCCACGGAGACTCTGACTGATCAGTGTGGTAACACGCCAATTTTATTTGGAAATCTGGGGACACAATACTAATTAACAGAAAGGACGAAACAGGGGACGATAGTGCAGAAAGTGCCTAACATAATAAGAATTCGTATGGAGCGATGCACGGAAAAAGCCGTTGCATGACAAATCAGTAAGCCTCCACACAATTCTGTGTTGAATTAAGCGGGGGTTACTATATGAAATTTGAATAAGAATGTGTGTTGTTTTTAGTGTCTTATTTTGCAATGAATCGTATGGATTGGACATGATAGCAGGAAAGAGGAGGTAGCACCTCTGGCAATAGTGTTCATTTTTTGGTCATTTGGCAGTATCTTCGGTGCTTTCAAGTCACTGATTTTGCCTTTATTTTCATAATCAGACATACCTCTCCCATGGCGTAATACATTTGTGTTATTTTTACGCAAGCAAATCAGATATTCAGAATAAACTACTATTGTTTTTTTGATCAAGGTGGTCTCCTCCTCAATGGTTGTAGATTTTCAATCTTTACCAACACACCGTTACACTTTGAGCAACAAAAAGATCTGGTTTCATTTTTAGCCTCAGACACTTCTTGTTTGGTAACCGTAGCACCAGGAAGTTCTTTGGCTTTATTTAATAAATGCCACTTGTTGGGACTCCATATTCCATAATATCTCACCTTCACAAACCTGCCAGACAGAACATGCTGCAGGAAGCGGCGAATAAATTCTTCAGCCGCTACTGTTTGCGTTTTAAGTTTGCCTGTATCCGATTCTTTGTACTGAAAGGAAACTACAATCCAGCATTCTTTATGGATTCCTGCTGGAGTTTACCCTCGTGAAAACGGGGGCAGGAATGACAAGATATAGCGATTACTTTTGCAATTTGACACTAAGTCGTCAAGAAAAAATAACTTGTACAGTCGTGCCACCGATCCATCTTGGATGGCTTCGTTGTTCGTCGTTTACATACAGTAGTATGCTCGCTTCTCACGCCTTGCCAGCCAAGCGTCTCAGTGGCTCTTGGTGTACAACTTATTTTTTCTTGACTCCTAACCGCACACTTTGTAAATATTTCATGTCTTGACTCCAAAAGTGATTGACAAACAGGATTAACTCTGGTATAATTTATCAGGTAATTGAGTATCATAAAATAGGAGTGAATAAAAAAATGAAGATTGATAAAAGATTTTTTTTGGTTTGCATGTGTATTCTTTTGGCAAGTACGACAGGGGCTGAGATATTTCCCGGGCCCATTACTTCATGGAATAAAACGGCTAAGGTGCCAAAGATAGCAGAAACAGCGTTCGTTTCTAAAACTGCCTCAGTCATAGGGGAGGTGTATATTGGGGATAATGTTTATATTGCCCCGGGTGCCTCTATCCGAGGGGATGAGGGCGTACCCATTTATATTGGAAGCGGTACAAATATTCAGGATGGGGTTATTATCCATGCACTTAAGGATAAATTTATTATGATTGAAGGGAAAAAATATGCAGTATATATCGGCAAGGATGTTTGTTGTGCTCATGGAGCAATTATCCATGGACCATGTGCTATAGGGGATGGAAGTTTTATTGGGTTTAATTCAACTGTGTTCAAGGCAATTATTGGTAAAAATTGTGCTGTACTCCATCATAGCCTTGTGACCAATAATGTGAAAATACCTGATAATAAATGCGTTCCATCCGGAACAGTAATAGATTCCCAGCATTTAGCAAGTACCTTGGGAAATATCACTGAGGATATTATTGAGCTGAAAAAAGAGGTTGTTGAGGTAAATAAGGAATTTGCAGCAGGGTATTAAGGGAAGGGATCAGTTGTCAGGGGCCAGTTGTCAGGACAGAGTTTGTCCCTGCGTGAAAGCAGGTGGCTTGTTCTTGTCCGTCTGTGTCTGATTCTGGCTGAAAGCTGAGTGCTGAAAACTGAAAACTGACATACCAAGGAGTAAAATCATGAAAAGTATGACTGGTTATGGAAGGGCAACAAATGGTCCATTTACAGTAGAAATTCAATCGGTAAATCATAAGTTTTGTGAGATAAGTGTAAAAACACCTGGATCCATCCTTCCTATGGAAAATAAAATACGAGAATTTGTCAAGGCAAGGGTTAATCGGGGTAAGTTATATGTTATGGTAAATTATGACAAAACAGTGGCTGCAACCGGTAGTACCTCTGTCGGAAACAGTAAGTTAAATTATGATTCAGCGAGGGTAATGCTTGAAGCATTGCAAGAACTTGGTCGCAATCTTGGTCTTAAGGATGATATAACGCTAAGCACTGTTATGTCTTTTGATAGAAGTATCTGGCGTCAGGAAGAGTCTATTGATATGGAAACACTCTGGATAGGGTTAGAGGCTTGTATTCTTGAGGCAATAAATGGTGTTTTATCTATGCGGGATACAGAAGGGAAAAAGACCAAGGTAGAGATATTAGAAAGGATAACCCTGATAAAAGAGCATATGGTTGAGGTGGAAAAGAAGGCACCAACCGTGTCGTTAGAATATGCTGAGGCTCTTAAGAAAAGGCTGAAATCCTTGCTTGGCAAGGAAAAGATTATGATGGATGAGACTCGACTGGCACAGGAAATAGCTCTTTATGCTGATAAGTGTGATATTACAGAAGAGATTGTTAGAATAAAAAGCCATCTGGAGCAGTTCTTGCAGATTATTGATAAGCCTGAACCTGTTGGCCGTCCATTAGACTTCCTTACCCAGGAATTGAATCGAGAGATAAATACCATTGGCTCGAAAGCCAATAATATTTCCATAGTCAGGGCTGTTTTGCAGATAAAAAATGAGTTGGAAAAGATACGGGAACAAATACAGAATGTAGAGTGAAAAAGGAAATGAGATTTAATCCATCGTGGGTAGCGGAAGGCTTCAGCCTTCCAATAGATGGAAAGCTGAAGCCATACGCGACAGGGCACCCATAAGACGCTACATATAGAAAGATGGGCATGGTTCAAAATTGTTCACTGTAGAGGCACAGATGCACAAGAAATACAACCCCCTAACCCCCTTTTCTAAGGGGGAATTAGGGAAATACAGACACACTACTCGATTGCCTAATCTGTGAAAATCTGTGTAATCTGTGGATATATATTTACAAAAGGGGATATTTATGAATAGTAATAGCTTGCTACTTGTTATTTCTGCTCCTTCCGGGGCAGGGAAAACCACAGTAACTCGGGGGGTGCTTAAGGCATTTCCGGAGATTCAATTCTCTGTTTCCATGTGTACCAGACCCAAAAGGGATAATGAAAGGGATGGAATTGATTATTTCTTTGTGTCTAAAGAAAACTTTAAGGATTGTATGGCAAGGGGAGATCTTGTTGAATGGACAAAGATTTATGATGATTATTATGGTACAACAAAACGGGTTGTAGAGGATATGCTTTCTGCTGGCGTAAATGTTATATTTGATATTGACAGTAAGGGTGCCCGAGCCATAAAAGAGTTGTATCCTGATAATGCGGTTTTGATATTTATCCTTCCCCCATTTATGGAGGATCTAAGGATAAGACTATTGGGACGAATGACTGATTCTCAGGAAAATATAGAAAAAAGATTGCAAGGGGCAGATGAAGAATTGCGGGCTATTTCTCTTTATGATTATTGGATTATTAATGAGGATGTGGATATCAGCATAGAACGATTAAAAACAATTATTATCTCTGAAAAATGCCGATTAAAGAGAATGCCTCAGGAGATTAAAGAGAGATTTAATATCTTGCAGGATAAATAACTGTAAGCGTTCAGCTATCAGCCGTCAGCTGTCAGTTTCAAAGGGATTATACCACAAAATGGAGAAGGTGTAAAATTGTGGAGTTTGATTTTCTTGATTTTGGCTGAATGCTGAAAGCTGACGGCTGAATGTTTACAAATAACTACTCAGCGAGGGGAATTTACCACAAAGATACAGAGAAGAATTAATCCGCAGATTACGCAGATTACGCAGATGTTCTGATAAAATAAAAACAACAAACAAAAAATCTTAATCTGCGCAATCTGCGGATAATCTTAGTCTGAGCAGGAAAGTTAATCTATGAAAACAATTGTTCTTGGTGTAACAGGGAGTATTGCAGCCTATAAGGCAGCATCATTGACTAACCAATTAGGGAAATTGGGATATGTTGTTCATGTTGTCATGACTACGGCAGCGACTTCTTTTGTCTCACCCCTTACCTTTCAATCGCTATCGAAAAATCCGGTGATTACAGGGCTTTTTTCTTCAGATTCACGGTTTGAGATTGAGCATATATTCTTGGCTGAAAGGTGTGATCTCTTGTTGATTGCACCGGCAACAGCTAATATTATATCAAAGATTGCCTGTGGCATTGCAGATGATTTTCTTTCTACCTTTGCCTTAACAAAGGGCAGTCCAATATTGATTGCACCAGCCATGAATACCCGCATGTGGCATAATCCTATTCTTCAGGAAAATATTCAGAAATTAGAACAAATGGAGGGAGCCCCTCTGGCAGGCGTCAGATTTGTTACCCCGGAATATGGCTCTCTGGCATGTGGTACAGAAGGGGATGGGCGATTAGCCACTCTTGAGAGGATCATTGATGCAGTGGAGATGACTCTGGCAAAAGAGAATGTGCTGCAAGGCAAAACAGTATTGATTACCGCTGGTCCTTCGCAGGAGATGATTGACCCGGTTAGATATATCAGCAATCCATCCTCAGGTAAAATGGGCTATAGTTTGGCAAGGGTAGCAAAAAGGATGGGGGCAAGGGTTGTCCTGATTAGTGGGCCAACCTGCATAGATCCACCCTTTGGGGTGGAAATACGGCGTGTTACTTCTGCCTGTCAGATGAGGGTTGCGGTTATGGAATGCCTTGAGTCAGCTGATATTTTCATCTCTGCCGCAGCGGTAAGTGATTATATGCCTGTGGAAGTGAGCAAGGAGAAGTTGAAAAAAGGTGCTGTTGAGATAACCCTTTTACTGCAAGCAACCCCTGATATTCTAAAAGAGGTTGCAGCTAATAAGGGTGATAAAATAATGGTTGGCTTTGCAGCAGAAAGCCATGATGTAATTGAGAATGCTGTCAAAAAATTAAAGGAAAAAAACCTTGATCTTATCGTGGCTAATGATATTAGTCGGGGTGATATTGGATTTGGCTCTGACCAGAATGAGGTTACTATTATTGATAAACGAGGTGGTCAGGAGAGAGTGCCGCTGCTTGCTAAAGAACAGGTGGCTGAATATATCTTAAGACGAGTTGTTGGGGTAATACAAGAATGAAAGAACGATTGCAAAAAATCATAGCAAAATCAGGGATTACTTCCCGAAGAAAGGCTGAGGAATTAATTGAGCTTGGGTGTGTAACTGTTGATGGTAAAACAGTTAATAAACTTGGTACCAGGGTTGATCAGAAGGCATCCTTGATACGGGTTTCTGGGAAGCCAATACAATTAGAGGAAAAGGTTTATCTTCTCTTCTATAAGCCAAAGGGATATGTCACTACCCTTTGTGATGAGTTTAATCGTCCAACGGTTATGGACCTTTTGCGTGGTGTAAAGGAAAGGATTTTTCCGGTGGGCAGACTTGATTACGATACAGAAGGATTGCTTCTCTTAACCAATGATGGTGATTATACCAATAAGCTCATCCATCCAAGGTTCAAGATACCAAAGGTTTATATTGCTAAATTAAAGGATAGGGTTGAACCAGAGAAGATAACTGTCCTAAGAAGAGGTATACGGCTTGAAGATGGCTGGACAAAACCGGCTAAGGCAGTGATATTAAGCCAGACAAATGCCTTTACCATAATAAAGATTACTATTTATGAGGGAAGAAAAAGGCAGATAAAACGAATGGCAGATGCTATTGGCCATCCACTCATGGAGTTGAAAAGGATTCAGTTTGGCCCATATTCGTTGGGAACAATGCAAAAAGGACAATGGCGGTATGTGAAACCGTATGAAATTAAAGAACAAGATAGTTATTCAGTACAAGAAAGCTTAGCCACAAAGAAAATACAACACAAATCTCGCAAAGAAAAAGTTTTGACAGATTTGAAACGATAATAAATGCTACGGGGGGGATAAAGATGAAGGCAATAATTGCCCTTGAGGATGGAAGGATATTTGAAGGCAAAGCTTTTGGAGCTATGGGTGAGGCAAGAGGCGAGATGGTTTTTAACACCAGTATGACTGGATACCAGGAGATATTAACCGATCCATCATATAAGGGACAGATAGTGTCTATGACCTACCCTTTGATTGGTAATTATGGGGTTAATGATGAAGATATGGAATCTCTTAAGCCACATGCAGGGGGTTTAATAGTTAAGGAATATAGCCCTATCTATAGTAATTGGAGGGCAAAAAGAAGTTTGCATGAGTTCCTTGAGGAATATGGAATTATTGGAATAGAAGGGGTGGATACACGGGCACTAACCAAGCATATTCGAACCTGTGGGGCAATGAGAGCAGTTATTTCAACCATGGACATGGATGAGAAGAGTTTGGTGCAAAAGGCAAGGGCATCCCTTAGTTTGGTTGGACAAGACATGGTTACGGCCGTAACTTGTAAAGAATCCTATCGTTGGCAAACCACGAATCACGAACCCCAAATCACGAATTTTACGGTTGTAGCTATGGACTTTGGTATCAAACATAACATCCTGCGAATGCTTGAAAATGCTGGGTGTTGTGTTACTGTTGTGCCAGCAAACACTACAGCCGAGGAAATATTGTCCTACAAGCCAGATGGTATTTTTTTATCCAATGGTCCTGGTGACCCTGAGGGTGTTCCTTATGCTATTGAAACAGTCAAAAGGCTCATTTTCAGTCGGCAGTCGGCAGTCGGCAGTCGGCAGAATAATGAAGACTCCCAAATCCCTATCTTTGGCATTTGTCTGGGGCATCAAATATTAGGCCTGGCTCTTGGTGGAAAAACATACAAGCTTAAATTTGGCCATCGGGGCGGCAATCAGCCCGTAAAAGACCTGATTACAGGCAAGATAGACATTACCTCTCAAAATCATGGTTTTTGTGTAGATATTGATTCTATGAACCCAGAAGAAATTGAAATTACCCACATTAATCCTAATGACCAAACGATAGAAGGGATGAGGCATAAAATCTTGCCCATCTTTTCAGTCCAATACCATCCTGAGGCATCCCCTGGTCCACATGATGCCAGCTATTTGTTTGATAGGTTTGTAGGGATGATGAAAGGGGAGGGGTGTTCTTCTGTGACCTCCTATGGTGAACAGTTTTGAACCTTCTCTATAGGAGTAACAAATGGAAAAAACACTACTCAAGTATCTGATCTGCCCGTTTTGTGCCGAAGGATTAGAGGTAGACAGGGTAATTAATATTAAAGATACATCGATCATTGATGGAATATTGAGCTGTCCATGCCGCAGGCATCCTATTATTTCAGGCATATTGTATTTGCAAGGGGATGATATTGGCGAGAAGGCGTTGAGGCTTTTGGATAAAAAGAAAGTAGATGCTGCCCTTTACTTGATGATTGAAGGCAGGATGATGAAAAAGGTTATTAGTTTGACCAAAAGGTTTCATCTCTCCCCGAGTTTTTGGAGGATAATCAGTTTTTGGAATTGGAAGTACTGGACACATTATTTACGCTATCGATTCTCTGCCCCAAACTTTATTGCCTCGGAAGCACTTATGCCGATAATAAAAGAGGCTGGGGGATATATGCTGGATGTGTGTGCCGGGGTTGGACATTTTGCTTTTATTGCATCAAAGCATATCCCTGCAACTAAAATAGTCTGCATGGAAAGACGATTCACAAGCCTGTATCTTGCTCGGGAGTTTTTTGTCCCGCAGGCAGCAGGATATATTTCCTGGGATGCACAGCAGATGCTTCCGTTTGTCGATGGATTTTTTAATAGCGTTATCTGTTTGGATAGTTTTCATTACATAGACACAAAATACCTGTTTAGCAGGGAGATGGCACGGGTTCTGGATAAGGACGGTATTTTATTATTGCCTCACATTCATAATTCAGATATGTCTAATGTCTTGCCCGGCACACCGCTTGATCCATCCCATTACCAGAATCTCTTTAGTGATTTTAAAATACGGATGATCTCGGAAGAAAAGATGCTAAATGATTTGTTTGAAAACATAGTGGATCTTGGCCTGACAGAGGATGTGAATGAGTCCTCAGCCTTTACTCTTGTTGCGAGTAAAAATGAGGCTTATTTCAAAAAGCAGGATACAGGAATGCTGTTTTCCCCACAATCTGCCCACCTGATAGTTAATCCCATATATAAAGTCAAGAAATGCAAGGATGGCATCCATCTTAAACTCAAATTTCCCTGCCAACTCTATAAGGCTGAATTCCCTTTTATTGAAAAATACTTTGAAAAGAAGTTGTTTATCAGAAATGAGGATCTAAAAGATGAAGAGAAAAGGATGTCGTGGCAGAGGAGGTTTGTTCTGGTTGATGTGCCTGAGAGGTTTATGAAGCGGCAGACGGTATGATAGGATGGAAGATAAAAGATATCCTCTGATCTGTGACCTCTCATGGTATTATAATTTAATGCCAGTTGATAGAAAAAGGTAAGGAGGCGATTGAGATGAGGATTAAACTGACCTATTCTACAGCAGGAAAGGTATCCTTTTTTCTCTTCGCATAACACATGCGACAAGCAAGGGCGGCAAGACATTGATAGTACCAACACCATACGCCTTTAAGATGACATTGCTGGATGCCTGCTTTAGAGCCTTTGAGGGGGGTGAAGCAGAACTCAAGGCACGAGGAGCATTTGACTTGATTAAGGGTTGTGATATCAGATTCAGTCCGCCTTCTGAATGCCTCGTACAAAATACCTTTGTAAAGATTCGGCAGGAAGAAAGGGATGCTCCAAGAGGATTATTCGTTCCTACTATAGCCTACCGGGAATTTTGCTTTTATAGTGGGGGTGAACTCAAGGTGGCATTAGAGATAAATGGCTTTTCAGAGGACGAAACATCATTCTTGTTAGCCAGTAGCAAGTGCAACACTATTGTCTCAACAACTCTTAATTGTCGGTAGGCAGTAATTCTCATTATGAACCGCAGAGACGCAGAGTCGCAGAGAATTTATATGCTTCATTCAGCGTTTCTTCTCTGCGACTC
>JAZDHC010000012.1:0-12249 GCA_043806395.1 Candidatus Desantisiibacteriota bacterium | reverse complement strand
TTCATCGTTTTTCATATGATTCCTTTCGGGCAAGGGGACATCATCTACAGAATACAACCCCCTAACCCCCTTTTCTAAGGGGGAATATTGCACTCTCAACTAACCGCAAGCTTTCAAACAAAGGTGAACCGTCCCCAATTTTCTTTCTTTTCAGATATGGTTTAGTCTTGGAGTGAAAAAAAGGTCAGTGAGACTGTCAAGCTGTGGGTCAATTTTTAGGGGATGTCCCTACGAAATACGGACAACATATTGTACGCATCTCCTGTCAAATTCCCATTCCGTAACAGCCTGTCGAGCATAGGAATAAACTTGCGAATACGCTTAAATCCTTGCAGGTCTTCCTCTTTAATAGGGCTTGTCTGTGAACTGTGCTTGCCCTTTGAATTGAGTTCGCCAAGAACTTTACATGTATCTTCGGTAAGTGTTACGATATTTTTCTTCATATTCAAGCCTCCCAGTTTGATTATGAAGAAAGTATACCAGATTATTTACGATATTGCAAGGTTATTCACGACATCGTAAGATTGACGCGACAGTTGGCCAAAATCACAAGCAAGAATCGTGCCGAACAGTATTGGGACGGTGCCCGGTTTTCTCAACATTTTAATGAAACGCTATATTACTCACCGCAGAAAGCACAAAGGAGTTTTAATATGACAAGTGTAGACAATTACTACAAAGAAGAATTAAGATATTTACTTGAAGATGGCAAGGAGTTTGCTAAGATTCATCCAGATATTGCTCAATACCTGAACCTTGATGACCATAGGGCACGGGATCCACATATAGAACGATTATTGGAATCGTTTTCATTTCTTACAGCTCGAATCCATAAAAAATTAGACGATGAGCTTCCAGAGATTACTCATAGTCTTTTATCTCTTATCTATCCACATTATCTATGTCCCATTCCCTCTATATCAATTCTTGAATTTTCCCCGATTAAGGGCAGAATAAGTGAGTCTTATGTTATCCCGCAAAACACAATGGTTGATTCTGAACCTGTGGAAGCAATACAACCTTGCCGATTCCAAACATGTTATGCCGTTAATATTTACCCTGTCTTTCTTGCTAATGCTTCTATTCTGCACGAGGGTGGAGAAAATTCTATATTGTTAGAGTTTACTATTGACGAAGGAATACCATTCCCTGATATAAGGCTTGATAAGATAAGGCTTTATCTGTTTGGAGAACCATCTGCAACCTATCCTCTGTATCGTTTGTTAAGCAATGAGGTGAAAGAAATAACCCTTCAAGGGGATAAAGAAAATAACCGATATAACATTGGTGACTTAAAGATGGTAGGATTTGGAGAAGATGAGTCTGTTCTGCCATATCCTGAGCATTCATACAAGGGATACAGATTGATAGAGGAATACTTCCTCTTTCCAGAAAAGTTTTTTTTCGTTGATATTTGCAATCTGAACATGTTGCAGGAATCAGCCGTAGAGTCAGGGTTTAAGGTGCAAATAAGGTTAAAGGGTAAGATACCGGCCGGGTTAAAAATAGCTAAAGAAAATTTTAGACTTTATTGTACCCCGGTGATTAATATGTTCCCCAGAGATGCTGAGCCAATACGATTAGACCATTTGAAAACAAGGTATAAGATTGTAACAGATCTTGTGAATCCTCAATATCTTGAAGTTCATTCTGTTGTTTCAGTAGAGGGAATTATTTCAGGTTCACACCAACGACATAAATATAAGCCATTTTATTCATTTAGACATAAAACAGAAGAAGGGGATGAAGGATATTATTATAATCTTACTCGAGAGACTTCTCCCTGGGGAGGATGGGATACTTACCTTTCCTTTGTTTGCCCAAAAAATACAACACTCTTACAAGAAACCATATCAATAGAGCTTATATGCACAAATGGGGATTTAGCAAAAAGGGTGGGAATAGGAGATATTTGCCGACCTACTCAGGATGTGCCGGGATTTGTCAGTTTTTCAAATATTACCAAGCCCACTCTTTCCTTGCACATGGAATTAGGTAAAAATCTTGAATGGAGGTTTATCTCTCATTTAGCCTTGAATTTTGTATCCATAACAAATTCTGAGGCATTAAAAAATCTTCTTGAACTTTATAATGTAGCCAATACAGAAGCAAATCATCGTAGAATTGCTGGAATTCTTGAGGTAACTGCTTGCCCTGAACAAATCCTGCTCCATGGTGTTGCAGTGATGGGGACACATTTCCATATCACATTGGATGAAAAACATTTTGAAGATGAAGGGGATGTGTGCCTTTTTGCTTCACTATTAAATGAATTTATCTCATTGTATGCATCCATTAATTCTTTTACAAAATTGACCGTAAGTTATAGAAAGGGAGAGGGAAAACTTGAATGGTTGCCAATAATAGGGAAAAAGAGTATCATATAGAGGATAATCTGTTAAACGAAGGGTATAAGTTCGATTTTTTTCAGGCAGTTACCCTGTTGGAATGGTTAAATAAAACAGTAAGGTTGCAGCCAGATACATCCCTTGGATTTCCAACGGCTCAGATAAAAGAGATAGTGGACACCCTTGATAAGGAAACAATCCGGGTAGTTATAAGATTTATGGGACTTTATGGGATAAGTGCCCCGATACCTATATACTTTACTGAGTTGATAACCTCTCCGGAAGAAAAGGGGAAGTCATTACAAGATTTTTTGGATATTTTCAATCATAGACTGATATGGCTTTTTTATCAGGCATGGAAAAAGTATCGATATTATCTCTCCTTTCAATCTGATGGAATTGACGCTGTTTCAAAGCATGTGCGGGCATTATTTGGCTTGGATTTGGATGTAGTTAGTCAGGCAACAGGATTGCCAACAGCACAGTTACTTAAGTATACCGGTATCCTTAGCATGAGAAATAGACCTGCGGAAGGACTACGGGTTTTATTATCTGACTTCTTCGATGGCATAACCATAAAGATAAGTGAGTGTTTGCCACAATGGGTAAATATCCCCAAAGACTTTCAGTGTGGATTGGGTGCGAAAAATTCCTCTTTAGGAAAGAATCTGTCTGTTGGTAGTCAGGTGCTTGACCGCTTGGGAAAATTTCGGGTAATTATTGGTCCTATTTCCTTAATTAGATATGAAGGGTTTCTTCCAGGGACAAAACAGTTTGAGGTTTTGAAACGATTAGTAGGCATGTATGTTTCAGATCAATTGAGGTTTGATATAGAGTTTATTGTTAAAGGAGAGGATATCTCATCCCTTGTTCTTTCTTCTGAGGGAAACGGTCGATTGGGGCAGACCACATGGGCATTGACAATGCCACGGGAGGATGCACATATAATTTTTGAATAAGGATTTTGCTGTGTTCTCTGCGGTTTAACAAAGTCAAAGTAATTACGATATTATATTGGAGGTAAACAATGATTACAAGAGACATTAAGGCATTAATGAAAAGATGCAACCCACAATGCACCAGGGCATTAGAGGCTTCAGCCGGTTTTTGCATTGCCCGGGCACATTATGAGGTAACCTTTGAACACCTGTTTCTGAAATTGCTTGAGGAGGGGGGTGGAGACATTCCCAAAATACTACGGCATTTTGAGATTGATGCAGGCAAGTTTCAGGAGGTATTGCTGCATACAATGGAAAAGTTTCGTACCGGTAATGCTGGCAGACCAACATTTTCACCAATTCTTCTGGAGATGATAGAAAGGGCATGGATGATTGCATCTGTTGAGTATGGGCATGCAGAGATTCGATCAGGGATATTGCTGGTTACCCTGGCAACCCAGCAGGGTTTGAGCGTGTCGTCAGAGTATGTAGATATTCTTTCAGGGATAAATGAGGATGAGTTGCGAAAAAAGTTTCCGTACATTGTTGCTGGCTCGCAAGAGGATAAAACAGTAACAGGTCAATTTGCTGCCACGGGGGGTGTTGCTGAAAATAAGGGTGATACAGCATTAGCCCAGTATTGTACTAATTTTACTGCTTCTGCCAGAAATGGTCAGATAGACCCTGTGTTTGGACGGGATGATGAGATTCGTCAGATGATAGATATTCTTGCTCGGCGTCGTAAGAATAACCCCATCTTAGTTGGAGAGGCAGGGGTTGGAAAGACCGCTGTGGTTGAGGGGTTTGCCTTGCGGGTAGTTAAAGGTGATATACCTTCAGTGCTTGCTGGCGTTGAGATTTATGGGCTTGACCTTGGACTCCTTCAGGCTGGAGCAGGGGTTAAGGGTGAATTTGAAAATAGGTTGAAGTCGGTTATTGCAGAGGTAAAGGGATCAGCAGTTCCAATTATCATGTTTATAGATGAGGCTCATACCCTTATCGGTGCTGGCGGTACCGCTGGACAGGGGGATGCGGCTAATTTGCTTAAACCAGCCTTAGCTCGCGGTGAATTGCGTACAGTGGCTGCTACCACCTGGTCTGAATACAAAAAATACTTTGAAAAAGATCCGGCTCTTGCCCGAAGGTTTCAGTTGGTTAAAGTAGATGAGCCGTCAGAAGAGATTGCCGAAGTGATGCTTCGAGGCTTAAAGGAAAAGTATGAAGCTGCTCATAAGGTAAGAATTCTTGATGAATCAATTGTGGCTGCGGTACAATTGTCAAATCGATTTATCTCTGGACGGCAATTGCCTGATAAGGCAGTTGATCTGATGGATACAGCGGCAGCTCGGGTAAAAATAAGCCTCTCCAGCAAGCCTCATCCAGTGGATAATATAGAACGAAAGATAGAAAACCTGAACATTGAAGTTGCTGCCCGTAAACGGGATGTTGAGGGGGGTACCGGGGTTGATGAAGGCGAACTTCAGCAGCTTGAGGTTGAAAAAAGCAGGCTTCAGGAGGAATTGGATAGGCTTACCATGCAGTGGCAAAAGGAGCTGGAAATCATTGAGCGGATCAGAGCACTCCAGCAAAAGATTAGCCAGAAGGAACCCGAGATAGAAGCAACAGTTTTGGAAGAGACAACATCCACTTCAGATGAAGTTGAGCAGGTCAGTGGTGCTGATTTGCAGGCTGAGATTGGAAAGGCATTAGATGAGCTTAAACATGTGCAAGACAACACCCCATTGTTGCATATGGAGGTAAACAGTGATGTTGTGGCTGCAATAGTTTCGGATTGGACAGGCATACCTACTGGCAAGATGATACGGGATCAGGCAGAAACCATCCTGAAACTTGAGGATCAATTAAAAAAACGCATACTTGGGCAGGATGGTGCTATTGGCACTATTGCCAAAAGTATCCGGGCATCAAAGGCAGGGCTGAGCAATCCAAATGCCCCTATTGGGATATTTCTTCTTGTGGGTCCAAGCGGCACTGGTAAGACAGAAACAGGGCTTGCACTTGCTGACCTGCTTTTTGGTGGTGAACGGTTTACCAGTACAGTCAATATGTCTGAATACATGGAAAAACATACGAGTTCAAAACTGATTGGCTCTCCTCCAGGATATGTAGGCTATGGAGAGGGTGGCGTTCTGACAGAAGCAATTCGTCAACGGCCATACTCTGTTGTTCTCTTAGATGAAATAGAAAAGGCACATCCGGATATAATGAATCTGTTTTATCAAGTGTTTGATAAGGGAGTACTTGCTGATGGTGAAGGCAGGGAAATAGATTTTAAGAACACGGTTATTCTGATGACCAGCAATCTGGCATCAGAGGCAATGGTAGAAATGTGTGGTGCCGGAGAACCACCTGATATAGAAGAAATGTTGGAGGCTATAAGACCAATCCTTCGTGAAAGATTAAAACCGGCATTGCTTGCCAGAATTACTGTAGTGCCATTTTACCCAATCTCTTCAGAGGTTATGGCAGAGATAGTAAAACTCAAATTTAAGGCACTTGCAGACCGCATGGAAAAAAATTGCAAGATGACCCTGTCATACGGGGATGATGTTCTGCAAGCCATTGCCGAGAAATGTACGCAGATAGAAACAGGTGCAAGAAATATTGAGCAGATTATTCAAAGTAATTTGCTGCCAGAAATATCATCCGGGATACTTACCCGCATGGCACAGGGCGAGGCGTTAAACAGGCTTAATCTGGGGGTTAATGAAGAGGGTGGGTTTACTTATGAGTTTTTGTGAGATTATAGGTGATATATGAGTTACTCTGAATTTAATTCTATTGCATGCAGACAATGCAGGGATAAACCGTGTCAGGGGCTTATCTATGGCTCAGGGATGCGGCCTATTGCCGTGTCTTCAGACAAGATAAGCTCGTATGATTGTATGTTTGTGTGTCAGGACTTATTTGAGATGAGGTCTTTGTTGTCTGATATGACAGCAGAAGATCTACGGCAGGGCTTGAGATGGGTATTTGGAGATTTAACATGCCGGATACCTGTTTGCTTTAATGAGACAGCATGGGATGGGGTTGGAGAGCAGATTGATATTTGGGAATCCTTGGTTAAAAGAGGTGCAATAAAGGTTATTAGAATGCCCTTTGATACAGGGAAGGTTAGAAGGTTCAGGGAGTGGTTTGAGAGGAATAAAAGAATTCGTTTCGTCTATCTATCAGTACCTTTTAAAAATTCTATCATAACAAATCATATTTGTCAAGAAAAATTTTTAAAAAGTTGAAAAAATTATCATGAGGAGAAAAACTCCAATCTTGCCAGCTTCATCACTTCTTCTTGCGTTTTTCGTCAGTCTAACCATAAAAATAATTAACTCCGTTTGGTTCATTTTTTTTCTTAGGCTTTCTTCTTGCTTGATTTCTTGCTTAATCGTCGGACATTTCGCTTAACGACTGACCTCTATTTTACCGTTTGACCTCTTGCTTAACGCCTGATATTTATCTTACAATCTGACTTCTCACTTAACGACTAATTCCTGGTTGTTGCTTAACTCCGATTACGCTCTTGTTAGGCAAAAACTTCACTCCGCTGTCCTCTTTTATGGCTGTCAATAATCGGCTCTAACCATTTTTTGAACGATACTTGACTCTCACCTGATGGTTTACCAGCTAACAAGCCTTCAACGCTAATATCTTCGTCAATATCCTCCCAATGGATACCATGTCCTCTACCAATCAATCTCCAGTTATTTCGCTCTTCGAAGGTTGAATATATGAGTCTTGGAAACCAAGCCAGAGGAACAGAAATAGTTCGCCCATCACTTAGGTCTACACTTAGTGTATCATCAGTTACAGTTACCTGTTCTGCACTGGGGACTTTTATTTCAACTGCCAAAATACTCATCCCACGCCTCCTTTAATTGTGTTTGATATTCATCGATTATCCTTTGAATTCGAGCAATTTCTACACGATTAAATCCTCCACTGCTTTGCAATATGATCGGATCAAGCCAGAATTTGGCAATTTTATCATCATGCTCAACATGAATGTGTTGAGGTTCATCTCGATCACCAGCATAGAAGAAAAATCGATATGGACCAGGAATATTTTTGACTGTTGGCATTTTGTAGTTTATCCTTTCTATTTACTATCTTACGCCTGATTGCTATCTTACTCCCGATTAAATATCTTACGCTCTCATATAGTATGTTTTAGTTTGACTTCTCGCTTAACGCTCGATTTCTCATCTTACCGTCCGACTTCTCTCTTGTAAGGCTAACCATAAAAATCACTGGTGGGCTACTGCCCATCCAGTGCATTTTTCTTGTTAGCCTTGGTTTCGCTGTCTTTTTTTCTTTTCTTCTTTTTCTAAATCTTAATCAACTAATTTCTCAATTCGAGGTCTGACCCTGACTCCCTCCCCTGTCTTTTTTTCTTTTCTTCTTTTTCTAAATCTTAATCAACTAATTTCTCAATTCGAGGTCTGACCCTGACTCCCTCTCTATTTTTACCAATTCCCAATCAAATTTTGTTATATTCCGCTCTTTTTTCGAAAATTCTATTCCTATTAAATATATCTCTTTGCCTAAAGCTAAATACTTCTCATAGTATTTCTTGTTTTTTATCTGCTCTAATGCTGTATTTTGTTCATTTTCTCCTTCTGCTACCTTAAACTCAAATATTATTACCACCTTATTGGTTTTTATCGTCATATCTATTCTACCATGATTAGTAGACTCTTCTACCTCCAGATCATATCCAAGTGAGGCAAATACTGCATAAAATATGGACGCATAATATCCTTCATACCTATCTAATTCATTCTTTATATACCATTCATAGGGTATGGCTGCAAAAAGTCTGAAGAATATGTCTCGTAAGGATTCAAACTTTATTTCCGCTATTGATTCATATATCTCTATTCTCGCTCGTTGATGCATGCCTGCATCAAAAACAAAATAGTTGGCAATATACTCATTCAGGCTCTTTTTTACCTCAAGATTAGGATAGGAAAGTATGAAGTAAATATTGTCACCTATGTTTTTTTTCTCTTTTATTGTCAGGTATCCTGTCTGAAATAACAATGCATCAGGTTCTATACAATCTACATCAAATGCACCTATTAATTGTTCCCCTGCTCTTATTTTCTCAAGATTTGGAATGTAATATTTTCTTTCCTTCAATAGTTTTAATAAAAATGTTGGACTGCCAGTCTCAAACCAGTAATTTTTAAACTCTTTGCCCGGACTATCCAAAAATAATAATATATCAAAAGGATTATATACCTTCTCCCCAAACCATGAATACCCATTATACCACAATTTTACTTTTTCGAAATCTACTCCCGCTAAGTAATCATTAAATACTATCTCTAAATCCTTTTGAGTGTAGCCACAAATTGAGGAAAATCTTTCATCTATGGTTATATCCTTTAGGTTGTTTAGTCCTGAAAATAATGATACCTTAGAAAATTTAGATACACCCGTAAGCATTGCAAATTTGATGTATGCGTCTGTCCCTTTTAATATAGTATAAAAACCCTTGAGGATCTCTCTCATCTCTTTTGCAAGTTCTGGATTTTCTATATTGTCTATAATAGGCTTATCATACTCATCTATAAGTATAATTACTTTATTTTTTGCAGACAACTTCCTTATTAATTCCTCAAATGCTTCATAATAGGTTGTCATCTCAATAGATAAGTTGTTGCTTGATGCCATAAATTTTAATTGATTCAGGATAAAAGATGAAAGTTCTTTGCCTGTGGTAGCTTTTTGATTGCCAAAATCTATTTTTATTATCGGATATTTCTGACTAAAATCCCATTTGTTTTCTATCCATAGGCATTTGAAAAGCTCTTCCCTGCCCTCAAATAAACTTTTTATTGTGTCTATCAGGAGTGACTTACCAAATCTTCTCGGACGAGATAGGAAGAAATATTTCCCATTGTTTACAAGATCATATATTATCTTTGTCTTGTCTACATAGCAATAATTCTCGCCAATTATTTCACTAAATGTCTGAATCCCTATGGGTAATTTTTTCATTTTTGCTCCCATCTTCCATTTTTCATCTTTCGTACCTCTTTACCCCTTTGACATCAGAATTCATGGGATTGTTCATCTGTATAAATTTTCTGTCTCAAAGATGCGATATTTAAGCAACAAATCTTCCTCTTCTTTCTTTGACATCATTTGAACCTTTTTTAAGTCTTGCTACAAGTTCCTTGTTACTTAAGGGCACCTCCAAAAACCCACTGAAGCCGCGATGGCTGCGTTGCAAAGTCGCTCAAAATGCTCATTTACCACATGTAAACTGCGCTTTTTCGCTTTTTTGCGCCTTGCCATCATCGACTTGATTGAGTTTTTAGAGGTGCCCTTAAACATATAAAGCGTCTACTGCTCATCTCTGTGGCAAATCCTTCAAAATTTTCTCAGATGTTCTGTAAACAATTCTTCTGTTCTGCCGATTAATTTCAACATTATATTCACCTGATTTTTTATATGAAACCGCAGATGCACGCAGATAATTTCATTTCTAATCTTGTTATTCATCTGCGTTTATCAGCGGTTAAAAATATTTTCTGTGTTTTCATTATCTTCCCTCAATTATTTTTTTCAGAGCATCTGTTACCATCTTGACCTCATCAATCGTCATTGTTGGATAAAGAGGCAGGGTAAGCTCCTGATTTGATATCTCATTGGCTATGGGAGTATCACACAAACCTTCTTCCTTATAGGCACTAAATTCGTTAAATGCCGGATAATGGATGCTGGATTGTATGCCTTCAGTTTTTAACGAGTTAATAATCCTAATCCTGTCAACACCTTTGGGAAGAAGTACCGGGAAGATATGATACGCAGGGGTGCAATTGGGGTAATCTACAAATGGAATAATAAGCCCATCAACGCCCGATAAATGGTCAATATAGGCTTTGGTCAACACCCCTCTCTGCTTGTTGGCACAAGCAAGCTTTTCTAACTGGACAATCCCAAGAGCTGCTCGCATCTCATCAATGCGATAATTAAGCCCTAGCTGTACCACATCATAAGAGATGGCTCTACCCTGATGACGATCAAGTGTCAGAGATGTCATCCCATGGGATCGCAGGTATTTACCTTTTTTATCGAGTTCTTCTGATCTGGCAACGAACATGCCACCTTCACCAACAGAGAGATTCTTATTGGTAAAAAAACTAAAACAGGCAATATCACCAAATGTCCCACATTGTTGTCCTTTATATTCTGCCCCAACAGCATGGGCAACATCCTCAATTAAAAACAGATTATATTTTCCGCATATCTCTTTGATGACATCCATATTACATGGATAGCCGGCATAATGTACCACAATAACCGCCTTAGTTTTATCAGTTATCTTTTTTTCTATTTCAGATGGATTAATATTCCAATCCTCAAACGAGGTACTATCTGCCAGAACAGGTATTGCCCCTACCATTTTTACCACATTTATATCTGCCACAAAGGTAAGCGATGGAATAATCACCTCATCCCCAGCACCAACCCCAAGGGCAAGCAATGCCATATGCAAGGCAGCCGTGCCGCTTGAAACAGCTGTGCATCTCACCTCATTGCCCAGAAATCTACCGAACCCTTCCTCAAATCCTATAGTTTTTTCACCCATTGTAATCCAGCCACTTTTCACAACATCTGCCACAGCCTGGACTTCACGATCATCATAGTTAAGCTTAAACAACTGAATTTTCCACATCTAAGATATTTACCTCCATAGGATTGTTGAAAATCTGGCTTATTCAATTTAATATCCTTATTACGACATGGTTCAAAAGAGGGCAACAGATTACTTCATAATGTCCCCATCTGGCAGGGATTAGGGGGTGGAATTTCTTCTCTTTTGAACCATGCCCCAAATTCTTATAACTGAGACTTACAAGAGGGCTACAACTATACTGGAGAAGCTGCGAAGATCCTCCATATTGTATTTTATTATATCATAAACCGTACCATAATCAATCTTCCAATACATATGAACAAGTAGATTACGGAATCGCGCCATTTTTTGCAGATTTTTCGATAAAGATTCGGGGATAATTTCTGCATCAAATAATATTGCAAAGCATTCCGCATATTCTTCAGGTACTTTTTTAAGACATTTTGCAGATATGTGATAGCACAAATTCAAGGCAGCCTCAATGGCTACGAGTAAACGATAGCAAGCTATATCTTGCAAATCCTTGTCTTTAAGAAATTCCTCTTTTGTTATCTTCTTAATTCTTTTAATCCGTTCCAAAGAATCTTCGATTTCTTGACACCGAGTAAGAATCAAGTCCTGATTGAGCATCATGTAGAGAATGCCTCCTTAATCCCCATGCGGATTATTGGTTTTATGTCCAGATATCGTTGCACTGTTTTATTAATAATGTCAATTCGTATATCCTCATCTCTCTCAAATACTAATCGCCCTTTGATTACATGATACAAAAAAAACAGTGTCGCATAGTTCAAAACCCGTATATCTACAGGAATGTGATTTGCTTTGCTAATGGCTTGTGTCAGTTCAAGTCCGTACATAGTCGAATCTTTCTCTTTAATCCCTGCAACATAAACACCTATATCAATGTCATGAAAAGGTATCCCTTCAATGAATGAGCCATAAACATACGCAAAAGAAACCTCTTGTCGACTTATTATAAAATCGGCAAGACAATCAATTATCTTCACCCTCTCTTCAAAAGTTGAATGATAAATCTTATTATAATATCCCATGACAACATTTTTCCTCTCAATAATTCTGACAACGCTCTTGTTTTTTACTTGCCGATTTCAGAATAATAATATCACAAAATGGTGAAAAAAGCAAGTAATTTATCGACCTGTGCAGTTGAAATTCACTACATACCCTTAAAATATTTGCAATTTTCATGAGATAAAGGTATTTTTTTGTAGAAATAATGGTAACTACTCAGGTGTAAATAAGGGAAAAGGGGAAAGTAGGGGAAAATGGAAAA
>JAZDHC010000011.1:0-16040 GCA_043806395.1 Candidatus Desantisiibacteriota bacterium | reverse complement strand
ATGTTTCTTTTTCCCCTTTTTCCAGCTTTTTCCCTTTTCCCTTTAATCTCTTCCCTGTTCCCTTTTACCTTACTTACACTCTTTGAATAGTTGGCTGATTCAAAATGTGTCTGAAATAACAATAGCTGAGTAGTTACAAATTAGCCTATATCTCGATGTAAAGGAGGGAATTTTTATGCCTATTACGGCTTTACCTGCTCATTTTGATGGCGAGCGAATTTGTTTAGATGAACCGTTTAATCTGAAACCAACCACTAAAATGATTGTAACTATTCTACCAAGACAAGAATCTTATAATGAACATGAATCATGGTTACTTCTATCGAGTCAAAAAATAGAAGAGGCATATGGAGAAAATGAACCTGAGTATTTATCAGCCTTACTCAAAGAGGTGAACCCTAACTATGAAACAAGGTGATGTAATCCTTACACCAGTGCCACAGGCTGATGGAAAATTGAAGAACAGACCTGCGATTATTCTGCGAGAAATGCCATCTTATAGTGATTTACTTGTTTGCGGCGTAAGCACACAGTTACACCAATATATCAAGGATTTTGATGAACTCATTTCTCCTGCCGATGATGATTTTAAGTCAAAAGGAGTGTTAAAATTATGAAGAAATACTGTATGAAATTGAGGTCTTACTCTCGCAATGGATGTATCTTTTGGCTATTGTTTGGACTTTTGCTTATTAGTCAGCCCTCCTTTGGTCAACAGACAAAGGAAATAAAGCAAACCAATATTACGGGTGCAGCATTTACCATCTCATGGATAACGGATACCACTGGTACAGCTGCCATCCAATATGGCACTGATACAAATAGCCTCAACCTTCTGGCTACAGATGACCGCTTGGTGGATACTCATTACATTACGGCAAATGGTTTATCCGGAGATACTACCTATTACTATGATATTGTCTCTGCTGGGGTTACGGATGATAATTATGGACAGCACTATTCCATTAAAACCGGTCCATCCATTTTTCGCATGGGGGATGACTTTGTACATGGTTATGTATATAAGCCTGATGGAACTACTACTGTCCCGGGCTCACTTGTGTATCTTAAGATTTGCAATCTTGATGGCAAGGGTTCTTTGGGTACCTCTTCGGAATGGTCAACGATTGTTAATAATGATGGTATGTGGATAATTAATCTAATTAATGTCAGGACATCCGATCTGTCTAATTTTTTTGAATACTCCCCATTTGGCGATCAACTCTGTATTGAGGTTCAGGCAGGATCTCTGGGCACAGGCAAGCTGATTACTGATACTGCCAATGATTCGCTCTGTCAGGACATCATGGTAACAACCGAGACTACCCCACCATGCACTGTAACAAATCTTTCTGTCGGAACGACCGGAATTAACTCTGTGATCCTTAGTTGGTCATCACCTGGTGATGATGGAGATATTGGAACAGCTGCTGGGTATGAGATTCGATATTCAACAACATCCATTACCGAAAGCAACTGGTCACAGGCATCTATTGCCTCAGGCATTATCCCTTCTCCCGCACCAGTGAATACAACTCAACAGGCTATAATAGAAAACCTTGTCCCATGGACAAAGTATTATTTTGCCATAAAAGCATACGATGAGGCGAAAAACTGGTCTCTGATATCAAATATTGTTGCTACTTTTACCCTTGCCAGCCAGTCAAAGAAAATAAAGCAAACC
Organism: Candidatus Desantisiibacteriota bacterium; assembly: GCA_043806395.1. Lineage (GTDB taxonomy): Bacteria > UBA9089 > CG2-30-40-21 > CG2-30-40-21 > CG2-30-40-21 > CG2-30-40-21. The sequence goes on along the minus strand of JAZDHC010000011.1, from coordinate 14,356 downwards.
AATATTACGGGTGCAGCATTTACCATCTCATGGATAACGGATACCACTGGTACAGCTGCCATCCAATATGGCACTGATACAAATAGCCTCAACCTTCTGGCTACAGATGACCGCTTGACATATACTCATTATATCGCAATTGAGTGGCTATCTCCAGACACTACATACTATTATGATATCATCTCCGGTGGAAGTACAGATAATAATCAGGGGAAACATTATTCTCTTAAAACCGCTCCATCCATTACTCGCACAGGAAGCGATTTTGTACATGGCAAGGTATATAAGAATGGTACAGTGGCTTCGGGTTCACTTGTGTATCTCCAGATTTGCGACGCAGATGGCATTGGTTCTATGGGCACATCTTCGGAATGGTCAACAATTGTTGACGAGAATGGCTTATGGGGCATTGATTTAATTAATGTCAGGACTACTGATCTCTCCCACTTTTTTGAATACTCTACATCAAGCGATAGACTCTCCATCTTTGTTCAGTCCGGCATAGATGACACAGGCAAGCTGATTACCGATACTGCCAATGACTCGCCCTGTCAGGACATCATGATAACAACCGATCCCACCCCACCAGGCACTATAACAAATCTCTCTGTAGGAACGACCGGGATTACCTCTGTTAGTCTCCAATGGTCATCTTCAGGTGATGATGGATATGATGGGATAGCTGCTGGATATGAGATTCGATATTCAACGACATCCATCACTGAAAGCAACTGGTTACAGGCATCTATTGCTTCAGGCGTTATCCCTTCTCCCAAATCAGCGGGTACAACCCAGCAGGCTATAGTAACAAACCTTGTGATAGGGACAGGTTATTGTTTTGCCATAAAGGCATACGATGAGGCGAAAAACTGGTCAGGGATGTCAAATATTGTTGCTGCATCTACCTATGGCACGCCAACCTCCCTTACTATTTTCTCTGGAGATAGACAGAAGGCAACCGTAACTACTACCTTAACACCATTTATTGTGAAACTTACCGATGCCTCTGACGATCCAGTCGGTTATTATTCAGTAATATGGCAAATAATAGAGCCGGGCAATGGAGCTGCCCTATCAGCAACCTCAACTGCAACTAATATCAATGGCATAACCTCTACTATTTTCACCCTTGGCACAAAAACCGGGACATATACGGTAATTGCTGCTGCATTTGGATTAATAGCAACATTTACAGCAACGGCTATACCTGATGCAGCAACCAACACATGTGTGATTTTAGGAAATGGACAGCAGGGTACAGTAAACACCACCTTGACTGAACCATTTATGGTCAAGGTAACCGATATCTATGGTAATCCAATCTTAGGACACTTGGTTGGTTGGCAGATAATTGAGTCACCGGCAGAGGCGAATCTCTCTGCCACTACAACCACGACTGGAATAGACGGCATAGCCTCATCAAGCCTGACACTTGGCACAAAATCAGGCACTTATCGGGTAAGGACAATCGACTCAATTCTGGCACAGGCAACATTTACAGCAACAGCTGTCCCGGGACAGATTAAGCAATTGGCATTTATATCACCAACAGCAGGGACATTGACCGTAGGTATGCCCGGCACAATCACCCTCCGGACACAGGATGAATATGGCAACATTAGCCTTGCCAATAGTACAACCATTGTTGTCAGTGGCAATAGTCAATCACGATTTGCATCTTTATCTTCGGGTGCTACATGGACAGAGACAGGCACATTTTCCCTTGTTGATGGGACAAGCAATCGTACCTTCTTCTTCAAACAAAATGGGACTGCCACATTGGTAAGTATTGTCGCCTCCATCCAAGGGACAAGCAGTTCCACAATACATACAATAACCATTGAGGGATTAGGCAGCAGCAGCTCAGGGGTTGTTGTAGCAGATGATGGCAAGACCACAGTGAAGATTGATACAGGTGCAATTACTGGTACAGGGGGATACATTGAAATAAATACCCCTGGTACTTTTACGGTTGAAATCGCTGCTGCCAATGAAAAGGATAAGGCAGACACGAAAATTAATCGTATAAACGGCACATTACGCAAGTTTGAGATCCATGGGGCTACTATTGCCACCACCACAGCTACAGCTATGGTACGCATCTCCATCCCATATCCTGATGCAGATAATGATGGTTTTGTAGATGGGATACGAGAAAATAGCTTGAGAGTTTATATGGCTGTTGGTACAGGAGAAGCTGCAATATGGGAACCAATTAAAGATTCATGGGTAGATCCCGAAAACAATATGGTTTGTGCCAATGTTGTAACGCATTTCTCATATTACATCCTGATGGGACCTGAATTTCCGCCTACCCTTGAGAAAGCAATTGCCTACCCTAATCCGTATAATGCAGCCAAACATGCAGCCATAAGGATAAAGTTTGACAAGCTGACTGAAAATTCCACCATCAAAATCTTCAACATAGCCGGCGAATTGGTGCGAGAGATCCGGGTAAATTCATCCCAAGAAAGCTGGGATGCCTGCAACTCTGAAGGTGAAAAAGTCGCCTCTGGCATCTACCTTTACCTCATTACAGACCCTGCGGGAAATAAGAAGGTTGGCAAATTAGGGGTGATACGATAATGTCCTTCCGCCCCCAAAAGCAAGACATGCGGTTATTTCCTTACATTTCCCCCATCATCCCTGACACGGTCTGAACATCCTTATCTCCCCTGCCTGAAAGACAGACAATGATAATCTTATCCTTATCCATGGTTGGAGCAAGTTTAACTGCATAGGCAATGGCGTGAGCAGATTCAAGAGCAGGGATTATGCCCTCGGTCAATGCCAGAAGATGAAAGCTGTCTAAAGCCTCTGTATCTGTTATAGACACATACTCTGCTCTACCTGTATCTTTATAATAACTATGTTCAGGTCCAACACCCGGATAATCCAAGCCGGCTGAGACAGAGTGTGTTGGTATAATCTGACCATTCTCGTCTTGAAGCACATAAGAAAGACTGCCATGCAGACTGCCAACACTTCCCTTACCCAGTGAAGCAGAATGTTTTCTGGTCTCAACCCCTTCGCCCGCTGCCTCTACCCCTATGAATCTTACATTATCTTCCTGATAAAATGGGTAAAAAAGCCCCATGGAATTGCTTCCGCCACCAACACAAGCAACAAGGCAATCAGGAAGCCTGCCTTCTAACTCTAATATCTGTTTTTTTGATTCAAGTCCAATTACAGATTGAAAATCCCGCACCATCATGGGATATGGGTGTGGTCCAACCACAGAACCAATAATATAATGGGTTGTGCGAACATTTGTGACCCAATCACGGAGTGCCTCATTGATTGCATCCTTCAGGGTTTTACTACCTGAATCGACTGGATTAACCTTTGCCCCAAGGAGTTTCATTCTAAAGACATTCAACGCCTGCCGCTCAATATCCTCTGTCCCCATGTAAACCTCACACTCCAGACCAAACATAGCCGCAGCCGTTGCTGTTGCTACCCCATGCTGTCCTGCCCCTGTCTCAGCTATTACCCGTGGCTTTCCCATCTGCTTTGTTAACAGTGCCTGACCCAGGGTATTGTTAATCTTATGTGCCCCTGTATGCAGAAGGTCTTCCCGTTTAAGGTATATCTTTGCCCCGCCAAGCCTTTCTGTAAGCCTTTGGGCAAAATATAATGAAGTTGGCCGTCCAGCAAATGATTGAAGATAATATGCCAGTTCTTTTTGAAATCCACGGTCTTCCTTTGCCTTAAGGTAGGCATTCTCTAATTCCAAAAGGGCTGACATCAATGTTTCTGGAACAAACCTGCCACCAAAAAATAATTCATCTGATATAACAAAATGACCAAGTGTATCTGGTAACATAATCTATCTCCTTACCTGGACAAGCCAGGATTTAATATTTTGTCTATAGTAACTACTCAGGTATTCAGGCTGAAGGCTGTTAGTTTGGAAGCTGCAAATTATATCAATAATTCCGTGTTTCTGCTTCTTTACCCTACAGCCCAACTACCTGAGTAGTTACGATATGCCATGATAAACAGCCCCATACCAAGCAAAATTATGGTTGCTGGCTCAGGAATCGGTGTGGTTTGTCCCTGTGATTGCCCTGGGGTTGGCAATCCAGTATTAATAGTAGAACCACTGGCATAAAAGGTAAGATTCCCATGGGCTGATGGTTGTATTATCCTATACCCAAATCCTGAAAGCATACTACCGGGCATAATGTCATAGGTATGGTCAATGCTATACCATTCCACAAAACCAGGACCAGCTATTGTATCCCAATTAGCAGGAACAGTAATATCATACACATTACAGGGTACTATCAGGTCTGTCAACCAGACACTCTCAGGGCTACTACTGCTGACATTTATCGTGTAGTTATATTGCCAGACATTTACCCCAGCTGAGGTAACAATATATTCCATGCTGACAATCGGAATTGCCTCAGCCAACTTAACCCCAATAAATAACATCACCAATAAAATCTTAATTATTTTCATTTTTTTCTACCCTTTTGCTTAATAAATCGTAACAGTTCAGGTTGTTTAGGCTGTAGGCTATAGGCTGTTAGTTTTTCAGATAAATTGCAGGAACAAATCTGTATATCTGTTTCTGATGCCCTACAGTCTAAACACCTACAGCCTATCTACCTGAACTGTTACAATAAATCTTAATATCTCCTGTGGTCAATCCCCCTGAAAAAGCATGAATTAATACCCCGTTACGGTCTTTTATCTCTATAGAAAGGGTATCAGGCATTGCGTCTTTCACATGTATCTCAAAGGTGTAACCAAGCACATCATTTCTTGTACACTCACCCTTAATGATTGCCTCTTTGCCAGAGATATACAATGAATTGATAAATATACTCTTGTATAAATCTCTTGTTTGTCTGTCAAGATATTTCAGTTCACCGGTTGGTATTGGGTCACCCTTTAAGAACCCTGCATACAACGAAAAACTCACACCAAATATATCTGCTTGAGACATAACTATGCCGCCGCCATCAACCATTCCCGTATCTGTTCCGCCTGACTGATTAACCGTGACCGTAACTGCAATCCCTTCTGAGCCTTCAGCATACATTGCTAAAGGCAGGTAAACAAATAACAATATTATCATGGTAATCCGTTTATGGTTCATTTGTTAATCCTTCCTTATCTTCGTATCAAATACCACCACAGACGGGCAATCCCCATCCTGGCTTTTCCCTTTATCTCAGGCTTAGCCTCTGTTTCTATCCAATATTTCGGGTAAAGGGCTAAAGCAAATGATGATTGTGTCCCTGAATCTGTTGCCACTCGAAACCCAACAACCCAATGCTGGTTATAATACCCCTCCTCATTGGGGATATTTATATACATTCTTACCTGACCAAAATCACCTGGCTTAATCGTTGTTGTTTCTGTAGCAAAATAAAACCAGTGTTCATCGGGTATCTCTATATACCCTGTCTCTATATCGGCACCCATGGTAGATGGCTTTATTGTAGACAGCACATACCTTTGTTCATCCTGTCCATAGTTGATAATAGTCAAAGGCACACTAACCTCATATTGCCTGCCCACAGGTACATCTGTTATGAGCAGCTTACCGGGTACGACTTGAATCTCTGCGGTCAGGGCAACCCTGCTCAAACACAAAATTATCAGGATAATCCAACTAATTCTCACCCTATTCCTCAATCTGAATCCTCACAAATCCAGCTACCCCTTCCTCAGGTTGCACCATCAACAAAGCCTCCCATGGTTTCACCCCACCCTCAGGCAAGGAAAATTGCAATTTAATCTTTCTTGCCTTTCCCTGTCCAATTCTTATTTTTTGGTGATTCACCTTAATCCATCTAATATCTGGAATCCAATTAAAGCCCGGGCTAAGGCTAATCTGTTCATGTTTTGTGTCTGTGGGTGGAACAAAAATCTGGAGATGATACTGATGCCTTTTCTTATCATTATTGAATATCCTTACCACTCCACCTTTCTCTTTTATTTTTACCCGTGCAGGATCAAAGCCAAGCAATCCATCTGGCTTCCCCTTTATCCCTTCTTTAATCTCTGTTTCAATATGTATCCTTGAAACAACACCCAGAGCAAGCATCTCACCTGGTTCCGGCTTTGTTTCAACCTTTATTGCTACTGTCCAGTGTTGATTATAAAACCTCTCCTCCTTAGGCACTCGCAGATACATCTGTACTGTTGCCGATCCATTTGGCGGGATACTTACCTCATTTCTATCAAACCAGAGCCAGTTCGGGTCAAATATATCTGAATATCCTTCAACCAATTTGCCAATGGTTGAAGGTTTGTATGTTGACAGACAATATGTGTGTGGTATATTGCTTTTTTGTCGAATGACTAAGGGTACATTCAGATCTTCATATAATCTGTATGTCTTGTCTAAAAAGACATGTTGAACAAACAAGCTACCCGGCTCTACTGACAACCCTGTCTCTCCATAAGCCATGGAGCTAATAAGTGTCAACAAAATAATAATAATTCTCATGCTATTTTATTACCCCTATCTTACCAGTCTGTTTTCTTTCACCATCAACTACCAACCAGAGATACACCCCATTTGCCACTTGTTTACCCGTTTCATTATCAATTTGCCATATTCGACTACCTTGAATAATTCGTACCAGTTCACCAGAGATAGTAAATATTCTTATCTCTGCGTTTGGACTGACCCCATCAAAGGTAACCTTATTACTTGTTGGGTTAGGATATACCCGAATACTGGCAGCCGCTGCACCCTCTTTTGTGGCTATTATACTGAAGCTATGCATACCATTTATCTTATCCAAACCAGGTGCCATGCCTGACTTGTTGCTCATGGTATGATAGCGATAATCCCTGTTTGTGCTCATATCCATTTGCTTACCTGTTTCCACATCTACCAGGGTAAATCTATAGCCTATAGGCAAATTATTCCAGTCAATAACCACCTCATCCGACAGGCTGCTTTTCACTCGAACATCCCACACCAATTTATCGCTTAATCCCTTCATATCTTTCTGAAACTCGCCAAACAGCTCCTCAGGGTGATGACAGGAGATAGAGACTCCAGATATAAACGGCGGTTTAATCTCATCTACGGCATCCATTCCATCACTTGCTTCCTTACCCGCACCAATTCCTAACCTGTCATGATACCTTCCACATGAAGCATTAATATTTACCTGCCAGCCATCCAGCACAGGTGTTTCAAGCTGTTTTGGTGCCCCAACTATTCCAGCAGGTGTTGGTAGAATAATCAGCTTGCAATCAACCATTGCCGGAAACCAATATCCCTCCATGGGTTTTACCCCATCAGCCAAGTAATATTCCCACTCAAGTGGGTTAAACCCAAACAGCTTATTCTTTATCCAGCCTTGTTTTTCTGCCTCCACAAGGCTCTTTCTTCCCCCCTGATATTCAATCATTGCCTTTGACCAATCAGGGATAAACCTGAACGGACAACCGATCATATTCCAGCCCTTATTAAGTGTCAGGCTATATTCCTTTGACTCATCAACTACATTCCCTGTAACATCAACGGTTGTTGTCCCTAACACCCCAAACCAATACCCCTTGCCAGGCTCAATTCTATCAATGACAGGCTTATATTCGTATGCCTGGCCATCCCATTGATACATCCACATATCTCCGGATGCATCATCACCAAACACACTTTGCAGTGTGGCAATATCAGACATAAATGGTATGGAGACCATATTCCAGCCCCAGTAAACCTTGCGAGTGACGGCAACTTTTTGTATTATGTCTACCCATTCCATACCAGATGCACATATCATATCCCCAACATATATCCCATAGATTATCTGATACGAACCAGCATATGAGGTAGTCATGCTGCCACTAATATTAATTGAATTTATTCCACAATCAAGCCCCACACTTTTTTCTATCAACAATATATACTTGCCTTCAATTAGTGAATACAGCCATACCCTTACCAATCCATTGCACCCTTGATTTACCTTGGCTTGCAATCTCATATCCCATGTATTGCTTGTTTCTGTTGCTAATCCTCTAAAAAATTCTGCATCAACTACACAAATCTCAAGCCCCTTTACATCTATTAACAAACTTCCACTCTTATCACTAAACTCCCATCTAAGTGGATAACTTCTGGACAATATCCCTTCTGGCACCTTTAGCAACACAGTACTCGTACCATTTATCGAATAACTTTTTGCATCATCCATCCACCAAAGGCTCAATGTTCCTGTCTCATGGGTAATAACCGTCAAGCTCATGGTGGCACCAGCAAGGTACACATCCTTTTCTGGCACAATCACCATACCCTCACCATGCCGCAAATAACAAGAATTGAGGTACACTGCCCGATTGCTCAGTGTGTATATACCATATTGCAGCTTCTCCAACCCATTATCCACAGGTATATCAAATACTACTGTGACTGAACCTTTCTCCTCGATCTCAAACACTTTTATCTGCTCTTGCACTCTTGCTTGCAAGGCTATTGTGCCCATGCCCTTGTTTTCAACCGATAACATCAATCTGGCAATATCACCATTATTATAATACCACTTATCAAGCCTTGTGTCAACATTAATCTTTATCCCATCTAATACAAATCTCACATCTGCTGCGCCAATTACCTTGTCATCGATTAATACCTTAATCCTTCCGGTATATGTTCCTGCCTCCAGATCATCGTCAAATCTTACACTACAGCTGAATGTCCCGACCTCACCGGGCATAAGCCATATATGGCTTTCTTCATCCACCACATCCAATACCTTTAACCTCAGAGTAGCTTTGCCAACCCTTGTCCCCTTATTCCTTACCTGAATACTCACTGTCCCTGCCTGCATAGGATAAAAGATTGGCTCATGGGTAATATCTGTAACCTCAAAATCAGCACCCTTGCAATATCGCACAGGCAGGGTATATGTCCCAATATTTGCAAGCACAACCTGTATTACCTCATTCTGGCTAACCCTGAACTCTTGTGTGAACAACCTTACATCCCCTGGCTCAAGCTGTTGCCTGGTATCCTCTATTTTTCCACTAACACTGCCTACAGCCCATTTGCCACTTACAGATACGGCTATCTTACCCTTATTTTCCATCTTCACGGTAAAACTGTAGGTAGCATCATCAACAACCTCTGGGGCAGTTATGCTTACGGCTATCACCGGCTCACTAATAACAACCTTACAGACATCGGTAAAACTTCTCACTATTGCTCGCAATAGACAACTTTTTTCAGCAATAATCCCGGTGCTAATCGTAGCCATAGCCCCTGGCTCAAGGTCAAATGCTGGAGTTGTAAATACCGTTTCTGTCCCTCTGGCTATCCTTAATACCAATTGCCTCTCCCATGCTGCAGAGTTATTTTGTACATTTACGGTTATGGGTATTAGCTCGGTTTTTTGATAATTATCCTTGGGAAGATGAATAGCCACACTCATATCCTCTTCCACAACCTCAAACCTTGTGTTATCCTTGCAAATAGATTGCAAGGATTTAGATATCAGCTCTGAGGCTATATAATATTTCCCCACTGATTGAACCAATGGCATATCAATCATATAATCCATTACATTGCCACTGTTTATATTAACAGACATCTCATTTTCGTATATTATTGCATCACTGACAGAAGGTTCAACTGTGTTCGTACCATCATCGTTCGTACCATCATCAGCACGAGCCTCTAAGCGAAAGTTCAGATCAACAAATGGAGAAAGCGGATTAATATTACCTGATAAATATTTTACCCCTATGGCATTGGCAGAAGCTATTGTTCCATAATCAAAGTCACCCCCATACATAATCTCCTGCCTTATCTCTTCAGCATTTCCGGGCGATAGGGCATTGGATGGGATAATAACCCCAAGGAGTCGTGGAGCAGCAAATTGCTGACCAGCTTCTGGATTGTCAAATTGCGGACCAACCTCTGGGTTGTCATGGATAACAAAACTCATCCCTATCCGGGTATCGCTACCAATACTGAATAACTCATTAGGCATAGGCCATGTCCAAGCCATCTCCTCAGGCCAGAATCGACTAAAATAATTGTTTCTGTTATGATCATTTACCATTTCCCATTTATTGTTAGAGAGTGATTCCATGCCTGCATTCCCCACAGAAGTAAACAGGGTTTCCATAAATGGATAAACAGTAACATCAGATAGTGTTATATCCCCTTCGGTTTCAATCCTGTACCATCCATCAAGATAGGGCTTATCTTCATACAGCAAGTAATGACTGATTACCTTCAGACCTCCATTATCTATGGGATAAAAACTTGTTACCTCATAGTAATTATCAATCTGCCTCCTGCCAATTACCTTTAATTCATCAAGCCATTTTATCTGTTCACCGCAGGATGGATTAGAAAATTTAATTGCCATCTTACATTCCTTCAACAGGTTTCCGCCATCCCCAATAGATGCCCAATCAATCACACCCTTTGGATTAATCTCAAACCTTACCTTCTGGTTCTTCAACTGTGTGATGTTTCTCCTGCATACCTTTATTTTTAATTTACCATCGGTTATTGTTGCACCCGCATTGTTAATCTTACTTGTAGTTGTAATGGTTTGACCCGGCAGATAAAACCCTTTGTCTGTAGTTACGGTCATGCTGGCTGAAATACCAGAAACATTAATCCGTTGGTTCACCAATTCATAACCGTTTATGGATACCTTTAATACATATTCCCCGGTGGCAATTTGTTCAAGTGGCAACAGGATATGGCGTTCTTCGTTACCACTCAACACTATACTCCCCTTATTATTCTTGACACAAACATTATCATTGTCCAGCAGGTTTATTTCATAGTTGAGGGTTTTTTCTATGGGGCTAAGGTTTTTCATATGCACAGGGATAGCATCCTCAGAGATATTCCCTATCCACGCCCTTGCGTCAAGAATATGAAATGCCTTTAATCCACATAAGCTATTATCCATCTCCATGCTCAAGGTATATATCCCTGAGGTGACTGTTGCCGGGATAGAGATGCTTATTGGAATGGCTATGGTTGAGTTTGGATGAAGCCCTACGGAAAAATCATTGGATATTCCTAATTCCTTGATAGTTGCCTTCAAATTTACGGTATATTCAATCGAAGATTGATTGGTTACAGTGATTGTTCCATGCAAGATATCATCTGGCTTCCACTCATTATCAGGAAATACTATCCCTTTAATTGATGGCTTAACTATCCAAACACCTTTCTCGCACAAGGCTATTGCTCCTGATAAAAAATAAGTGTCACAGCTACTATCCTTAGGAAACAACCCAAAGTATGTGCTGGCTGAAATATACATCTGTCGGTTAAAGGTAAAGCTTTTCTGACTATGTGCCGGGATACTAACATCAGAGATTGTTTCTACGAAAGCCCACCATCTACCGCCTTCACTTACTGCCTCATGTACCCCAACACCAATATTGCCATCAAAATCTTTATCTGTATCATTGCGGACAAAAACAGTGTAACCCACATTGGATCCAGCAAATACCTGTTCATTTGCTGCTGCCCAGATTTTGTAGCCGTCAAGCCTTGTACTGTTAGTGAGATGCTTACTTATCACAAACCTCTTTATCTCTTTTGGGCATTGAATAGTATTCCCTGAGGCATCCAACAATGAATAAGCAGCACCATAAAAACCCAGTGTATCAGGAAAAGTGTAATTAATGTTTATAGTGCCAGAGCTATGAGGCAAAAGTGCTGTTGACAATGTTTGAGTAATGGTTGAAATAACAGTTTTATTCGGATCAGTAATGGTAACAATTGCTTGAGAAGCAGATGTATCAGAATTATTAGTCATAGGAATAGCAAGTATAGTTTCCTTCCTTTGCTCAACATCCTGAATAGGAATGTATCCTGTTGTTGAGGCAAGTATATCTCGTATCAATTTTGTTTCATCTATGGATAGTTTACCATATTCCTCTGTCCAATCAGAAAACATGGTACAAGCAATAACCCTCCCACTGCCATATAGATACGAAATCATTGCTGGCATCTGATTTTTATGCCGCCGAAGCAGTACCGTCCCATCCTCAGGATATCGACTGAAATATCCATCTACACCAACATTTAGTGTCGAATTATTCTGTCCTGCAAACATATGGTCATAATTATTGATATACACTGAATTTTGCCAGCATGACTGGTCTTCCTGCCAGCCATAAGCATCAATCTCATCACCTCTTGGCAATGCCTTAAACTCATCTCCATGCTGCTGGGCAAAGCAAATTAATGTTCCCCCACGATTGACATATTCTCGAAGTTTATCCTTTATGATATTAGATGAATCCATGCCAAACAAGCCACCAGAAGGGATAATGATAATCTTATAATTATTCAAATCCTCTTCTATCCAAAATCGAGCATTGGAAATATTGAGCCTATTTAATAGATTTGTCAAGGCTTCAGGGAATCCCTGGTATAAAATGCCTACATCTACTGTTTTTCTTATATCATCATAAACCTTCTTTTCTGTCCCAACCGCTATGGCTGATTTTTCAAAAAATTCCTTTTGTAACTGTAACACCTCTTTTTTATCCTGAGGAGAGAGAGAGTTTAAGAAGGACAGGACATCTTCTTTACTCTTAAAATGCGGAAATTCCGTGGTCTCGGTAATCGTACCATAATACAGCAAGCACACCCTTTCCTGAACAGTATATGCTGCCTGATAAGCCTCTTGGGCCAATTTGGAAAACTCATTTATATCTCGTTCATACTCAGGACACTTACTTTTCAGCTTTTCAGCAAAACTTGCCATCTGATACTCACATGTTGGATCGTTTATAGTCATCCCTATTTCCATGGCAAGATATGACAGACTAAACTCATTATATTCCTCAAGTAACATCTGTAAGTCATCATTTGGTGGTATTCCTGGCGGTGCATCAAGTACACCAGCATAATCATCCGGGTGGTCGTTTGCTGGCTTAGTAATAGGTACAGGGGGAGGTGTTTTTACAACATTATTAACTGGTGCAGGCTCCTGCTTCGTTTGTTTCAGATCCTTCATCCAATCCTCTTCCCAATTGCGGTAGTAGGCATAACTTACACCAAGTACCGCCTTTCCAATCCTTACCGGAGGTACGGCTGTTTCAAGAATCGCCGAGCCAACCTCGGCTGTGGTAACAGCTCCCCAAACTAAGAAACCTACGCCGGTGGGGGATTGAAGTTTTTTGTTGACATCGTCAATTCTTTGTCTTCCTTTTTCAATACCTTCTCCCCATTGACTCCAACTTTCTACAGACTGAGGTTTAAAAATGCTTGCTAACCCTTTTCCTGCTACTCCTCCCAATTTTGCTAAGGGATTAACTCCACTTGCCTGTAATGCTGCCTTTCCCCATATTACAGTATGATCCCACATAGATTTTTCAGCATAACAAATTTGTGAAAAACATGCTATGAACAAATATAGTGAAAAAATTAAAGAAAATACTCTTGATTTGTTCATTTTTTTCCACCTCTTTTAATTAAGCTTAACATTTTCAAAATTATCTTAAATATCATTTCAATTAAGAGATATATTATTACGAGAATTATACCAGTAAAAAAAGTTAGTATCATACAGATTGATCCTTCTATAATATCCATCCCTCCCCAACGATATTCAAATGAATGATTAGTAATTTTGTGAAAGTACTGCAATTCAATATAACCTAATATAAAGGAAATTACCAATATTATTAAACCAATTCTTCCTCTCCAATTCTCTTTTTGAAATGTGGTCAAAAGGTTTCCTACACTTTTAACTCCGAGCGGATCTGGCTTATCTTCCTCCCTCATCCAGTTGCAGAACTTATAGAATTTTTCCTTCACAGAAAGTTTCGGTTTATCTTCTCTAAATAATTTCTCTTTTCGCACTTCCTTCCTAAACACCTTCCCGCAAAGTCCACAGCATAAAGCACTATTATTATTTTCATATCCACAATTATCACAAATCATAATCTTACCTCATTTTTGAGTCCTATTTAACAGGTTTGTTAAGACATCGGTGAAAAATATGGAGACACATCCCATATTATTTCCTTTTCTTATGTGGTCTTCCACCTTTTCTTGGTTGCAAATGCCGAGCCAATAACGCTTCCATCTTATCTAAAAAATCACTAAAACCAAGTGGACTCCCAATCTTTGTAGTTCAATTATTTTCCCGTTGAGTTACATGATGAGGATAATTTAACGCTATTGCTCTGGCAATTCTTAGCATATTTTTATTTTACACCATCCAACATTTTTTGTCAAGAAAATGTTGGATGTGTCCCAATACTGTTCGGCACGATTCTTGCTTGTGATTTTGGCCAACTGTCGTGTCAATCTTATGATGTCGCGAATAACCTTGCAATATCGTAAATAATCTGGTATACTTTCTTCATAATCAAACTGGGAGGCTTG
>JAZDHC010000010.1:0-12463 GCA_043806395.1 Candidatus Desantisiibacteriota bacterium | reverse complement strand
AATGTGTAAGATAGAGATTTGCCACTAAGACACCAAGACACTAAGAAAACACTAAGAATATCTTCCTTTGTGTATTCCTTCGTGCCTTTGTGCCTTTGTGGCTAATCCTTTCCACTTTCCACAAGATATTGAGCAGTTACTATAATAACATAAAATAACGCCATTGTCAATATTTTTTCCTAATTGCCTTAAGTTCAATAGTGGAGAGCGTTGCATATTGGGAGAGTTCATTGAAAATTATGTCAAGTTCTTTACAAGCATAAGAACTGCAAGCGATTAGGAATAGCATGTTTTTTGTGTCAAGAATTATCGTAAATCCTTATTCACACACCTCTTTACAATCTCCACTACATCCCCTACCCTTCCACCCTCAACGGTTATGGAGTTATCCCATTCCATTACTCCAAGTATAGGTACTTCAGTAAGTTTTTTGAGTACTTGAGGAAATGTTTGCTCGGCAATGGTAAAAGATGTGGTATCGGGCAACATATTTATTATTATTCCGGCAATGGAAAGCCCATAACTTTGGGCACATTTTATTGTTAACAGGGTATGATTGATTGTGCCAAGCCTTGAGGAGGTAACAATCAATAAAGGAAGCTGCAAATCCCTGACAAGGTTAGCCACCAGATAATTATAGGTAATTGGCACCAGCAGCCCGCCTATTCCTTCAACAACCATTATCTCATGGCGATTAGATAGTATTGAGTATGCCTCTATTATTTTTTCAGGAATTATTTCTATCCCTTCTACTTCAGCAGCAATTGCAGGGGCAGCAGGTGTTTTCAGGCAATAGGGCATAGTCAGAGCTTTTTCATCCCTTGAAACATTGCCAATGGCTGCCTGCAGGAATAAAAGATCAGGTGAGGTAATTTCACCATTAATCAGGATACCACCAGTGGCAACAGGCTTCATCACCCCAACATTATACCCTTTTCTATGCCATACCCCAGCCAATCCACCGGCAACCACTGTTTTCCCAACGCCTGTATCTGTACCAGTTACAAAAACACTTCGCAATTTTTTTATCTCCTTTCTAATGAACGCCAACATCCCACCAACAAGAAGTATCTGTCGTTGCCTATCGGTTAGAGAATAGAGGAACTGCTTGTTTTAGTAAGCTCCATAGGTATCCAGATATGATCATCCAGCTCAAGATAACTTCCCTCAAACAGATTAAACAAACCCTTGTGTTTTGAATGAATGTTGGTATCAAAGGCTAAAAAGATATGTTCAGGGATAGTAATCAATGCCACTCCTCTACCTATGGAAACAAGGCAGGCGGCATAAAGTGTGGTAAAATCATCGCAATCACCCGCAGGCAAGGCTAACATTTCTACAGGATATTTTACCATATCAAGTATCACCCCGGGGAAGGATCGGCTATCCTTTGTATCAGGCACATATCTGGGTGAAAGGCTCATGATAGCCTCAAATATAGCCATCGGTTGGGATAACTCTTTTAGTTTAATGCCATCCTCTTTCAGGCAAAGAATTATCTGGTCGGTGAATTCATAGCAGCTAATAATCGCTATATTAAATTTATCTCTCAACTCCAAATTCAGGAGATAGATGCAAAAAAATTAGAGCAATTAACTGAAACCGTAGAAGAAAATTGTCACCGATATAAGGGATTTAATCTCCTATCATGTGATTGACACTAAACTTCCTTGCACAAAAAGCAAGAATTACACGGGTAAAGTACTATCAATCATTATCCTTTGTCAAAAAACTGGCATAAACTGGAACATGATCAGAGATGAGTGTAGTCCCATCCGGGGGAGTAGTAACATTATAACCCTGATATTTATCATAATCCTTTAACAAGCCGATGCTTGCCGGCTTATATTCATCAAAGCAACCACCCTTACCCTTGTAAAGAATGATATGATCAATTAGTGATCGATATTTCTGCTGTCCACTCTTGCCTATATAGGAGACACTTCCTGGTACAAGATCCCCGGTCAGTATCTTAATATCCTTTCGCTGGCTAAGAGGGGTAAAGGGATTTCTTTCCAATGTCTCATTAAAATCCCCAAGGACAATAATATCTTTCTCCAGAGGATGTGCTTGTAATTCCTTATCTATCCAGTTAGATAAGCATTGAACCTGCTGCTTGCGATATGAATCGGTTTCTTCTCCACCAACCTTTGATTTTAGATGAACCACTGCCAGAATAAAATCAAACCCATCTGGCTTGACCTTAGCCTTTATTCTTAAGCCTGGCCTGAATTTTCTCTCATTATTTAAGGTAAGCGTTTTTATCTCACTTACCTCAGAGATATCTATCACCGTGCTATTATAGATTATTCCTACATGGATGGGGGCAGTACCACCGGTTATCTTATACTTGAATCCACCAAGGTATTTGACCAATTCATCAAGTGCTTTTGGTTCTACAATCTCTTCAATACCAACTATCTCAAGCCCAAGATACTTGATTATCTGGGCAATCTGTTTCATATTCTTCCCCTTAGCGGTAAGATTTTCAATGTTAAATGTAGCTATTTTAATATACTCCTGTCTGGCTGCTTCACATGGTGAAAGTAGGATAAGATACAAAAATATGGATATTAGTGTCGTCGATTGTTTCATGATTTTTCTCCTCTGCTCTGATGTTTTTGTGGATCTACCACTGATGAGGATATTATAACCTAAATACAGCTAAATGTCAATATTTTTCACTCATATCAAAAAAATTATAGCAAAAATTGAAAAAGCATGGTATAATCTCAATGGAGAACTTCTAACTTCTGGGAGCAATTAGAAATGGAGGTATTATTATGTGTGGAATTGTTGGATATGTAGGGTATCAGGATGTGTCTACTGTTTTACTTGATGGATTGAAGCATTTAGAATACAGGGGCTATGATTCTGCTGGAATAGCTGTCTTAAATAACAATATGATTGAGGTAAAAAGAAGTAAGGGGAAACTGAACAATTTAGAGGAAATGGTTAAACTACAACCAGTACCAGGCAATATTGGGCTTGGGCATACCAGATGGGCAACACATGGACGGCCATCTGAGGAAAATGCTCATCCTCATAGAGATTGCAAAAATGAGATTGTGGTTGTTCATAATGGGATTGTAGAAAACTATCTTTCTTTAAAAGATGAACTTCAATCAAGGGGACATGTATTTGCCTCTGAAACAGATACAGAGGTTTTTGCTCATTTAATTGAGGAAGAACTTGAGCAGAGTACAGAGGAAAAATCTTTGTATGAGGCTGTGCGGCTGGCATTAAAAAGGGTGATGGGTACATATGCTCTGGCTGTGATGAGTGCAAAATTCCCCGGGCAGATTGTTGCAGCCAGATATGATAGTCCGTTGATTGTAGGGCTTGGAGAGAATGAATATTTTATTGCCTCAGATGTGCCAGCCATATTAAACCATACCAGAAATGTTATCTTCCTCGACAATGGAGAGATTGCAATCTTAACCCGGAGCGGGGTAAGGATTACAGATATGGAGGCGATTGAGAGAGAAAAAACAATAGTCAGGATTGAGTGGAATGCCACTCAGGCTGAAAAAGCAGGTTACAAACATTTTATGCTCAAGGAAATCTTTGAACAGCCCACAGCCATAGAGGATACCATGAGAACAAGGCTTGGTGAGGATAATATTCATCTGGAAGAGATGGAATTATCCCTTGACCAGCTCAAAACAATAGAAAAAGTGACAATTATTGCCTGTGGCACATCATGGCATGCTGGATTAGTGGGAAAGTTTATTATTGAAGAGTTAGTCGGAATTCCAGTTGAGGTAGATATTGCCTCTGAGTTTAGATACAGATCCCCTATTATTTCTGATAAAACACTGACCATCGCCATTTCTCAATCAGGTGAGACCGCTGATACCTTAGCTGGCATAAGACAGGCAAAGGCAAATGGCTCAAAGGTCATTTCTATTTGTAATGTCCTTGGTAGCTCTATTCCTCGGGAATCAGATGGTACCATTTATACCCATGCCGGTCCAGAGATAGGCGTTGCCTCAACCAAGGCATTTACGGCTCAATTAACTGCCCTGTACCTGTTAGCCATATATCTTGGCAGGGCAAGAGGCACAATTGGGATTGAGAATGCTAAGGATTTGATCAATGAACTCCGTAGATTACCACATCTAATAGGTGAAATACTTAAAAAAGAGGATGCAAATCTTAAAAAGCTGGCTCATGGGTTTAGCCATTATAAGGATTTTTTATACCTTGGCAGAGGGATAAACTATCCCATAGCCCTTGAGGGTGCATTGAAATTGAAGGAAATATCATACATCCATGCAGAGGGATACCCTGCTGGCGAGATGAAACATGGGCCAATTGCCTTGATTGATGAGGATATGCCTGTTGTGACCATTGCTGTCCATAGCAAAACCTATGAAAAAATATTGGGTAATATCGAAGAGGTAAAGGCAAGGGATGGAATTGTTATTGCGTTAGCAACAGAGGGTGATGTGGAGGTAACGAAAAAAGCAGATTTCGTTATTTATCTGCCAGATACTATGGAAATATTCAGCCCTTTACTGACCATTATTCCCCTTCAGCTTCTTGCTTATTATATTGCAGATAGAAAGGGTTGCGATGTGGATCAGCCGAGGAATCTTGCTAAGAGTGTTACGGTGGAATAGGGTAGTAGGGGCGAACCTATGTGTTCGCCCAGCAATTCTCATTATGACTTTTTTCACCGCAGAGACGCAGAGGCACAGAGAAATATGAGACAGATAATGAAGATAATGGGGGATAGAAAGAAACGATTTTCATTGGATTTGCAGTAAAAACACTCACATCTTTATTATCTCTATTATCTCCATATCTTTTTATCTGCGTATTCTCTGCGTCTCTGTGTCTCTGCGGTTCATAATTAGAATTGCTATGTGTTCGCCCTATTGCCTTTCCCCAAAAAGGAGAAAAACCTCATGTGGATTATTTTTTCTGTAATAATAGATACCCTGTTGATTAATGCAGGGATAATAGCCTCCTTTTTGATCAGGTTTGGCGGCATCCTTCCTTCAGCAAACTTTGAAGCCTATCAATCCATGTGGATGGCAATTACAGCCATTATGCTTTTTGCCCTTTACGGCAGCGGGGCATATCTTTGGAAAAAGGATGGGGAAGATATTCATGCGATCATACTTAAGGCAACCACGGCTGGTATGCTTGTAGTTATTGGAGTTATTTATGCTAATCGAAACATTGCCATAGCATTTCCTACCTCTGTCTTTATCATTTCATGGTTTTTGAATACCTTTCTTTTGAGTGGCTGGAGGATGATTATCAAGGAATTAATCATGCCTGTTAGACGGCTTTTGATTGTTGGCACTGGGGATGATGGCATGGCTGTTGCCGAAGAGATACAAAAAGCACCAAAATCAGGATATGAATTGATTGGATTTATTGGAGAGACACAGGGCGAGAATGTCTTAGGACAATACTCAGATTTGCTGAGTGTAATGCAGGAACACAAAATAGATGAGGTAATCATTACTATCCCTCCAGTTACTAATCAGGAGCTATGGGATATAGTGTTGAGTTGCGAGGATGAACGAGTCCGATTTAAGACCGTACCTGATATATATGAATCTGTTATTGGCAAGTTAGAAACCATACAGATAGAGACTATTCCCTTGATTGATGTAAATATCCAGCCTATTTCAGGATGGAACAGGAGTATTAAACGGCTTATCGATATGGCAGCATCCCTTCTGGTATTAATTACCCTCTTTCCATTTTTGATAATTGTTGCCATTCTCATCAAACTTGATTCAAAGGGACCGATTGTCTTCAGTCAGGAAAGGGTTGGCCGGGATGGACATCTATTTAAGATATATAAATTTCGAACCATGATGACAGATGCAGAAAAAGATACTGGACCAGTACTTGCCCAGAAAAACGATGAAAGGATTACCAAATTAGGCAAATTTCTAAGACAGACCCGTATAGATGAAATCCTTCAATGTGTTAATGTCCTTCTTGGTCAGATGAGTTTAGTTGGTCCAAGGCCAGAAAGGTTGTTCTTTGTTGAACAATTTAAGACAGCAATCCCTGGATATACCAAAAGATTTAAGGTCAGACCTGGCATTACCGGACTGGCACAGGTCAATGCCGGCTACGATATTTCTCCCAAGAGTAAGCTGAAATATGATCTTTTATATGTAAAAAATTATTCCCTTGTCCTGGATTTTAAGCTAATGCTGAAAACATTGTTGGTTATCTTTGGTCGAAAGGGGGCACATTAGGGAGGGGGAAGGTTATGGACTGACCCCTGATTACTGAATGCTTACAGTAAAACACGAGGAGGATTTAATAAAATAAACTATGATAGGACAAACTGCAATTACATCGGAATATTTTCGACAATATAGATCAAAGCTCGGTTTTGCCAATCAAGCAGATGTCAAAAACTTTTTTGGAGCAAAAGATGTTATGCCAACTATCGATTTTAATTATATAGAACTTTTGAACAACCGTCTTTATAATATTGTTGATAAGATGAATAGTGTTGTTGCAAACGAAATAAAAATTGATGATATTGTTGCTTTCAAAAAAGAACACATAGACTGTTCGTTTGAAATAATGAAATCGTGCAATATTTTACCCATACTCAACAATCAAGGCAGAAGACCTGAACAGGTTTATTTTTCATGGATGAGAGGTTTCGTAGTTTCGAATTACTTTTTGAAAGCACTCGGTTTAGTATTTGATGTGGATACTTCAAAAATCGATTTGATTGGCGATGATGATTTGAGAACCGTAGAAACTTTCAAAAGAACTCCGAAAGCCGATTTGGAAATAAGATTAAACGGCAAAGAAAACGAAAGAATAGAAATACAGTCCGGTTTTACTGGAATAAACGATATAAAACAACACAAAGTCTTGGAAGCAAAAAGGGTTTTTCATGATTTTGGGATTCATACGATGGCAATTCACTTTGATTTGTACAATGGACAAGTGGCATTTATTAAATTGGACGAAATTGAGGATGACAGTGTAAATTGGATAACCAGACAACAAATGGAAGGTCAAACTGTTTTTAATATTGATCAAAATTATTTCGTTTGGAAAATAACGGAAAAACCAATCAAATATAAAGAGATGAAATTTGATTAACTTTTTAGATCCCCTGAACAAGAAATTAAAGGTTATTGACTTATTTTGCGGTGTAGGTGGCTTGAGTTATGGCTTTGCCCATAACAATCATTTTGAAATCGTGGCAGCGAATGAAATATTGCCGAACATGGCAAAAGCTTATTCGTTAAATCATCCCACTGTAAAAGTTTTCGTTGAAGACATAAAAGATTTTAATGCCCAAAAAATCGAAAGCGATTTGAACATTAGTCCAAGTGAAATTGACATAATTATAGGCGGACCACCTTGTCAGGCATATTCAACCGTCGGGAAAAGATTGATTGATGATCCAAGGGGTAAACTTTTTCAAGAATATTACCGCGTTTTGAAAGAATTTAATCCAAAACTTTTTCTCTTTGAAAATGTCAAAGGACTTTTATCTATACAGAATGGTGAATTATTAGAAACGATAATTTCGCTTTTTGAGTCGCTTGGCTACAAAATGCAGTATAAGGTTTTGAATGCCGTTGATTTTGGCGTACCACAATTAAGAGAAAGAATAATAATCATCGGATCAAAACTCGAAAACAATTTTCAGTATCCTGAACCTACGCATTTTAATCCAGAAGAGTCGCCTGACTTGTTTAATTTATTTAAAAAGAATTTGAAACCTTATTTAATGCTTGAAGAAGCAATAAGTGATTTACCTTTTATAAAATCTGGCGAAGAACGATTTGATTATGCTTCAGACCCAAAAAATGATTTTCAGAAATTCATGCGTCAGAATGCTCCAAAAAAATTGATGGATCATAATGCTCCGAATAATAACGCAAAACTGATAAAAATGATGGAATTGTTGCCAGACGGTGGCACTCCTGAAGATTTACCAGAAGATTTAAGACCAACATCGGGATTCAAAAACACATATTGTCGCCTTTGGTGGAAAAGACCATCAACAACAATAACTAGAAATTTAAGCACACCTTCATCATCAAGGTGCATTCACCCGAAAGCACCACGACCTTTGACAACAAGAGAAGGTGCAAGAATTCAATGCTTTCCAGACGATTATCAATTTTATGGTTCACGCAGCGACAGAAATCTCCAAATCGGAAATGCAGTGCCATCGTTTTTGTCTATCGCTATAGCGAAAGCGATTTTAGAAAATTTTATGGGAAGTCAGGAAACGCAGGAGACGCTTCGCTTGCAGCTTAAGGTCTGAATTGCTTGGACTCTTAACTGTAAGCATTCAGCTAACACAAGGAAAATCAAGAAATAAGGGAACAAACCATATATCGTTATCTTCCATTTGGCATGTAACTTTGGATCTCTCGACACCTGTTTCTATCATGGTTTTTAAGCTGACAGCTAAACGCTGATAACTGAATGCTTTCTCTTAACTTAACGAGTGTTATAAGTGAATAGTGAGGAATTTTATTTCCTATTAATTTACTATTTGTGGGTTTGTTGATTGCAGTAGCCTACATACAGTCTAATAGACTATCTTCTCAAAAAGGAGCAAAAATGAATAAAATAGATATCTTAGAACAATTTATAAATACCCGCGGTTGGTCAATGATTCGAAGTGTTTTATTGGAAAGGATAGGCATAACCTCCTGTTGGATTGCCACACCAGAGGGACAATTTATATTTAATGAGGAACAGGATCACCTTTATTGTCAGGCGATTAAAGCCACCCCTAAGGGAAAGGTAGAATGTTCACAGGTATTTAAGGATTGCCTTCAGCAGGCAGTGGAACAAAAAACACCTACAGTATTTTCCTGTCCGGCTGGATTTCTGGGATTTTATTGCCCAATCCTTGCAGATAACACGGTGATTGGTGTGCTTGGCGGTTGTGAACTCATTGATCCGAGGGTTGAGCCTGCTCATTATGTGTCTCTTATTGAAAAGTTTGGCGTAGCAGATAGAAATACCTTTCTTTCCTCATTTGAAAGGGGACACAGAATATCTGTAGCCATGTTAGAGCAGGATATTGAGCTTATCTCCCTTATCTGCCAATTGGCTCTGGAGACAAAGACAAAGCATAAAGAGCTTGTAGAAAAAACAGAAGATATTCATTCGTTGACTGAATTTTATAAATTGTTTGAAGAATCCAGGATGCTTATCCTGACCTTAGAGCCTGAAAAACTTTACAGTCTTATTGTTAGCCTTACAGCTAAAGCCATGAATGCTGAACTCGTTTCACTCATGATTATTGATCAGCTTACCCAGGAGATGACCATTAAGGCAGCCGTAGGCATGAATAATGAGGTTATGAAAAAGACCAAATTGCCTGTTGGACAAGGGGTTGTAGGTTTTGTGGCTAAAAGTGGCGAGCCGCTTTTGGTCAAGGATGTAACCCAGGACTCCAGATTTGGTGTTCAACAAAATTCGCCAAAATATTATACCAAGTCCTTAATCTCTGCCCCACTGAAGATAGGAGACGATATACTTGGGGTTATTAATGTTAATAACAAATCAACCCGTCAACCCTTTGATGAGGGTGATATCAAACTTTTGTCTATTATCTGTGGTCATGCTGCTATTGCTATTAAAAACTCAAAGAACATGTTTCATGAAAAAAATGAAATGGTATTAAAAGAGATAGAACAGTATGAAGAGCAGATGAGAAAAGAAGAAGAGGAAAAGAAAAATTTATTAGAAGAAAGAGAAAAGGCAGAGATACAACTCAAAGAAACAGAGGAAATGATTCGGATCAAGGAGGAATTGATCCAGAGCAAAGAGGCATTGCTGAAAGAAAAACAGGCAACAGCATCCAGCATGGCTGAAAAAGAAAAATTGCAAAGAGAGTTGGATGAGCTTGAACTGGAAAAAGAGGAATTGGAAAGAGAAAAAGAGGGTTTATTAGAAGAGGTGAAGGGGAAAGGAATTTTGATCAGGGAAAAAGAGGAGTTAGAAAAAAAGACTGTTGAGTTGATAAAGGAAAAGGAAGAATTAGAGGCGCAAACCGAGGAGTTGGGGATTTTATACAGCATATCACGGGAGATACCCTTGATGTCCCTTCCGCAGGAGATATTATTCTGGGTATTGGAACGCATTCAACAATTCTTTAATTATCATGCTGGCAGCTATCTTTATTTTGAAAATGACCGAATCCTCAGTCAGATAAAACAGGCTTGCTTTATTAATGATAACTGCCTTAACCATATAAAAAGACAATTAGAATCTGCCTGGACAGAGGTAAATCCTGATAAGGTTAAAAAGGTTGCCTACTCAACAGAGGATGGAGAGGCAGGCAATCTGTATTGGATTGGGGTAGAAAAATTTCAGAGCTCCTTGATTGCTCCATTGAATTACAGGGGTGAAATAATTGGCTTTTTGAACATCAACAGCTTTAATGAAAATGCCTTTACCCCATTGCAGAGAAGGCTTTTAACCATTGTCGCCAATCAGGTCTCAGTTACCCTCGAAAAGGTACGGCTCTTTGCCAAGGTTAAAGAGATGGCTGAAAGGGATGAGTTGACCAAGTTATATAACTATCGGTATCTTGAGGATCTGATGGTCAGGGAATTCAGTTTTGCGGCTCAATACCAGAAGCCATTATCATTTCTTATGTTAGATTTTGACAGGCTAAAATTCGTTAATGATACTTTTGGGCATTCAGAGGGAAACAGATTAATCGTGACCATAGCTGATATTATCAAGGAAACCGTTGGCAATAAAGGTACTGTTGCTCGATTTGGTGGAGATGAATTTGCTGTTGTTTTACCAGAGACTGACCAGAATACAGGGTTTAATATAGCTGATGAGATTAGATCCAATATTTACGAAGCCCCCTACCAGATTAACGGAAAACCCCATCAACTCTCAGCCTCACTCGGCACAGCCACCTACCCTAATACAGGCATATCCACGGAAAAAGAGCTGCTGGCAAAGGCAGATAAGGCACTCTATGATGCTAAACAACAAGGAAGAAATAAGGTGATAATGTATATGCCGTAGTGTCTTGTCATCTCTTTTTTCTCTGTCATTTCGAACTAACTACTGTGAGAAATCTTGCAAAAATATCCCTCGTCGACAGGCTGTTACGGAACTAAAGTTATCGTAGGGACAGAGCCTGCCCCTGCGAAGGCAGGGGGCTCGTCCCTGTCCGTAAAACGCACCAAATGGTCACAAACGCAACGGAATAATCAACAGACGGACACCCACAAGGGGATGTCCCTACGAAATAAGGACAATATATTGTATGCATCTTCTGCCGAATTTCCATTCCGTAACAGCCTGTCGAGTACTCCTTCGGGCTCAGTATTAAAGATGTCCCTGATTCATAACTTATTCTCCTCACCCCTTATCAATCGCTTAATATTAGGAATATGTCGAATAATAATCAAGACTGCCATGGTTATACAGAATATCAACAAGGGAATGCTCTGGGTAAATATCCAGACAAGGGGTGGCAGAAGCAGGCTGGAGATAATTGATCCAAGTGAAACGAATCGGGTTGTGTAAAAAATTATAATAAATACAGGGAGAACAATCAAGACAGGTATTGGGGCAAGTCCAAGAAAAACGCCAAGGCTGGTTGCTACCCCTTTGCCACCCTTAAACCCTAAAAATACTGTCCATGTATGACCACAGATGGCTGCTAATCCAACCAATATCCATACAACTTGAAACTCATGAGAAAAATATATTCTGGCTATAATCACCGGAATTACACCTTTAAGAATATCCAGCACCAGCACCAATATCCCATATCTTCGACCAAGTACCCTGAAAACATTGGTTGCCCCTATATTTTTACTTCCCTGGGTTCTAATATCTATCTTCTTTACCATCAATCCCATCCAGTAGCCAGTAGGGATTGATCCGAAAAGATAGGAAATCAGACAAAATATTATAGCAATAATCCACATGGTTTCTCACCTCAGATCAGAGAAATGATCAGGTGTTAACTGATACCTGATTACTTACCCTTATTTATACCATAAAGGTTTGAAAAAGTCAAGCATAAAAAAAGTGGCTCTCCTCAGATTAGTGGGAGAAATACATTTTTATAACTTCTGCAATTGTCATTTCGAATTACTGTAAGAAATCTTTGTCGATTTTCAGGTTTATTCCTCCACCCGTTTCAGTTTTATTCCCCCACTTTTTCTTGATTTAATTATACAACTCATCCGGCAATTTGTCTACTACTATTTTTTGATTGTGGCTAAAGATGTGATGGAGCGTAGCGGAATCACATCTTTAGCCACAATCCGCCCGCCCCGCAAACATTACCCCATCCTTACCCCGTTATAGTGTGTTGTTTCAGACGGAATCATAATTTTCTTCCATTTTATTTAGCGATAGTGTATAATCAGAATGGGGTTAAAAATCTATCTAATTGGAGGAATATTATGGGTGAGAAAAAGAGGGAAAATTTCACGGCACAGGAGAA
>JAZDHC010000009.1:0-13655 GCA_043806395.1 Candidatus Desantisiibacteriota bacterium | reverse complement strand
CCCTGTCCGTAAAACGCACCAAACGGTCACAAATGCAACGGATAATCAACAGACGGACACCCACAAGGGGATGTCCCTACGGAATACGGACAACATATTGTATGCATCTTATGGCCAAATGCCTATTCCGTAACAGCCTGTCGATCTGTTAATTACACAAGCAAGTTTTGCCTGTCTCGAAACGCACACACTAAAGGGATATAATTAAACACCATGAAATCGGTGTAGCCAAGTAAGTTGCCGTACTCAAAAGCGAAAGCAAGTAAGTTTTCGCACTCTATAACTGCTACCCTGATTGCACAGGTCGAAAAATATTGACAATGGTATTGTTTTATGTTATGCTATGCTATGAATTATGGCACAGCAGGTAAGAAAGCATCAATTGCGGTAAAGTGGTATGGACAAAAAATAACGCGTGAGGTAATCTATATGAATACTCCAGAAATTGACTCTATTACAGTTAAAGGGTTCAAGAGCATAGCTTCAATTGAGAAGTTGCCTCTACGATCTATCAATATAATCATTGGCCCAAACGGTTCGGGCAAGTCCAATTTTATCGGCGTATTTGCATTTCTGCATGAGATCAGGGAAGGACATTTGAACGAATATGTACGCAAGTCCGGTGGGGCAGAGCAATTGTTGCATTTTGGTTCAAAAATGACAGGGGAAATCCAAATATGTGTTTCCTTCCGTCAAGGGGTGAATCAATATGAGTTAACATTGAAACCGACGGTGAATGATGGACTGTACCCTGCTGATGAAAGGGTATATTATTGGGATAAAAAATATCCAATGCCCTATTATGAATCACTCAGTGCAAGAGAGAATGGCTGGGAGGCAGGGATCAGCGATTCTAATATCAGAAAGACAGCAATCTGGGTACGCACTCGACTGGGAAAATGGCGACTGTATCATGTCCATGATACCAGCACCAGTTCGCCAATGAGAAAAACAGCCCAACTGAATGACAATGCCTTCCTGCGTCCTGATGGGACAAATCTGCCTGCCTTTTTGTATTTGCTACAACAGAAACAGCCAACCTCATACAGCCTTATTCGTCGCACGATACAAAGGGTTGCACCATTTTTTGATGACTTCCAACTTGAGCCTGATCCCCGAAATGAAGATGTTATTCGTTTGGCATGGAAACATAAAAATTCAGATCAGTATTTTGGCGCATCAAGTCTGTCAGATGGTACGCTACGATTTATTGCACTGGCAACGCTATTTCTTCAGCCTGAAAAATTTCTGCCATCAATTATCTTGGTGGATGAACCGGAACTCGGTCTTCATCCTGCTGCAATTACGATGCTGGCATCTTTAGTCAAACAGGTTTCCGTGAAAACGCAGGTGATTCTTTCGACACAATCTCCACTGTTGCTCGATCATTTTCAGCCTGAAGATGTGCTGGTTGCCGACCGTGTGGATGGAAGTACTAAGTTTACCCCGCTCGATCCTACCATGCTTGCCAATTGGCTTGAGGATTACAGCCTCGGACAACTATGGGAGAAAAATGAACTGGGCGGACGACCCGGGAGGGAATGACAATATGTCCAGACTGCTCATTCATGTTGAAGGTAAAACCGAGGAAGCATTTGTTAACGATATACTTGGTCCGCACCTTTGTAACTATAATTATTCAAATGTCAGTGCCCGTCTCATGGGAAATTCGCGACAGAGAGACCGTCGCGGTGGCATTCGGGCATGGACTGCTGTTCGAAAAGATATCATTAATCACCTTAAACAAGACCATGACTGTCTATCAACCACGATGGTCGATTATTACGCTCTACCTCAACAAGGCAACAAAGCATGGCCTGGTCGGGAGATGGCGGGAACACTACCCTTTGCACAAAAAGCTGCCATGATTGAGAACGCTCTGTTAGCGGATATTTGTCGCGAAATTGGTGACGGATTTGATCCGCATCGCTTCATCCCATTCGTAATTATGCATGAATTTGAGGGGCTGCTCTTCAGCGATTGTCAGGGCTTTGGTCGCGGGATTGAACGCCCGGAACTTGCAGTGGAATTCCAATTAATCCGTGATCAGTTTTCCTCACCAGAAGAGATCAATGATTCACCAGTAACAGCTCCCTCGAAACGAGTGGAGGAATTGGTTGCAGGGTATGAAAAACCGCTGCTGGGAACATTGGCAATTCTTGAAATCGGACTTGCTGCCATCCGCACCGAATGTCCTCATTTCCATGAATGGCTAATCCGTTTAGAGAACTGGCATGGGTAAAAAACATCATGCTCAAGGGAGCTGGACTATGTGAAACAAACCGTACATTTACTGACGCGGGTGTTAAAAACGGTGGTGTTATTTTTTGAAAAAGGGTCACCCACACGCAAGGTCTGGTTTTATCAGCTTAATTTAGACAGAAACCTTGGCAAGACCAATCCGCTGAATAAAAACGATCTGGCAGATTTTGTAAAACTGCCTTCAGGTTTTGATTGAACATGGAGGTTCGACATAATTTTCCCACTAATCTGAGGAGAGCCGTCATCCCGAAAGAATAAAGGCGAAATTGGGGTAATTATTCCCCCAACATCCTTAAATTCTCCTCCAGCCTCTCCCTATTCTTCTCAAGTAATGCCCCCTGTTCCTTCACCTTGTCCACTACATCCTGTGGTGCCTTATCAACAAAGCCTGGATTATTTAATTTAGATTGAATACCACGCAATGCCTGTTCTATCCCTTCCATCTGTTTTTTAAGCCGCATTTGTTCCTTTTCCAGATCAATTAATCCCTTTAATGGGATGTAAATTTCTGTACCTTTTGCCACAGCCACGGCTGAAGCATGAGGTTTTTCTGCCTCAGGGTCAAAAATAATCTCCTCTATATTGCCCAATCGCTTGATATACTTAATACATGTCCGAAGCACCTCAGCGGTTTCCTCCAGATGTTGTTTGACTATAACCTTGGGCAGGCACATTTTTGGCGGGATATTCATCATAGAGCGAATATTCCGAATAGCACCAACCACCTCCATAACCAATTCCATATCCTCAATGGCTTTTGGATTAACTACTCCTGCTGTTGGCCATCTGGAAAGCATAATCGTCGTCTCATTCCCTATTCCTGGCAATCTTTGCCACAATTCCTCAGTAATAAACGGCATGAATGGGTGAAGCAGCTTCAGGATAGACTCAAAGGTTGTTGCCAGTAAATATTGCACGGTTTCCATTGCCTCACCTTTTTCATACAGCCTCGACTTGACCAATTCCAGATACCAATCACAGTATTCATGCCAGACAAAATGATAGACAGTTGCAGAGGCTTCTGCAAAATCAAAAGACTCCAGGCTTTGAGTAACCTGAGCAATTGTTTGATTAAGCCGTGAAACTATCCACTCATCAGCTACCTCTTCCTGCATCTGTGCATCTGTGCATCTGTGCCTTTGTGCCTCTGCATCCAGATTCATGAGGATAAACCTGCCGGCATTCCAGAGTTTATTGCAAAAGTGTTTATATCCTTCTATCCGTTCCTCAGCAAGCAAGATGTCCCGTCCCTGAACAGCCATAATGGCTAAAGTAAACCGTAGGGCATCCGTGCCATAATCATCAATAACATGCAGCGGGTCAATTACATTACCCTTTGACTTACTCATTTTTTGACCCTCAGCATCACGGATCAGGGCATGGATATAGACCTTGTGAAAGGGAATATCCCTTTGGAATTTTAAGCCCATCATGATCATCCTGGCTACCCAGAAAAAGATGATGTCAAAGCCTGTAGAAAGGACACTGGTTGGATAAAACCGCTTGAGATCAGTGGTATTATCAGGCCAGCCGAGGGTGGAAAATGGCCAGAGAGCAGATGAAAACCATGTATCAAGCACATCCTCATCCTGTTTCAACTCGCCACCACAGACAGTACAAACACAAGGGTCTTCTCTCTCAACCAATAACTTGTCACACTGCTGGCAATACCAAACCGGGATACGATGTCCCCACCATATCTGGCGGGAGATGCACCAGTCTTTAATATTTCTCATCCATTCAAAGTATGTTTTTTCCCAGCTTTTGGGAATAAATTCTACCCTGCCATCCTCTACAACCTTGATTGCCTCATCAGCCAAACCACTCATCCGAACAAACCATTGTGGGGAAAGATAAGGCTCAACCATAGTATGGCATCGATAGCAATGCCCCACAGACAGGACATATTCCTCAATCTTTTCTACAAGACCTTGTTCCTGTAAATCTTGTATCAGGTTTTTGCGGCAAACGAACCTATCCTGTCCCTGATAACACCCGGCGTTTTCATTCATAGTGGCATCATGGTTCAGGATATTTATCTCCGGCAGATTATGCCTTTTGCCAATTTCAAAATCATTAGGATCATGGGCAGGGGTAACCTTAACCGCACCAGTCCCAAACTCAGGCTCAACAAAGGTATCCGCAATGATAGGTATCCTGCGATTCAGCACAGGCAGAATAACATATTTCCCGATCAAGTGTTGATACCGTTTATCCTCTGGATTTACAGCCACCGCAGTATCACCAAGCATGGTTTCTGGACGGGTGGTGGCTACAATAATATCTCCTCCATCCTCTATTGGATACCTGAGGTAATAGAGATGCCCCTCTATTGTTTTATGCTCTGCCTCAATATCTGAAAGTGCAGTATGACACCTGGGACACCAATTGACAATATAATTACCCCGATAGATAAGCCCTTCCTCATAAAGACTGACAAAGACCTCTCGAACTGCCTTTGACAAACCATCATCCATGGTAAACCTTGTTCTTGACCAATCGCAAGAAGAGCCGAGCCGTTTCAACTGATGGATAATTATATCACCATACTGCTTTTTCCACTCCCATACCCGTTTGATAAATTCCTCACGACCAAGATCATCTCTGGTAAGCCCCTGCTTTTTTAGCTCTCGTTCAACCACATTCTGGGTAGCAATGCCAGCATGATCCGTACCTGGCACCCAGAGGACATTAATTCCTTGCATCCTTTTCCATCTGGCAAGAATATCCTGAAGGGTATTATTCAATGCATGCCCCATATGAAGTGAACCGGTTACATTTGGCGGTGGGATAACCATAGAAAAGCAAGGTTTATCATTATCCTCATCCGGCATAAAGTAATTATTCTCTTCCCAATACTTGTACCATTTTTCTTCTACCTCATGTGGTTCATAGGCTTTTGGAATATCTGCTGTGTTCATTATTCACTCCTGATGTTTGATTCAAGAAATTGTAGGGTAAAGTTGTCCCTACTACAAACAAATACACCCCATGTTTGACCATGGGGTGTATTTTAATTACTTACTAATTGATGATTATCATCTCGTTTCCTTTATGGCACAAAAGATCCCATTGTCGAAGAAGCAATATCTCTATCGGATGCTCCAAATGACAGAAGGGAATGTCCGCCCTCCGGTCTTCCCCTTCTTTCAATCTCCAATAATTTCTTTTTCCACTCAAATCCCCGATAGTAACCTTCTCTGGAGTATTCACTCATAACCACTCGATGGCAGGGGATGATCAGGGGTAATGGATTATACCGTAAAGCACTGGATACAGGACTTACAGCATTTGGATAACCAAGCTCCTGGGCAATCCATCTATATGTTCTAACCTCACCATATGGGACGGAACAGGTAACTGACCATACCCTTCTTTCAAATGCATCCCCTCGATTAATATCAAGAGGAAAATCAAACATGACGAACCTTTTCCTAAAATATTGCTTAAATGCCTCGCTTATATTTGAAAAGCTATAATAATCAAATATCATATTAGACTGGGGTGGAAGTTGTTTTTTTAGCTCCCTTGTGACCATTTTTCTTTCTTTTTGGGGTAAGACTAAGGCTCTTATCCCCTGGTCACTTGATGCTATTCCCATCCAACCAAGCTGAGTATTAAAATATACATAACGGTATATTTCTTGTTTTTCAGTTATCTCCATTGTGTTTTCCCCTCATCATCAATGGAAAAAATGGCGGAGAGGGAGAGATTCGAACTCTCGGTAAGGTTTTAAGCCCTACAACTGCTTAGCAGGCAGCCCCGTTCGGCCACTCCGGCACCTCTCCGCGTACATATAAAGACAAGATTTCTCGCAAAGACGCTAAGAACGCAAAGAAGAATTCATGTGTTCCCATCCAAACTTTGCGACCTTTGCGCCTTTGCGAGAAACAAATCTTCTCCTAAATCCTGGCGGCGGGAGTAGGAGTCGAACCTACGGACAGGTTACCCCGTCAACGGTTTTCAAGACCGCCGCGATAAACCACTCTGCCATCCCGCCAATACTTCCATTCAGGTGTTTAGGCTGAAGACTATAGTCTCAGAAGATGCAGATTTGCATCAGATAACTGTCCCTACAGTCTAATAGCCTACAGCCTATCTACCTGAACTGTTACCACTTCAGTGTTACTGACAAAAGATGTGTTCCTGCATTTTCAACTCCCTCCAGCAACCCATAATCAATCTGATACAGCATTTTTGGTGCGGTTGATCTCTCCGATGGCTTGCTTTTTAATCCAATCCCGAGGGTATGAAATGCCTTTCCATAAAATCCAGCCCGAACACATAGATTATCTGTCAAATACCTCTCTGCCCCAATCCTGACCTCGCTTTGCCCCTCTTGATCATACACATTTTTAACATTGAAATAATAAACATCCATATCCACAATGGTTTTTTCGTCAGGTCGAAAGGCTATCCCTGGTCTGAAGTTGCGGGCATGCTGTCTCTGTTTTTTATTCAACTCAAATTTCGGCTCACTCACATCCTGTATTAATAAACCAAGTGTGACATTATCCGAGAGTTTATGCAAGAATCCAAGGTCATATGTAGTTACCTCAGCCTCATAGCCCATACCCTCACGAGTAGTCTTGCCATTCTTCATAAGTTCGGCATCATCCCTTTTTTCTAAGGCATGGGAAATCTTTCGGATATTTACCCCCATAGCTGTATTCTCAAATGCCCCTGCTCCCCAACCACCGAAGGAAAATGTTGTCCAATCTTCATTGGTATAATATGTATAAGTCCCACTGGTATCATACAGATTTATTGCCTTTACCTTACTTATCCCCATACCTGCATTCCCCATTCTTACACCAAATGCAGTCCAGTTCTGATAGTTAATCATCTCATTATTATTCAGAGTTTTCATCCATGTCATTTCACCCTTTTGAAGATTGCCCATACCCGCAGGGTTCCAGTAGCAGGAATGTATATCATCAGCCACAGCAACAAATGCCCCACCCATGGATAGTGGTCTTGCCCCAAGACAGGCCTCTGTTGTTCCATTATAACCAAGCACTATCAAAATAAGAGCACACCATATTATTCTTCTCATCCATTACCTCCAAATTCGTCAATCACAAACAGCCTTCTTTGTCCACAACATTTCATACACCAAAGCAATCACTAATCCAATAATCAAGCTATTAATCAATCCAGTAACTATCCATAACATCGTCATTTCTCCCGGGATAAGCATAAAATTTTTCACTGTCCCCGGAAATTCACCAATTGCCCAGATAATAAACCCAAAAAATACACCCTTAACCATCCTTTTCCCTGGCAGGCTATCATGAAGGATGGTAAACAGGCATCCAAAAAGAATACCTATAAACACATCAACTAACCATATCCTTGACTCCCAGTAGGTGGCTGGCTTAAACAATTTCCATAGCTGGGAAAAGACATAGGGTGTTTCAGATTTCAGGGTACAGTAAACCTTCTCAAAAGCCTTCCATTCAAAGATACTAATTCCAATCTTCAATCCCCCGGCAACAAGACCGGCAACAAAACCTCTCAGGAATTTCATTTGTACCTCAGCATTTATAAGACCTATACGACTTATAAGACTTATTATGACAACTCACTTAAACATCGTCTGTGCCAATTTCCACCAATCCTGTCCCACGGTTTTCAAAGTTGTCGTCGCTGTCTCAAGTGGTGCAGAGGTTATCTCATTGCCTTTCAGACAGGCCATCTCTCCAAATTTACCCTCATGGATCAGTTCAACTGCCTTAACTCCAACCCGTGTTCCCAGTATTCTATCAAAAAGGGTAGGACTACCACCTCGCTGGATATGACCAATAACAGCCACCCTTGTTTCAATTCCTGTCTTTTCCTCGATAATCTTTGCTGTATATTCTCCAATCCCTTTTTCCTTCAGAATAACATGACCAAAGGCATCAACCTCTTGTTCCCCTTCTATTTCTGAAAATTTGGTACCCTCTGAAACCACTACTATTCCATAATTCTTTCGTTGTTTAATCAAGCTTAAGTGAGCACACATCTTTTCAACATCCGGCTCAATCTCAGGAAACAGTATCCAATCTGCACCACCAGCAATTCCAGTAAAAAGGGCAACCCACCCCGCATGCCTGCCCATAACCTCTAAAACCATTATGCGACGATGCGATCTGCCTGTATCCCTCAACCTCTCTAAGGCATCAACAGCAACAGTTACTGCCGTATCAAAGCCAAAGGTATAATCTGTGCATGAAAGGTCATTGTCCATGGTTTTGGGTACACCAACGACATTTGTTCCATATTGTTTATAAAGCTTGCTGGCTACACCAAGGGTATCCTCTCCTCCAATGGCAATCAGGGCATCAAATTTTTTCATATTCTCCAGAACTTTGGGCACATCCTTTTCAGCATTCTTAAATGGATTAGTTCGAGATGTACCAAGAATAGTCCCGCCCTTTCCAATAATTTCTTCCACATCAGACAGGGTTAATTGCTTTGTGTCCCCATTTATCATTCCCTTCCAGCCTTCCATTACCCCAAAGAGCTCATCACCATAATCCATGGCTTTCATAAAAGCCCCTCTAATAGCTGGATTTAATCCAGGACAATCACCACCGCCAGTTAATATACCAATTCTCATATTTTAACAAGCCTCCTTGTTTTCTTCTCTTAAGTAATCAAAGTATATCAAATGTAAACAAAAATGTCAAGCATTTTCCTGCCAATTTGTCAACAATTTATTGTCTTGAAACCAAGGAGAAGCAAAATCAACAAAAAAATGCTTGACAAAAGCATATGAATATGGTAAGATTATATAAATTGAAAAGATTATGGCGACGTAGCCAAGTGGTAAGGCAGAGGTCTGCAAAACCTTTATCCCCCAGTTCGAATCTGGGCGTCGCCTCCATTGGATGCACAATGTCAAAAATTGATAAATTAAAAGAAGAGATTGGGTGGTTTAAGATTGTATTTGGTATTTTGATTGCCTCTGATATTTCATTAATTATCTGGTTAATTCAGAATTGTGAAAAAATTAGTCAACTTTCCATAATTTGTGCTATAGTGATACTTTTAATTACTTTTGCAATTGTTTGGATAAATAGGGTTGCATATCGAAAGATTGATGAATTGGAGGAATTGTGATGGAATGGCTTGCAATTACTGTTCTCATAGTATTTATGCTTGGATTAGGTATCGTAACATACGATACTATAAAACATGCAAAAAAAACATCAATGTCTAATAATTTATCGCAGCCAATCATTAAAGGTATCAGCTAAGGGTCTGTCACAAAATAAATGTTACATTCAGTTGCCGTTTCATCTCGTCCAGCGGCGTCAGAGCTCCTTGCGACATAGCTCGCTATGCCTTAAGTCGCACGCCTTGCTGGACGAGCGAATCGACAACCTCGATGTGATACATTTATTTTGTGACAGACCCTAAGATTGGTTGTTAAATTTTATTTCTTGGGCGGTTAGCTCAGTTGGTTAGAGCGTTTGCTCGACACGCAAAAGGTCACCGGTTCGAATCCAGTACCGCCCACCATTAAATAATGCACGAGGAGTAGAAAAGAGTAAAAGCGTGAATAATCAATTAGAAACCCTACGACACAGTACAGCTCATGTTTTGGCTCAGGCAGTAGCAACACTATTCCCTGATACAAAATTTGCTATTGGTCCAGCCATAGCCGATGGATTTTACTATGATTTTGACCTGCCAATATCCCTATCGACAGAACAACTTCCTGAGATAGAAAAAAAGATGAAGTTCATTATCAAATCTAATCTTGCCTTTGAGCAAACCATGATGGAAAAGGGTGAGGCAATAGACTTCTTTTCTAAAAAAGGAGAGAAATATAAGGTAGAACTTATTGAAAATATTCCAGATGAAGAGGTGAGTATCTATAAGCAGGGTGATTTTATTGACCTCTGCCGTGGTCCACATCTCAAGAGGACAGGTGAGATTAAGGCATTTAAGCTCATCTCTGTTGCGGGTGCCTACTGGCGAGGGGATGAAAAAAATCCCATGCTTACCAGAATATATGGGACAGCCTTTGAGACAAAGGAAGAATTAGAACAGCATTTACATAATATAGAAGAGGCAAAAAAGCGGGATCACCGTAAGCTCGGGAAGGAGCTGGGGATATTTCAGTTATATGATGAGGCTGGTCCGGGGCTTATCTATTATCATCCCAAGGGTGCTATTGTCAGGGAAGAGATTTGTCGATTTTTGCGGCTTGAACATGCCAATCGCGGCTACCATGAGGTTGTTACACCCCATATTGCTCGGGTTGATCTGTGGAAGACCTCAGGACATTATGACTTTTATCAAGAAAATATGTATTTTATGACCGTAGATGATATGGAATATGTCTTAAAACCCATGAACTGTCCGGGGCATATTCTTATTTATAAAAGTCAGATGCATAGCTATCGGGATCTGCCTTTAAGGTTTTTTGAATTAGGGACAGTGTATCGGCATGAACGATCTGGTGTGCTGCATGGTTTGCTCAGGGTTCGTGGGTTTACTCAGGATGATGCCCATATCTTTTGCACCAGAGAACAGCTTAAGGATGAGATACAAAAAGTACTGGAATTTATAATTACTACACTTGTCTCTTTTGGGTTCAAAGAATATGAAATATATCTCTCAACCAGACCGGAAAAATATGTTGGTTCAGATGAGATATGGGATATGGCTACTATAGCCTTAGAGATGTCCTTAAAGGAAAAAGAATTACCATATCAGATTGACCCGGGTGAAGGGGTTTTTTATGGTCCAAAGATAGATATTAAACTCAAGGATGCCCTGTCTCGAACATGGCAGGGACCAACCATTCAGGTTGATTTTAATCTGCCAGAGCGATTTAATGTAACCTATGTTGGTCAGGATGGCAAGGAACACCAACCAGTTATGATCCATCGGGTGGTTCTTGGGAGTTTAGAGAGATTTATGGGGGCACTCATTGAGCATTATGCCGGGACATTTCCTGTCTGGCTATGCCCAACACAGGCATTAATTGCCACCATTACAGAAAGGCAGACGGCATATGGGGAATCTATCCAGAAACAATTGAGAGCTAATCAGATAAGATGCGATACAGATTTTCGAAATGAAAAAATCGGGTTTAAGATTCGTGAGGCAGGGATGCAAAAACTCCCGTATGTCTTGATCTTAGGAGATAATGAAGAGCAGAATAAAACCATATCTGTAAGAAAACGAGGCTCCAAGGATATGGGGCAAATGAGCGTAGAAGATTTTATTTCTATGATAACTACAGAAATCAGAGAAAAAAGTGTTGACATTTAGTCTTAAGTATGGTATTTTATTGAAAGCAGTAAATTAAAGGAGGTGTGTAGTATTTCCAACATTAAGCAAGTAGTAAGGATAAATGAAAAGATTTATGCCAAGGAGATTCGTGTAATTGCATCAGATGGTGAACAGAAAGGGGTCATGAGCGTGAGGGCAGCATTAGATATTGCCGGGCAAGAAGGGCTTGACCTGGTAGAAATATCTCCTGATGCTCAGCCACCGGTTTGTAAGATTATGGATTATGGCAAATACAAGTATGATCAGTCCATAAAGGCTAAAGAAAATAAAAAACGCCAAACTGTAGTACATGTCAAAGAAATAAAGATGTCTCCAACCATTGACAAACATGATTACGATTTTAAGGCAAAGCATGTCAAAGAGTTTTTAGTCGCAGGGGATAAGGTCATGGTTAAAGTTGAGTTTAAGGGAAGACAAATGGCGTATACACAATTTGGCGCAAAGATACTTAAGCAATTGATTGGAGAATTGGAAGGTTTAGCCATAGTAGAGTCACCCCCTAAAATGGAAGGTAGAAGAATGATTGTGTTATTGTCTCCTGCTGCAAGCAAAGGATAATTGTTGTAAGTCAGCCGTTCAATTTCAGAAGCATTATAGCCTCTGGCAGAGATAATGCAACAATAATGCCACCCCTTCAGGTTTTAATAGCGAAATAATCCTGAAGGGGTGGAATTATTGTTGTAATGGAACAATAATGCCGAAGGTATGATATTATTATAGAGAGGGAAAAGATGCCAAAGATAAAAAGTAATAGATCAGCAGCAAAAAGATTTAAGTTTACAGCAAAGGGAAAGGTAAAGATGAAACAAGCTTTTACAAGTCATCTTTTAAGTAGTAAATCCCCAAGCAGAAAGAGGAATTTAAGGGGTACGGCTATAGCTCATAAGAGCGAAGAAGCAAAGGTAAAGCGAATGTTACCATATGGATAAAGAATTGGTAATAAGGTAATAGGGTAATCGGTATGGACTATCGAATTTTACAGCATAAAGGAGTAAGGGAAGATGTCAAGGGCTGCAACTAATGTCGCACATAAGAAAAGAACAAATAAGATCCATAAGCTCTCAAAAGGTTATTGGGGAGCAAGAAGCCGATGGTATAAGCTGGCTAAAGAGGCTGTTATCCGGGCAGGGGTTTATGCTTATCGAGACAGAAAGGTAAGAAAAAGAGAGTTTAGAAGTTTGTGGATTATCAGAATAAATGCAGCTGTAGAAGAGCATGGACTTTCTTACAGTAAGTTTATTTTTGGATTAAAAAAGAGTGGATCAGAATTAAATCGAAAGATATTGGCTGATCTGGCAGTAAGGGATAAGGTTGCCTTTACTAAATTAGTAGAATTATCACTGCAGGGGCTGGAGAGTGCTTAAGAAAAGTTGTGACCTCTGATAATTTTAAGGATTTTTGTCAGCTTTGCAGTACACTATTAATGTGTACTGCAAAAGATTTATCGTCTTCCACTTCCCACCCCAAGACATATAATAGGAAACTACTAACTTAAGTTGACTATAGAATGATTATTCCTTCCTCGTACGGACATCCCCTTGTGGATGTCCGTTTGGTTTGGCTTCATGACACACATTCCTTCTTAATAAGTCAGTGATGGCTTAATAATTTTTTAGCCAGCGTTGAACTATATTGGGACAAAAATATCCGTTGGAATATTACTCATATGTGCTTATCCTGATTTCTGTATAACATGTAAAATGGCATAATATACAGATCTGTATATTATGCAAAACGGAATGTTAACCAGTTAGTATTATACGGAATTTATTGTTTTTGTCAACATTTTTGTTTAACCTTTTGAAATAATTGTGATATTTTTGTTATTATACAGAAATGGGATAATAACGGAATTGTGATGTTATACAGATCTGTATAATCACTGGTTATACAAAAAGAAACAAGATCAAGAACGGGTAAATAACCAAGAATGGACGAAGAACCAAGAACGGTGAATAAGAATAAGAATAAGATAAAACAAGGCTTACGACTTATCAATATTTTATTTTGCAGCATGGTTCAAAACTGGTTACCACATGGTTACAGAGGCACAGAGAATTACAACCCCCTAACCCCCTTTTCTAAGGGGGAATTAGGAA
>JAZDHC010000008.1:0-14198 GCA_043806395.1 Candidatus Desantisiibacteriota bacterium | reverse complement strand
TGCCCGATTTCAATTCTTACGCCCGCTTATCGAATCTTCATCCGATCTTGGTTCTTTACACGGCTGTCAATTCTTCGCCCGATCTCGGTTTTTCGTCAGCTTTTTGTTGTTGCTAAGTCTTTCTCTTCAACAGCTAACCATAAAAAATCACTGGTGGGCTACTGCCCATCCAGTGCATTTTTGTTGTTAGACTTTGGTTCTCTGTCTTTTTTCTTTTTTCTGGCTTGCCGAACTATTACATTAAATTCCACATTCAACTGATCCTTCTCTTTCCGTATTCCATAATCAAGGTCTGCTCCCAATCTTTTCCATTAGTTATCTATTCCAAGTTGAGAATCAACAAGTCCATCATATCCCAAAAAATAATTCACTATGACTGACCATCTTTCCTCATCGCTTAGTTCAGAGGTCATAAACTTATCAACAATCATGGCAGCCCGCTTGTGTCTTTCTTCAATATTTGTCAGTAAACTATTGCGATACTCTTTTTCAGATTCAGCAATACGCTTTAATTTGAGAGGGTCATTTATTCTTACGAATATCTGAGGATTACGGCCACCAATCAAATCGTATGTGGCTAAATCGAACATTTCAAGCAACGATGCAACAAGTTGGTACTCACTGTATTTTTCACTCTTTTTGGGTATAGGAAGATATACCACAAATTCTTTTCCATCATCAGAATTTGGGGACGATTGAACAAGATAACGTTTGATATTCTGCTCAATAAAATTGTGCTTTGATGTCCTTATGCAATACTTATTTTCGCCAAACTGTCCACTATCACTATACTTACGCTTTTCTATGAATTTCCATTGCTCATTAGGTATATCATAAATATCTGCTTTTTCGTAGCAGAATAAATCTAACAGCATTATCAGATACTCTTTGCGAACTTTTTTGTCGTAGTTTTCGTTGAAAGCATTGCGGAACTCATCAAAAATAAAATCTTTTCCACCATACTTTCTATGTATATAATTAAACGCTTTTTGCATAGCAAAACCAATTTTCTGTAATTCATCTTTTGCGGTTTCATAGCTTTTTTCATAATGGATAACCAGTTTTATCCTCGGAATAACCTTGTCAGATTCAAATAGGAATAAGTCACCAGTAAAGAAATGATACTTGAATTTGGCAAAGGTATGCTCATTAAATTCATTTTCCCATACCTTGCCCAAGTCTATCTCATAGGTTTTACCGCTATTGTATGTCTTAAGCTCGGTTTTCCATCCATGTGCAGGGGTAACTCTCGGTTTGTCGTCATGCATTTCTTCACAGTATTTGCCGTATTCTCTTAAAAATACTTGTTCAATTTTCAATGGCACATTGATGTAGTGATTTTTGAATATATTTTTGGGTCTGACAATGATTACTCGGAAATGATATTTTTCAAGCAGGTCTGAGCTTAAAAGCATAAGACCACTTTTCACTTTCATATCCACGCTGTTTGCATCAAACAAGTAGCTGAAAACATCCGGAGAGAATAAAAGGTTTCTGCTCCGCTTAATTTGATAAAGATCGTATAGCTTTTTCATTATTGCTTTGATTTGATAATGCCTTAATCCAGAAAGACCCCAAAGGGTTTTGGCATAATGCATATCATTCGGGAGATAGTCAATTATAGCAGAACCATAATCAAGCTTTCTTGCTGCACGTCCGATTTCCTGAACATAATCGGCTAATGTTCCTGTCGGAGCATAATGATATATATTCCTGACATCAGGAATATTAATGCCCATGCCAAATGCTTTTGTCGCAAGCATGACCAACGATTCCGAATCCCTAAAGCGATTGTAGGAATCATTCTTTTCAAAGCTTTTCATGCCACTTCCGCTATATTTCTCAACAAATTTTTTTAATTTAGGAAATTCCTCAGATATTTGATTATAGACATCCTGGGTTTGAGATACGAACGGGAAGTAAACGATTGATTTCTGCCGTTTGCTCAAAAAATCTTTCGTCCTTTCCATAGTCAGGAGCAGCTTTTCTTCTTTCTTTGAATTACTCTGTCTAATCTGTGGACGGTTGATTTCAAATCTGATATTGTCTCTTCTGACATAGCCAATATATAAATGTTCAGAAGAACAATTCAAATGCAGGCTTCTCTGCAAATCTTCTATAACATCATCTCTGCCTCTATAAACTGCTGTTGCAGTCAGACACAACACAGGAAAATTCATAGCAGCAGTACTTCTTCTATAATATCTGCCCCTCCGGACTTTTTCGAAATAGTCACCCAAAAACCAATAATCAACTCTGAAATCACGCCCCCATGATGTGACAAGATGGGCTTCGTCAATAACCATCAAACCAATTTTTCTATCTCCAATAATACTCTTGATGTCGTAGGATAACAACAATTCCGGCGAGAGATAAACTATTGAATATCTGCCCTTATTGATTCCTTCTAACCTGTCTTGTTTTTCCTCATAAGAAATTTCAGAATTTATATATGTTGCAAAACCTATACCACGCTCCTGTATTTCCTTTACTTGATCATGCATCAAAGCAATTAAAGGGCATATTACTACAGTCAGAGCTTTATATTTTTCATGTAAGTAAATAGCAGGAATTTGGAAGAACAGCGATTTACCTGCTCCGGTAGGGGCCGTAATAATGACATCGGAGTAATTGTTGCCTTTTATTGCATCTTCGCTTTGATCAATAATATCTGAAATTAAAACGCCTTGTGAAATATTAACTGTTTCTGTGTCTAATGCTGGGTCTTTATAGAAACAGTGCTCAAAAAAGTTCGCATCGTTACCCCAATACTCTCTAAAAAGTTGCAAATGCTTTTGTTGTTCCGCTGTTTTCAGTGTCCTTGAAATATTGTCTAATCTGTAATAAACATTAATGCTACTGCCAATTAAATTGAGAGTAGCAACTTCATCAGCCAGTTGCTCGTTCAAACATTGAATAACATATATACAAGACGACAGTTTTCCGCAGAGTAAATCATTTTTTAAAGATTGTAAATCCTGAATATGGATGGTTTTTTCTATCAAACCTTCGGAAACTTT
Source organism: Candidatus Desantisiibacteriota bacterium (assembly GCA_043806395.1). Lineage (GTDB taxonomy): Bacteria > UBA9089 > CG2-30-40-21 > CG2-30-40-21 > CG2-30-40-21 > CG2-30-40-21. The sequence continues at coordinate 11,178 of JAZDHC010000008.1, read as the reverse complement.
TATGGCGTCTGTTTTTTTATAAAAGAACTCAACTTCTGCAATTTTGGCATTGGTATCAATATCATAGTGTTTGTTTATGTAGGAATAGAATCCAATCCCATCAACCACTTTGAAGTCTGAATAGAATTTAGCTATCCTTTCATTATCAATGTTTGAGGAGTCATTTTCGTATATACGGGAAGCTTCGTTCATATCAACCGGAACATCAATAGGATAATATATCGAATACAGATTATTACGAACAACTATTATTTCACCCTTATAGAGGGTTAAATCATTCAAAATTTCCGTAAGACCGAGTAATTCTTCGTAGTAACCCCAACAGAGACTTGTGCTACCCAAAAATTTCTGGAGTAGATCACCTGAATTAATAGTTCTGAAATCTATGTAACCACTATCATTCAACACAGTACCGCAGAAATGTTTAAGTTCAGACTCTTGTAATGCTTTGTAGAAAATCGAAGGAAATCCTTGGAAAAATAGTATAGCATTTTCTTTGTACTTGACTTTTTCGATTATAAATTCTGAAATTAGCCTATTGTAAACTTGAATTATTTTTTCCATCGTTATTACTCTCCTTATCAGCAGAATGCATTCTACATTTCTTAATATCCTCAATAATTTTCTTAATCGTATCGGCAATCGGTTTAATTTTTGTTTTGCAGACATCGTAAATAGCTTCGGCATTTACATCAAAATACTGATGAGTAATGATGTCTCTTAAACCTTTGGCTTTTTTCCAGTCTATTTGGGGATATTCCGACAGCAAAGAATTATCCGTAATTTTATCGAGTTTCTTGAGGGATTCACCTATAGCAATTAATAGCATACAGATAGAGTCCAGTTTTTCCATGCCTGCCGGTGAATGTGTGAAATCATCTACACTTTTTACAGACTCAAAGCGTTCCAATAAGGTTACGGCTGCTTTATGAATCTGATTTAATACTTCAAGAGTTAATTCCTTGTCATACATAAACGGTTTCCTTATCTATTCTGTTCTTAAGAAAATCATTCATTTTTTCCCTATAACTGATAACATCAACTGGAACATGGAGCGTTTCTTCCAAATCCTGCTTAATACCTATTATGTTGAATAAATCTTGTTTCTCCAGCTTGACCACCACATCAACATCACTCTCTTTTTTTGTATTGTCACGAGCAACGGAGCCGAAAATACCTAATGTAAGCATGCCGTATTTTTGTGCGTATTTTGCTTTAAATTCTTTTAGGGTTTTTATGATTTCTAAATGTGACATGGCTATGTCTCCTTAGCTAAAATTACCAAATTTCTGCTATTTTAAGATTTGGACTAACCCCAGATTGAGATTTTTCCGATTCTTCTTTTGATGTCAATATTTTTTCTCTAATTGCTTGAGCCCAATAGGGTTATCGAAACTGTTTCGGTTCTTGTTCCTATCTTACGCCTGACCGTTTTCTTACGCCCGGCTACTATCTTACGCCCGAGTAATATCTTCCGCTCTCTTGTAAGTCTAACCATAAAAATCACTGGTGGGCTACTGCCCATCCAGTGCATTTTTCTTGTTAGACTTTGCTTCGCTGTCTTTTTTCTTTTCTTGGCTTACCGAATTATTGTAATGTCAATATTCACGAACTAACCCCATCTCTGCTCCCTTACTTCTACTTATCTAATGATTACTATACTTCTTTTTTCTACAGCATTACGATGAGCCTCATCTAACTTTTTGTATATATCATCTATTTCCATCCCTTTATCCTTATCTTCTAAAAGAGGCTCATATATTCCAATATTGAGTCTTGCAGACCTATTTTTTACAGGGTTTTGAATTACCTCTTTGGTCTGTTGATTATTTACATAAATATTAATTGCCTTTTGAATTTGTTGAGCCTTTATATAGGTATCCTTATACCTTTTATCAGGAAGCAAGATAACATATCTCTTGTCATCATAGTTTCCAAAAAGGGCAGATTTCAGATTCCACTTAATTTCCTTTAAGACCGATGTCTCCTCTACATCAACAGCATCTACTGAGAAAATGAGTAAAGAAACGGTCTTTTCGCTTCTTCTCTTTATCTCTTTCAAGTATTCTTTTAGTCGTTCGTCAAAATACCGCTTTTGCAATATAAAATTCGGGTCATACACCTCCTTAATAAGGCTATCAATATTATCGCTCTTAACGCTAAATTCTGGAAATTCTTGAGGGTTCTTCTTTATAGCAGAGATGAATGCCTTCCAAACATCCAAATCATAACTGCCCCTTGATGATAGCATCTCCAACTCAGCCAATGCCATCTCTGGAGGCATACCCTGTCGATAGACCCTGTTTGAGGTCATTGCATCAAAGCTATCTGCTAAGGCAAGGATTCTTGAGCCAAGTGGTATTTTTTTTCCTTTTAACCCATGAGGATAGCCTTTGCCATCTGTTTTTTCGTGATGATGGAGGATTAGCCTTGAAATATCTCCAAGACTTCCATTGGATACTATCTCACTACCAAAGTAGGGATGGGTCTGTATCTCCCACCACTCCTCATCTATCAGAGACCCCTCTTTTGTCAAGACATTTTCCCTTATCCCAATCTTTCCCACATCGTGGAGTAGTCCAGCCAACTTGACTTTCTGCTTAAATTCATCATTAGCCATCCCTGTCTCTTTTAATATAAATCCCTTATCAAGCTCCTCAACAATAAGCCCGGCAAACTTAGAGACCTTATCTGAATGTCCTTTTGTGTAAGGGTCCCTTGCCTCTAATGCCCCGACAGCAACCCGCATTGCTGTTTCAAGCTCTTTAAGCTCTGCCTCCTTCTCCTTAAGTTCTCTCAACTTCTCCAAATAACTAGCATTCTCTAAGGCTAATCCTGCTACCATTCTAAAGGCATCAATTAGCTCATCATCTATGATGGGTGACTCCTCAATAAGGAGCAACCACTTTTGTTCTTTCTCATAAATAAATAGAGGAATGGACATAACTTCTCCATCAAAACTTATCCTCTGGTTTGAGACAGCCCTCTCTATCAGTTCCTGATACCTGCTGATATCCTCTAAGTTTTCTGCATAGACAATATCTCCACATAAGGCATACTTTCCTTCACCCACAACCTTTACCAACCTTGCCTTCTTAAAGTCAAACAGGTATTCTGCCCCCTCAAGAAGAATGGACTCCACCCGAGAAAGCTCTTTCTCCTTTATCATCACCCTACCAAACGCCTCAATCACATCCTTGCGAGTAACATTTTTCGCCTTCCCATAATAACTTTTAGCACTCTCCCAATCTCCATGAAGAAGAAAGATATCACCTAAGTTTTGATAATCAAAGTAAGTATCAATAAACCTTTTGAAAACCTCATTTGAAACCTCATAGACCATATCTTCTCTTCTCTTAAAGAGTCCACTTGTCTCTGGTTCTTCTATTCTTTCCAATCCTGCTTTAGGGAATTTACCATCCCTTATCTCTATGAACACCTTAAATGTCTCGACTGACCTCTCTAAGTCCCTTATGATTTCCTTGAGGCAAGGTTTACCTGCTCCTTTCTCAATAAAAGAGCCGATAGCCTCATCAATCTCCCTTTTATTAATAGTCTCTTCTTTAGCCTCCTCCAAAAGCTTTGCTATTAGGTAAGGGTGACCATTGGTTTGTTGAATAAGGTAGACTCTTCCCTCTTCTGAGAGAATTATCTTCTTTTTTGAGGCAATCCCTTCAATAAATTGGATTGCTTCCTCCTCAGAAAGTTCAACAAGGGATAATGTTTCTGCCATATTGAAGGGTGAGTTTTTGCCATGGGAGAGCCGGAGAAGGCTGATTGAACCAGAGACTATTGCCCTCAGATTTTCTTGATTGTCATGGCACCTTTTGAAGGACAAAAGAAGTTCTCTACTTAGCTCCTTATTCAATGTCTCTATCCCACTTAAGAGTAAGACAAATATTCCACCTGCCCTTGGTAGAATGGATTCAAGAATCCTTCTTATGTTTATCTCCGGCATCCTTTCCTGTTCAATGCCCAGTCCCCTGATAATATCTCCGTAAAGTTTGGTGTAGTATTCAAGCCTTGGTAATTTACTGTAGTCTCCTAAATATATATAGATAGGCTTAATGCCGGGCTCTTCTTTAAGCCTATCTTCCACCTGTCTAAGAAAGGTAGATTTTCCAGAGAACCTTGGACCCAGAATAGCCCAATAGTTACCACCCATCAGACCAGTGTAGACCTTATCTACTAAGGATGTATCCCTTTTGAGATGAGAAATTTCTTCACACATTAGATGGTACCTCTTTCAACTTTGAAATAACCTGTGGGTCTTCCTTTAGTTGTTCTATTCTATATTTCACATCAAGTCTCTGGAGTGTTTGACGGAGTATAGGATAGGAGAACCCGACATCATCTCCATTTCTCTCAAGGATATTTGAAAGAGCTAAATGGTGTATTTCTCTATCAACCCACTCTATACCGATCCTGATCCCTTCATCCGCCAGCTTTTTATGTAATACTGTTACCTTGAATTGCTCTGGAAGACTCAGGGAGACAAAGACAAAAAGCCGCTCTACCTTGGTGGTTCCCATCATAAAAACATCAATTAAGTAGTTATTAAACTTTTTCGACTTTTCAATATCAGAGACATCTTCCATTGTTATTGCAAAGGCTCCTTTCTGGGCAATATACTCAATGAGATAATGGCAGTAGAACTGGAGGATTTTTGGGTATCTTCCTGATTGTTTCAGTAGATGTTGAACAACATCATTATCAATCTTGATATCTAACTCTTTCATCGGCTCAAGGATAAGGTTTTTGGCAGAAGTTTCATCAAGCTCTTCCAGCCTTATTGGCTCAAGAAAGTTATAAAGAGGGCTCTTTTTGTCTATTGTTTGAGTAAAGAGCTCCTTGTATCCTGTCATTATGAGCTTGCAGTAACCTAAATCGCTTGCTGACCTCAATTTGTTAAGAAAGTTCTGGTTTTTGACTAAGGCGTCAACCTCATCCAAACACAGGATGATTTTGTTCTTGTGGTAATCTCTCATTCTCCTCAAGAAATCCTTGAGATTGAAGCTCATTTTCCCTTGCCACTCCTTCTTTTTACAATTCTTCCATTCATCAATATTTATCTGCTTGACTATTCCATCTGTTACCTCCTCTTCTGTTGCGACATCAAGGCAACTGTAAAGAGCAACAGGGCTTTCTTCCTGTTCTTTTTTTCGAGTATGCGTGCTCAACAGCTTTCTAAAGATATACTGGATGATGGATGACTTTCCTGTGCCTCTTGAGCCTACAATAGCAAAGTTTTTAGTTTGATCCAGAAGTTCCTTGATCTCCTCTTTTCTTCCATAGAACATTCCTTCACTTACAGGGCCAAGGTATTTATAGGGTGAGAGGGTAATTAGACTGACTCTCTCTACTAAAAGTTTTACCATGGCACGGTGAGGAGATTTATTTTTTATAATCTTTGAAAGATTCACTTGCCCCAAGACTGCTATCTTATATCCAACATCTTCCCAAAGGGGTTTAAATAGGCTTTTAGCATCTCCATCTAAAGAGAGAATGAAGGTTACCTGTTCATTGAACTTGGGACGATTAATCATCATTCTCTTAGTATCTTTTTCCTCTTCAAAACGACCTGTATTAATTGTCTCCTTTATTCTACATATAATCTCAGAGATTTTATGATATGCCTCTGGATTTACCACAACAAACAGTGTTTGGGAGGAGACCCGTATCCTGAAAGAGGACATATCCATCACATAGAAGCATATCTCCTCATCCACCTTCTTATCTACCCTCTTTATCTCAAGTGTTTTGCTTATCAACCCTATCAAACTTTCAGCTCTTTCCTGAAAAGAACCTTCTTTTGAGAATATCTGTTCAAACTCTCTTTCTGCACCTTCCATCTTTCACCTCTAAATTAATCTTTGGAAATCTGGGAATTGGGAACAATTTAAAAAATTGGTCTCAGGTCTCATTTTCATTGTATTTATTAGTAAGTATTCAGCTGTCAGTTATCAGCAGTCAGAAGAAAAAACGAAAAAGTTTCGATAACTCTTTTCCCCTGAAAATGCGAGGTTCAGGGTTCGGAAAACTCCTTCTCCCCGAATTTTCATTATCCTTTGTGACTGAAGGTCATGTGTGTTTCTTTTGGCTTGCCAAACTATCACATTAAATTCCACATTCAATATTTGCCCCTGATTCCTTCCTCGTCAATATTTTTTCTCTAATTGCTTGAGCCCAATAGGGGAGAGCGTTGCACAGCCTCTCCCGCCACATCTACACTCTCAAGCACTGCTTGATCTCATTTGTTGTCATGTTTTGTATTTCTTGACATTTTTACAGTCCAGAAGATTCCTGCATTCGCAGGAATGACAGTAATTCGCAAGAACTACGGTTAGGAATGATAGCCTCTGCTACACATTACCAACAAATGTCATTCCTGCCCCTGCATTCGCAGGGGTAAACTCCTGCAGGAATCTTCTCTTTATTGCCAACGCAAGAAGAAGCACGAGACATTCCTGTTTGAGGTTACTCCTGTAACGCTTGTTCCTGTAAATATATGCAATCCATCATGGTAAAACAACAATTTGTGGAAAATCCCCTCCCTTAAAATGTCAAGTACGCAAATTATGTCGTTTTGAGGCGTTTGGCAAGTTTTATCTCTCTGAACTTTCATGAATCCGCATAAAACCTGAAAACCCTGTGCAACGCTCTCCAATAGGGTTATTGAAACTTTTCCGGTTCTTTTCCGGTTCTCTTCAATAGCTGTCAATAGTCGTCTGTAACTATTTCCAATTTAAAGACTTATAAAGAGTGTCCCCTTCTTCTCCCTTATTATTATAAACCTGTTTTGATTGATGGTGTTCTCGCTTCGTCATCCAACTTCCAAGATATAATTTTCCGCCAATCTGTCGTTGATGTTCTCAAAGTATTATCATCAGAGATAGATCGACCAACTTTAACAGTAATTAAACAGTCTAACGAATCGAATTCTTCAATCTTCATCTTGTCTAAAATTTCTTTCAAGATAGTTTCTGATTCTTTATCTGCTGCAAAAGACTTTTCGTATGATACAAATTCTTTAGTCACGCCACCTGTCAATATGTGGGTCAGTGCAAAAGTAGCAGGGCCACTGACACCGTTAAGAGTAATGATGAATTTAGCTGGAGAACCGGGTGATGTAAAAGGGTTTTTCGTTATCGCCAAATGACCGAGCAGTTCAAACGCATCCTTTTCTTCATCTGTTTGGCTCATATATTCTTTTACAAATTTTAGTTGTTTGATTTGAGCTGACATAAATCCTCTTTTGGTCACCTCGTTTTCTGTAGGAATTTCTTGATAAAAAAAACGCTGAGGCGTAATATTCACTCGATTTTCGTCAATCTTGCCTTTTGTTTTTCGCTCTTTTACGGCAACTATAGCATTTGGGTATTTCTGTATATCATCGGAAGTTTGAAAAAGGGATTCTTCTGGAACCTTATACATATGTCCGAGAACTATCTCCGTTAATGGATTTACATCAGAAGAAGCAATAAGAATACAGTTTTTATCAGTCAACATACCTCGTAGGTTATTCATGTAAGATTTTTTATCAAAGTTTTTATTCTTTCCGCCCGGGTATTCTGGCGTATAGACAGGATTTTCAATTTTTGCCCTGTATTGCGCTCTAGCGAAATAGGAAGTTATTTCGGCTGCTGTTCTTAGATCCCAATCTCCAATCATTTCCCTGCCATATTCCTCATTGTGAAGGGCTCCAGTGAAAATTGAGACTTCGCCTCTTCTTCCAATCATTTTGTCCCAGAAGTGTTTTCTCGACCATTCTGAAAAGTCAAAGTGAATCATATGACTCAGAGATGATTTCAGTTCCTCTTCAAATCTTTCTGGAGTATTTTTGATGAAAACCATATGCCGCTGTGCGCGAATGTCGAATGCTAAATCCTCAATTTTTTCGTCTCTTGCACTTATCACTGTGACAGGTATCACATTCTTGCCTTTTGCATGCCCGTAGCCTAACCAAAAATATGACATTGGATGGCACTTAGAAAATCCAGTTCTTATTATCATGCAATATGCGGAATCTACTTGGTCTCGTATCTCTTTATAGCTACCGTTTGTTTTAACCGTAACCACATCTTTAAAACCTTTTATGGTGTCGAGATAGGTAGCGATTACATTAGCACTGCCTTGACATTCAGAAAAATCATTGGTGAATTCTTGTATGGCAATGCCTACAGCAGATTTAACATGAGCATCGAAATTTAGATTAATATCATTTTTAGAGTTTTCTTGGGTTATTTCATCCGATTTAATAGTATCGAATACTTCTCTTTCATTGTCAGCTATGTAATGTTCATACAAAAGTATCTTGGGATTGTTTGTAGCCAATTCATTGTGAATTCTATTGTCTTGCCATATTCTTTTTGTTTCATTGTAATCTTCAATCCGTATTGGATCTAAATCATGATAAGAAAATGCTTTACATCCAATATCCTCTAACTTTGTTGCAATTGTTTTACCAAAGAGTGATTCATGATGATGTATTACTGAAAGCTTGTGGGAGATACCATACGAAAGACCCAGTTCATAAAATACATTTGGATTCGATAATGAAATATCAACTGTGACAAAATCTGACTCCTGTATTCTCTTACAAATACCTTCGCATATTATTATTCCTGGTCTTCTTACTTCATCTGCTTTTTGTAGACCAACTTTACCTTTGAAATTAGTTCTAAAATAATTATATAAGCAATTCTTAAAGAAAACGCTAAGGTTTGGCCTAAATGGAAAAACAGAAAAGCCTAAAAACTCCTCACGAATTCTTCTGTCTTTCAATGTCTCATCAATTAAATCTGTATATACGCAACCCTTCCCAGTCATAAAACAAGGGTCAACTTTTTTATGAGGTTTCAGTACTGCACCATCAAATAAATCAAATAATTTAATATTGGTTTTAGTTTCCACGGGTTATCCTCCTTATTGGTTTTATTGAAACATAACGCCGCAACTCACCTTTGAGGAGACCGCGCAGCGGGCTCCGAATAAGGTGCGGTTGCTGGTTCGGCTGGTTCCTTCTCCCTTTGAGACCTAATCGCCGCCACAGCACCGAGAGTAATAGCTATCGCTTCCAGTATGGCGCGATAGGCGACGCCAAATGGCATTTGGGTGGCTGCGCCCGAGGCAATGGCAACCGAAAGAAGCAATGCAAACCAGCAGACAAAAAGCGCATAGAGTAGCCATCCCACGGCGATTTCGCCTCGTGGTGACACCCTCATTCCGATGTACACGGCGACAAAACTCGCCGTGCCATTCCGCAAGAGCATCCATATTGTGCCACTCACATACCTGCCGTCCATGTCAACGGCAGCGCAGAAACTGCGCAGTGCATCAATGTCTTCCGGCATGATAAGAAAACGTGGGGCACAACTCATGCCGACTACGGTGGTCACATACCATATGAAAATACCGGCGCAGTAGGCGGCTGCGAAAGCAGGCAGGACAAGGAACCATCGCAGCACAGCCATAAGTGCATTTCGACAGACTGTTACGGAATGGGAATTCGGCACGAGAAGCATACAGCATGTTGTGCTAATTTCAGCAGCAGGCACTACATATGGTATGATGTTGCCACCGATTATCAGTTCCGTAACAGCCTGTCGAGGTTGATGCTCTTTCTCGGTTTCCATATTGCCATTTCCCTCCTGCCGAACGATAAAGCTCAGTTGCGGCGTACTCGCCGTCAACTGCAGCGACTGATTAGACTTTTAACGGTCTTTGTCCCTATTTATTCTATTTATTTGTTATGCCTTATCACTTGTTTTTCCGACCTTTTTGACCACCTGCGACCAAGAAGAGTTTTCCTTTGATATTAATCCCTCTATTCGTTGAACCAGTGCAGAAAATTTGTCTTCAGACTCGTAAGGTTTCGTTCCCGTTAAGTATAGAAACTTTTCATGTTTTAACTGCTCTGCTGTTGTGCGATATTGAATCCAGTTCTCATGAAACTTAAATAACGATCCAGATGCAGCTGCAACTGCAATAAAGACACCTAAACCACCAATTAACCATGGACCACATGGGACTTTATCACCCATACCAGATAGAAAAGGAATAAATGTAGCAGAAATGATTTCCGATAAACGAAGCCTTTTAAACCATGTTTGGTTATATTGGCTTTTTTGACTATACCAATTTATTTGATATTCTAATCTTTGTTCTATGTACTCTTGTTCATTCATGAATATAGCCTTATCGCTTGAATAATGCTTGAACGATTCCATCCCACTACTGGGCAAATTGATGCATTTTGCACACTTAATGGAACTCGCTCTTGACCCCAAGGTTTCACGCCAATAATCACTTTATTCATTCTTTTTGCTTCGGATATTTCGTAGTCAATCCAAGCACTATACGATGCATACATCCCTCCTAAGATTACAACTACCTGAGCTGGACTGATTTGCCTTGTCATACCCTCACTTAAACCTTTTGATGTCTTATCTGGTAAGGCATCATGACTTGGAACGCTGCAATTACTCCAAGAAAAGTTTGATTCCTCATTAAACCAGTGTACTAAAGTCCAATAATGCTGATTGTAAGACCATGCATGACTGATAAAGATCATTCGATTTTTTAAAGTAGGCATATTTTTCTCCAATGAGGTTTAACGCTGAAGTCAGTAGCGGCGATCTTCCGCCGTCCACTGCACCGAATGGTTAGCCTTTGGTTGTTATCTTGCTCCTGACCGTTTTCTTACGCCCGATTACCATCTTACACTTGGTTGTTATCTTGCTTCCGACTGCTATCTTAACGCCTGAGTAATATCTTACGCTCTCTTGTAAGTCTAACGCTGAAGTCAGTAGCGGCGATCTTCCGCCGTCCACTGCACCGAATGGTTAGCCTTTGGTTGTTATCTTGCTCCCAACTACTATCTTACGCCCGAGTAATATCTTAAGCTCTCTTGTAAGTCTAACGATAAGATCACCTAACGGCGGGGCGAATAGCCACAAGCCGTTGTAAGCAAGAAAAACTTCGGTAACTCGCAGCATCCCCGCTGGTTAGGTGCATCGCCTCGTTAGCAACTCTTGGTTGCCGATTAACTCTTGGATCTTCGTTTGCTCTTGATTCTTTCCTCTGCCCTTGGATCTTCGCTCGCTCTATGTTCTTCGTCCGCTTTCCGTTCTTCATCAGCCTTCGGATCTTCGATTGCTCTTAGATCTTCGTCCGCCT
>JAZDHC010000007.1:0-16964 GCA_043806395.1 Candidatus Desantisiibacteriota bacterium | reverse complement strand
TCGCGTCAACTTTGACATGTCGCAACAAATATTCTGGATTCCTGCTTTCGCAGGAATGACAACAATCACCGAGTTGTCATTCCTGCGCAGGCAGGAATCTATCTTTATTTATCCGACACTTGAGAGTTGACACTACACTACATTATTCGACCAGAACAAGATGTCAACATGTACTGCCCTTGATTTCCTCAATACTCATTATAGGCAACATTAGAAATATCTGTCCCTGCATGATTTATCTTAATCAATCCCTCCAATGGATTATAGATATACCCACCAACATTACCATCACCGGTTGGCTTAAGATCAGTAGAGTTTGTAATGGTTAGCTGATTGCTGTTATTTCCTTCTTTTACAGACAGCTTAAGCATCACCTTGGGAACAGGGGAAAGATATCGAGAGAACTGCGGTACATCAAGATTTTCAGGGTACGCCCTATCAGCGTTAGCATATTCTGCAGCAGAAACAATCTGTAATGTCCTTCTAATCGTCTGAAGATTAAAATTGCTTACAGTCTCACGGGCAAAGTTAATCGGCATCAGAACAACATCCGTCACAGTAATACCCATCTTCTTAAACAATTCAAGAATATCCATATTTTTTCCTCCTTTTTATGAAATTTCGTAACTACTCAGATAAAGGAATTTGCCACAGAGAAACGGAGAAATTAACAGCAATCAGGAAAAAGAAACCACATTATTTAGCCACGAATTACACGAATGAACACGAATGAGAAGAGAATAACAATTCTACTGAATTATGGAAAAGAAAAATTCGTGTAAATTCGTGTAATTCGTGGCTAAAAATCTCTGTATTCATTTGTAGCTGAGTAGTTACGAAATTTCAATAATTATCACTATAACACACATTGGAATAAATGTCAACAAAAATATCAATATCTTAGAAATTCCCCAATTCAAAAGTTAAAAGATCATAATCTATAGGCTAACAAGGACTAATTTGTCGACTGTACCCTAATGGATCATTGTTTGCAACCATTGGTGAACCAGAACTGGCCATAATTGATCATCATGTGAACGATCGACCACGGAAATGTTTGGGTTGGTGTACACCGCGGGAGGCTATGAATGCCTTCCTTGTCGCTGCCCCGTGATGAACGGGGCAAACAGAGCATAGCCTGTTGATTTTTTCGGCTATGCTTTGTTTTTAATCTCACTTTCTTGTTGACTACAAGACACAAAATTGGTAATTGCTCAATATCTTGTGGAAAGTGGAAGGGATTAGCCACAAAGACACGAAGGCACGAAGGAAGACACAAAGGAAGATATTATTAGTGTTTTCTTAGTGTCTTGGTGTCTTCGTGGCAAATCTCCATCTTGCACATTTAGTAGCGGCGCCTGAGAGAACTCCACACTTTATTGAGCAATTACCCTTAAAGTGTAGGGAACACCCTAAAAACATCCTGAAAATCTCTTGTGGTTCTCTGTGTTCTCCGTATCTCTGTGGTGAATTCCTCTCCCTGAGTAGTTACAGCAGATTAACATATCCTTGGCAATTGATCTCCAACCATCATATCAATCACCCTTGTCCCACCTATGCGTGTGACCAAAGAGACCATACCCTCATGTGTTTCGACAACCTCGCCAATAATCTCGGCATTTATCCCAAATGGGTGTTTTTTCATGCAGGCAAGAACCTTGTCTCCTGCCGCATTTCCAACAATTGCCACCAATTTACCCTCATTGGCAATATAAAGCGGATCAAACCCGAGCAATTCACAGGCACCCCTGACATTATCCTGTACTGGAATTTTATCCTCATAGATTCTCATCCCCAAATTTGCTACTTGGGCAAACTCGTTCAGGGTTGTTGCTAATCCTCCACGAGTTGGGTCACGCATGGCATGGATCTCATTGCCAACCTCATCCAGCATGGAGGCAACAAGATGATTCAAAGGGGCTACATCTGAGGAAATATTTGAGCTGAACCCAAGCCCTTCCCGCTGGCTTAGTATGGCTATCCCATGGTCACCAATAGTACCACTGAGGATAACGCTATCATCCGGACATATCCTGCGCGGCGAAATGTCAATCCCATCAGGAATCAGCCCAATCCCGGAGGTAGTAATAAATATTTTATCAGCCATCCCCCTGCCCACAACCTTGGTATCACCACAAACTATTTTAATGCCTGCCTCATCTGCTGCCTGTTTCATTGACCTCAGGATAGTTTTTAAGTCGTTTATAGCCAAGCCTTCCTCGATAATGAAAGAGGCCGAAAGGTATAATGGCTTTGCCCCCATCATAGCCAGATCATTTACCGTCCCACATACAGAAAGCCTTCCTATATCCCCTTCAGGAAAGAATATGGGTGAAACTACGAAGGCATCGGTGGTATAAGCCAGCTTACCCTCAGCTACCTCAAGCACAGCACTATCATTTAACTCATCTAATATCTCATTGCTCAGCTCTTTTAAGAATACATCCTGAATCAATTGTTGACTGAGCCTTCCACCAGAGCCATGACTGAGTAATATCTTATCAAATTCCATTGTTATCCTCCATACATATAATACGCCGCACATGTCCCCTCTGACGATACCATACATGCCCCAACTGGATTTTCCGGACTACACACTGTCTTAAACAATGGACAATCAGTCGGTATGGCTATCCCCCGAAGTATCAAGCCACAGATACATCCTGTATCCTCTTCACCATGTCCAAATTGAGGAATGGAAAACTGCAACAATACATCAAACCGGCTATATTCCTGCCGTATCCTCAATCCTGAATCAGGGATAACACCAATCCCCCGCCAGGCAGCATCAATCGGCTCAAATACCTCAGCCAATATCCTTTGTGCCACAACATTTCCTTCAGGTTTTACTGCCCGAGTGTATTGAATCTCTACCCCAACTCGACCCCTTTCCCTTGCCTTAACCAACATCAATATAGCTTGCAATATATCTAATGGCTCAAATCCGGTAATTACGCAAGGGATATGGTATTGCTCAGCAATAAACGCATATGGTTTAGCACCAATGATAGTTGAGACATGACCAGGGCAGATAAATCCATCTATTTTTACCTCTCCAGCCTCAAGCAATGCTTTCATGGCTGGCGGGATGAGTTTGTGTGCGGAATATACAAAAAAGTTATCAAGCCCTTGCTTGCTTGCCAATTGTAGCCCTGAGGCAATGCTTGGGGCAGTAGTCTCAAACCCTATACCCAAAAACACCACCTTCTTCGCAGGATTGGTTTTTGCCAGTTCTATGGCATCAAGCACTGAATAAACTACTCGAATGTCCGCACCTTCTGCCCGTTGCTTTTCAAGAGAAGAGGTAGCACCTCTGGCATCCATTGTTCCCGGTACCCTCATCATGTCACCAAAGGTAGTCAGGACAACATTCTTTTGCCTTGAAAGCCAGATAGCCGCATCCATATCCTGTGTCGAGGTAACACATACAGGACAGCCAGGTCCAGAGAGGAGTTTGAGTGATGCAGGGAAAAGTTCACGCAGCCCGTGCTTAAAGATAGCCACTGTATGAGTGCCGCAGACCTCCATCAGAACAATCTCTTTATCTACGACTTCGACAATTTTGTTGATGGTATCAATCAACCTTTTCGCCAGCCCCGGGTCACAAAATTCATCTATATATCGCATATCCCAATCTCCTCCAAAAGTCTCAGCGTCTCCCGGGCATCATCCTCATCAACCTTCTGTATGGCAAACCCGGCATGCAGTATAACAAAATCTCCTACACGCACATCCTCAACTAAGGCAAGGGAAGCCTGTCGACTTACTCCCCCTATCTCAACGACTGCCAGAGAGTCTGAAATCTTCATTATTTTTACAGGTATACCCAGACACATTTTTTATCCTCCTGCTTGCAATTACTGCCTGACCAAGGGAAATCCCGCCATCATTTGCAGGTACCTTTGAGTGAGAAAAAACAACAAATCCATTCCTTTCGAGCAGGGGCTTTACCCTTTCCAGAAGGTATCGATTCTGAAAAACACCACCGGACAAAGCCACCTTATTTATCATCCATTTTTCCCTCACTAATCGGGAAATCTGGTGGATCATGGCTATGATTGTATTGTGAAACTTAGCTGAAATAATAGATGAAACCACCCCTGCCCCTGACCTCACATCCTTCAAAATATCCCTGATCATTGGAATGGTATCTATTACCCATGGCTCATTAGCCCTATCCACAAAAAAACCATACCCTTCATCGCAATGTTCCTCAGCCATCATCTCTATTTCTATAGCTGCCTGTGCCTCATAATCTATCTCGTCCCTGATACCAATAATACTTGCTACAGCATCAAACAACCTGCCTGCACTTGAGGTAAGTGGTGAATTCAACCCTTGTTCCATCATCTTGATGATTATCTTCACCCTCTCTTTGCCCCATCTCTCTATAAATTCTGATGGAATATCACAGCCACAGGCTGCATATAAATAACTCACTGCCATACGCCAGGGCTGTTTGGTGGCCATATCTGCACCTGGCATGGGAATATATTTCAGGTGTGCTATCCTTTCAAACCCGCTGTAATCTGTCAGCAAAAACTCCCCGCCCCAGATATGACCATCTGTTCCGTAGCCTATTCCGTCCAGAGCTACCCCCAGCACTTTCTCATCCACGCCATTTTCTGCCATACATGAAACAATATGAGCATGATGATGTTGGATGGGAAAAGTTGAGAGTTGAGGGTTGAGAGTTGAGAGTTGTAGGGCAAATTTAGTGCTGAGATAATCAGGATGCAGGTCATAGGCAATTATCTCTGGCTCAATCCGAAACAGCCTTCTATATTGCTCCACAGCCTCCTTAAAAAACTCAAACACCTCAAGCCCTTTCAAGTCACCAAGATGTTGGCTCAAAAAGGCAAAATTCCCGCTGGTCAGACAGAATGTAGCCTTGAGTTCAGCCCCTACTGCCAGAATCTGCCACATTTTAATATCAAACCATAAAGGATATGGGGCATACCCGCGGGATCGTCTGATAACCATCTTCTTGCAATCTACCACCTGAACCACCGAGTCATCGCATCTATTATAGATTTCTCGATTGTGCATGAGAATATAATCAGCCACGCCAGAGAGCCTATCCATTGCCTCATCATTATCTTTGATTAATGGCTCATCAGAAATGTTGCCACTGGTCATTACCAAAGCAGGTATTTTCTCATCATTCATTAACAGATAATGAAGTGGGGTATAAGGAAGCATTACCCCAAGATATTTGTTGTTTGGGGCAACACCATCAGGAATGAGACATGGCAGTCTTTTTTTCAGCAAAACAATTGGACTGGCAGTCGAAAGCAGCAAATCCCTTTCCTGCTCATCAACCTCACAATATTGTTGTATCCCTTCAATGTTTCTTGACATGATGGCAAATGGTTTCTCTTTTTCACGCCTCTTTTTCTCTCGCAATCGCTTAATGGCATCGCTATCCAGAGCATTACATGCCAGATGAAATCCACCAATCCCCTTCACAGCTACAATACAGCCAGCCTTTAGCAGTTCTATTGCCTTCTTTATTGGGTCTTCATACTTAATTGCCAGAGGTGCTACCTCTCGTATCCCATCCCTCCACAGCCATACCTCAGGACCACAGACAGGGCAAGCATTTGGTTCAGCATGATACCGCCTGTTGGTGATATCATTATATTCAGCCTCACATTCAGGGCACATCTTGAAATCCCGCATGGTTGTATTTTTGCGATCATAGGGGGTAGTTTGAATAATGGTGAATCTTGGTCCACAGTTTGTACAGTTGATAAAGGGATAACCATATCGCCTGTTGTCCGGATCAATGAGTTCCTGATAGCAATCATTACACATAGCCATGTCAGGGGAAACAGGGGTAAACTCATTGGAATAAACAATACCCTCCCGTATCTCAAAAGCCGTTGAGCCAATGGCTGGAAAAAATTCAATGGTCTGCCTCATAATAGTTGCCATGGGTGGTGGTGAAGCCAATACCTGCTGATAAAATCCATTCACACGATCCCTATCTCCCTCAACCTCAATAATAACACCCTGACTTGTATTTGCCACCCAACCTGAAAGATGGAAGGATTCAGCCAGCCTGTGGACAAACGGACGAAACCCAACCCCCTGGACAATGCCATTTAATGTTATCCTTGCTCTAACGAACAATCATCCACCCCCTTAACCAATCAAGCCATCCTGACAGCCCATCCTTAGTCTTGCATGAAACCTCAAATATTTCTAACCCTTTCCCCAGACCTACGCCTTCCTTAAATGTGTTGGTGTTAAATTCAAAAATCTCCAACAGGTCAATCTTATTAAGCAGAACAGCATCTACCACCCTGAACATTCCCGGATACTTCTTTGGTTTATCATCACCCTCAGGCACACTTGAAACCACGACCCGAGCGTTCTCACCCAACTTGAAGCCTGCCGGGCACACAAGGTTGCCTACATTCTCGATAAAAAGCAGGCCAATCTCCTTCAACTCGAAGCCTGACAATGCCTGTTTTATCATATTTGCATCCAGATGACAGGCACCCTCAGTATTTATCTGCACCACTGGCACGCCAGTGGCATGGATCAACTCCGCATCATGGCTGGTAGCAATATCACCCTCTATCACCCCTATCCTGAATTCTTCGCGTAATGCCTCAATGGTTTTCAGCAGGAGTGATGTTTTGCCTGCACCGGGTGAGCCCATAACATTGATCACAAACACATTATTATCCCTGAAAACAGTCTGATTCTCAAGGGCAATCCCCTCATTTCCTTTCATCACCGAGGCTGTCATCTTAATTACCTTCATCATTCATCCACCTCTATTGATTCAATCTCAAGCACATCAGATCCCAAACACCTTGTTGTTATCAATTCTGCACCCTCTGCCATACCGTCCTGAGAAATGCAGGAAAAGGCAAATTGCAGGGAATCAAGATTTATACACGAATATTCTCCGATTCTTAATTTAATACCCATGACCTTCTTAGCATTATTCTGCAAAGCAATATTGGTAACCATATCAAGTATAGATTGCGCAACTGATATCTCATGCACTTTTTTCACCAATATCCTCTGGAATCCTGTAACCGCTTTCAGGAGGTATAAATTACGCAAGCATTCTGATGCAGATGCATTATCTATCAAGGGCACCTCTAAAAACCCACTGAAGTCTCGCTGGCTGCGTTGCAACGACGCTCAAAATGCTCATTTACCACATGTAAACTGCGATTTTTCGCTTCTTTGCGCGAGGTGCCCATAATTCATCCCCACACCCCTGGTATCTTCTGTCCACAGTAACTACAATTTCCATCCTTAATAAAATTTTCTAAGATAGTAAATCCAAATCTTCTAATAAGGAGTTTATTACAGTTTCCACAATAGGTATGTCCACCTGGATGACCAGGGATATTGCCAATATAAACATATTTCATCCCAATCTTAATGGCTGTATTCCTCAATGCCTCCATGATAGCTGTTGATGTTGGGGAAAGGGATTTTAATTTATGATATGGATAGAATCGGGCAAAGTGAAGAGGGACATCTTCTCCCAGTTCATCCCTGATCCATTTACACATGCGTTCTGCATCGCTAACATTATCGTTATAGGTGGGGACAACGGTATTGGTAATCTCTATGTGGACACCCTCTTTTTTTAATACCTTCAATGACTCAAGCACCGGGGCAAGTCTTCCTGCGGACATTTCATGATAATATTTTTCTGTAAATCCTTTCAGGTCAATATTTGCTGCATCTAAATACAGGCATAGTTTCTTTAATGGCTCCTTATTTATAAACCCATTTGAATGGTAAACATTTCTCAGGTCATTCTTTTTTGCCTCCTGACTAATATCCAACATATATTCAAAAAATACCGTTGGTTCTGCATAGGTATAGCCTATTGCCTGACATTTATTTTTGATAGCCTTGTTAACAACCATTTTTGGGGTAAAAGATAAGTTTGTGGTCTCCTCAGGGCTACTCTGTGATATTTGCCAATTCTGGCAATATTTACATCTGAAGGTACAACCAGCCGTAGCCACAGAAAGACACTTGATCTCAGGCAGAAAATGGAATAAAGGATTTTTTTCGATTGGATCCACATGTACGGCACAGGGGTTAGCGTAAGCAAAGGTAATAAGCTCGCCATTCTTGTTTTCCCTGACTAAACAACGCCCCCTCTCACCTGAAGAAAGTGAGCATTGGAATGGACAAAGGAGACAAACAAGATTATTGCCTTCTGGCATATAAAAAAGTGCTTTATGGGGAGAAACATATCCCTTTTTAGCGGCAGTACCCATAGCAGCCAAAATCGAGGTACTTGTCTGGGCAAGAGACAGGGATGCAGTTGTTCCAATACTTGCCGAAAGCGTTACCATGCAGGTAGTTTTAAGAAAATCTCTTCTATTCATGTGTCTTTTGTATTTCTCCAACCTATTAACAAAAATTACAATCTTAAGCATATTCATATAATAACTTCTATTGATAGTTTTGTCAAGAGTTTTTTGATTAAAAGTTTTACATATGTTACTCGATGTTCAAGTTTTTTGTTTCTGGAAAAAGGCCGAAGAGTCCACGAAAAACGGAAGTGTTTGATTTTGTTATAGTTAGCATAAAAATAGCCCATACGCACAAGTTTAGCAAAACCAATGGGTTGCGAAAAACTTGAACATCGGGTATAAAGAAAATCCTGTCAGACTGAAATATCCCATAAGAAAATATACGATGCTTTGAGCTTGCCTTCCCTATTTTCTTAAAGTTGTAGCCCCTTGATTAGTCAGAATTTAAAATCATCTTGTTCTTTTTTCTATCTCATTATTTTGTCTCTCATCGCCTGATATGAATCAATGACATCGTACTTAATATCTACATGCCCCAAGGCTTCAAAGTGCTTTCTGGCATAGCTTATTTTTTTCTGTTCAATTTCTTTCAACTGGAGGCTTTCCATGCTCCCTTTTGTTTCTGCGATAAAATAAACATACTTATATTTCTCGGCGTCAAAGACTATCGCCCAATCAGGTGAATAATTGCCAAGCGGCGTCGGTATTTGAAAACCATTTTGTCCTCGCGGTAATTTGGCATAAACCAAGACATCTTCAGTCTCAAGGGCTTTCGCGAAATCTCTTTCTACCTTAGAATCAGTTTTGATATAATCATGCACATGCTTTTTTACTTCAAGAATGTTGTCGGCCAGAGATCCCTTAAAATTATTGATAGTGAATACACTGTCGTCATAGGATTGGTCTGTCTTTGAATAGACTATGTTATTGATGAGGGTTGTCGCCTTTTCATTATTAATCAGATGCACAACCCCATGGATAAAACTTTCCGGATTTACTCTGAAATTATAGAAAGTATCAATACGCAGACTCTGTAATATCTTAACGACAGTCCTTCTTGTAAGATTTGTCTCTTTCGTAATTTCTGCAACAAGATCATATTTCAACGAACCAAGAAGTGAATCAGCTTTTTCTGTGATATTCTGCTGTTTCCTCATGCTCTCGCCTGATTTAAGACTTGATTCATCCATCTTGTCTTCTTGTTCACCAGAAGTAATATGTACCAGAATCTTCTTAACCGTCAGATTCTTATCAATCGCCTCAACGCTCTTTTTAATTAACTCGTTGCTATCAAAATCCACTTCATAAACTGTTTTGACTTTTATTTTCTTCCATAGATCCTGAAACTCTTTTTTGGCAAAATTATCGTTAGGTCTAAGAATCGCCTCATTGATATTATTGGCATTTTCATTTTCTGCTGCCTTAAAGTTTGCTGTTGTATAGATGCTGGTCATGAGTTCTGCAATGCAGCTTTCAAAACCTTTTAGTTTTTCAGGCACGGCATAGGTTTTATTTTCAACATCTTTGATAAGGGCTTCGGTAATATGGTAATTCGCATCCAGATAGCCCTTTGTTTTCATGTCAAAAATCAGATCCATAGAGGTCTTGCTGTCAAAGACAAACTTCTCGCCTTTTTCGTTATAAATGACATGGTTGTTTAATACTTCAGCAGTAAGGGTAACCGGGCGATCAGAAAGTGATTCAATAATTTCGTTCTGCAATGCTTTGGCAAAGGAATCATAGGGTTCGCTGGCAACAACGGTTAACTTATTCACATCAAAAAACTCCCCCTCGAGTACTGATGTGTCCATCCTGTCACCGTTGGAATTAACACAGATTCTTAAACCCCGTCCGATCTCCTGCCTTTTACTTATGGTTGACTGGCTGTGCTTTAGAGTGCATATCTGAAAAATATTTGGATTATCCCAGCCTTCACGAAGGGCAGAGTGAGAAAATATAAACCGCGTCGGCTCCTTCAGATCCAAGAGTCTCTCTTTATTCTTCATGATGAGGTCATAGGCGCTCTCATCATCACTGCCGCCTTCGCCCCGTTTCTCTTTGGAGTCTACAAATTGTCCTTTTTTATCAATGGAGAAATATCCTTTGTGAATATCTTCAGCAGAAGATTTATTCAGATAGTCGTTATACTCCGTTTCAAAAAGACTCAGTTCGCTTATTGCCTGCCGGTGGTATTCATCCTCAAAAACCTTGGCGTAAATACCTTTCTGGTCGGGACTGCTGTAATCGCGATATTTCACCACTTCGTCAATAAAGAAAAGTGATAATACTTTGATACCCTTTTGAAACATGATCCGTTCTTTTTCGATATGCGATTTGATCGTTTCACGGATTTGAATACGCCGAACATGCTCCTCGTCCACATCTCCGGCAGTCTGTCCGACAGAGAGGGTGACTCCGTTAGTAAATGACACAGTGTTGGTGAGTCCGCTAATCTCTTTTACCACAAAGCCTTTGTATTGCTTGAGTTCATTGGAGAAGACATAGAGGTCATCTTTTTCTTTAATCTGCCGAATTTTCTTCTGAATGCCATTAACCTGTTTGACTTCCAACTCTACATAGGCTACAGGGTATTTACTGGTACTGACCTGTATTCGATCAAGAAACAGATAGCTGTTGGTTCCGCTGTTGCCAACAACCTCAATCCCTTTCACGCTGATTTTTTTAACCAGTTTCTGGTTGTAGGCATCAATAGCGTCAAGGCGGTAGATTTTATTAAAATCTCGTCTGTGAGTAGCGGAATAACGCAAAGTGAACAACTGGTCAAATTCCCTGTCGGTAAAAATCTTTTCTGCCTTTTCTCCAAACCTTTGAGGCTCATCAATGATCAATATCGGCCGGGCCCTCTTGATAATGTCTATTGGCTTTTCAGACTGTAGCGTATCGAGCTTCTGGAAAATTTTTCTGGACTCCTGACTGGTTGTGGCAAAGGCCTGATAATTCATAATGATCACTTCGATATTCGAGGTGTCCGCAAAGCTCTTGATGTTGATAAGATTTGATTTGTTCTGGGTGTTGTAGATGGAAAAACGGATCTTTTTACCGTATATTTCCTGAAAATGCTCTGCGGTTATCTCAAGTGATTTATGAACGCCTTCGCGAATAGCCACCGATGGAACCATGATAATAAACTTGTTCCAGCCGTAATGCTTATTGAGTTCATACATGGTTTTGGTATAAACATAGGTCTTGCCGGTACCGGTTTCCATTTCAATGGTAAAGTTCAAACCGTCCAACCGATCAATGACCTTTAACCCCTGTTCTTTTTGCAGGGTTTGAACATTCTTCAAGATATCACTATCGGCAATCTCCAGTTTTTTATTGGAAAAGATCTCGTAAGGAATAAAACCTGTCCTCCCCGCGACCTCCTTTCTAAATCCTTTGCTTTGCCCCTCAAAACAACGGACAACCGCTGATGCGGCGTCAGTCTGATATTGCTGATGTTTAAATTGCAGTTTCATATAATTAATTGTGAATTATAAATGATGAATGATTAATGTAAAAAAGACAATAAACCATTTTAATTCACATCTCCTTTTAATTTATTTTTACTACTAATAACGATTGATGAAAGTAATTTTTGAATTTCAATTATATCGGACTCAAGTGAATTGAACATATTTTTATCTAAATAATCTGATTTGTATAATAGCTCCAACCAATATATAGACTCATTTGCTTCTTTTTGAGCAATTGACATTTTATGTATAAAATCGGCCTTGCTTTCCGCATGTTCTGATTCTCTAACCATCGCTCCAATAGATGTCCCGCTTCGTAAAACCTGTTTCGACAAAATAAATTCCTTTTTATCCTGCAAAAACTTAAAGAGATTTACAATTCTCAAAGCAAAATCAAAACTCTTATTTTTAATAATATTTTCCTTCATATAATACCCCATTCACCATTCACCATTCACAATTCACCATTCACAATTCATAATTATATAACCGTAACCTTTGTCTCGGGGGAAAGCCTCTTAAACCGCTCTTCCACATTGATACGGTCTTTGTCATCCTTAAAACTTGCGTCTTTGAAGACTACTTTGAAGGGTTTGAGGTCGGAGATGGTATCAACAATCTTGAAGTCAATATCGTTGTCAAAGCAGGCAACCAAAGCGTTGGTCTGGACGATGAACACTGTATTGCCAAGTATCTTTTTGGTTTCGATGGGCAGGGTTAGTTCAAGGCCGAGGTCGAGAATGACTTGTGTGAGTAAATCTTCCGGTGTGCGGTCTTCTTTGATGTTGCTTTCGAGGGATGAAAGATAAGCTTGTTTGAGTTTGCTGGGATGATAGAAAACATCTTTCATGTTGCTTTCGTCAGTTTTATAAACACGAAAACCTATATCTATCTTGCTCGCGTCAACCGGTTCTTGGGCCAGCTCAAGTTGCTGATTCTTAGCTTTAAGCTCTTCGACTATTTTCTTGCCTGCGCGGCGGATGCGTTCTTTACCTATCTCCGCAATGGTCTTGTACCCGGCTTTAAATGCCTCACTGCTTTCATCAGTCTTTTCAGGAAGCTGAACCATGATGAATTTGCGATTACCGTTATCTTCAGCATTGAGTTGCATGACGGCGTGGGCGGTGGTGGCTGATCCTGAAAACAAATCAAGAACTATCGATGTCTCATCTGTAGCAACTTTGCAGAGATCTGATAACAAAGAAAGTGGTTTGGGAAATGAAAATATTTTACCCTTTAGTATATCCTCTACCTCAGCAGTACCTCGCCTACTTGAATATTTCGTTTCAGTCAATAAACTTCGAATAATTTTCTCGTTATGGCGCATTTTCTGAACAATCCTATATTCGTTATTTTCCGTTTTATAACCGATAATCTCTCGGTTTAAGTTTTCTCTTGCCTTCTCCTTTCCCCAACGCCATATGAACTGTACAGCATTTTTAACAGACTGCGGCGGAAATATTTCAACAGCGTTAGCTTTCTTTTCAAGCCCTATAGCATAGAAATCGTTTTCAATTGGTTCATCAGTGTACAAATAGAATGGATAAAACAGGTTTGGTCTGTTCAAATTTGTAAAGGCTTCATTGCTGTTATACAATGGGTGAATATTGTAACCACCAGTTGTGTCAGAGTATTTAAATATTTTATCCTCAATTGGGAGCATATTCGAAGTAGTAAGCTGAATATTTTTTGAATAAAACAACACAAATTCATGCATTTTTCCAATATGCCCATAATCTCGCGCGTTTGGCGTTGAATTTATAATGAAAAGGCCGAGAAAATTATGCTCACCGAAAACCTCATCACAAATCTTCCTCAAATTATGAACTTCATTATCATCAATACTGATAAAAACCACCCCGTCATCTTTAAGCAAATCCCTCGCCACCACAAGTCGCTCATACATCATACTCAACCAATCAGAGTGGAATCTTCCATTACTATCCGTATTCCTAAACAGTTTTCCGCCGTCTTCGTCAGTCGCACCCAGCTCTCCTTCATACTCTTCTTTACTCTTTGAAAAATCGTCCTTATAAATAAAATCATTCCCCGTATTATACGGCGGATCAATGTAGATCATCTTCACCTTGCCAAGATAACTCTCCTGCAAAATCTTCAGCACTTCAAAGTTATCGCCTTCAATATAAAGATTTTCCGTAGTATCAAAATTGACCGATTCCTCACGGCAAGGCCGCAATGTTTTGGTAATAGGCATGTTGGCTTTCAGAAGTGATGCCTTTTTACCGGGCCAGTCCAACCGATACCGCTCGTCATCACCCTCTACAATGTTCTTGGACAAAACCTGTTTAAGCAGATCGAAATCAATAGCCTTTCTGATGGCGCCGCTCTCATCTCTTATTTCGGTAACAACATTCGGGAAAAGTTCGGCAAGGCACTCGATATTCTTATTTGTCATATCCGGGCTCTGCATTTTCAATTTATCCATTTTTTCTCCTTATAGTCTATCTAAAATTTCTTGCGCGTTTATGCTTAACCTTGAAAAAGCGAACCATTTTTTTCCTGCATCTTTTAAAGATGCCCCAAAATGGTAAATAATTTTTTTGTCAATAATTATAAACCTATCGTGCGCCGTTTTTAATTCTTTTAATATTATTTCTGCATACGCATACTGAGAATTATATTTCGCGATATCTTGCTGAAGTGTCTCTGTGATATCTCTTGAATAAATTGTAACAACAACCCCTTTTTCCCGTTTTGATAATAATTTCAACACACTATCATCAACATAGTTATCTATAAGCACTATAGCCTTCTTCGCGCTTCGTATGATATCTGATATCAATTGATACGCGTCAAAGATTTGTCCATCATAGAAAATTCCCTGCTTTGCTGTTAATGAATTATTTTCAAGTGCGTCAAAAAGAATTTTAAAATTTTTATCACTCTGGTTTATATGTTCGATCTGTTTTAATTCCAGATTATCAAGCCTATGAAAAACTTCAGCATTCTTTATGATAAACTTTCGCATTTCGACAAAAGTTTTTATTATTTTGATGCTTATATCTATAGCTGTCTTGCTATGTAAAACAGCTGAGAGCATGGCAACACCTTGTTCAGTAAACACATATGGATTTGAGGTCGAGTGTTTAAGATTTTTAAACCGGTCACAACTTGTGACCAGTTCTTTTGTTTCTTCTTTAGTGAGTTGAAAACGAAAAATATCAGGGAACCGGACGATATTTCTTTTGACCGCTTGATTTAACACTTTTGTTTCTACCGCATATAATTCCGCCAAATCACGATCAGTCATCACTTGCAGACCACGAAAAAGAAAAATCTTGTTTGCGATATCTGATTTTTCATATAGATTGTCAGTTTGCTTCGCTAAATCCGTGCTTTGAGTTTTTTGTTTTTTCATTTTATTTGCACTCCTTCCTCACAATATCTTATAGCTGCTTAATATCCAGCCTAAATTTATTTATGGCAAATTCGCCCTAATTAGAAACATGCAAATCGATTTTTGCCATTATTTCAGTCCATCTTTTATTTCATTAAGCAACGCTTTCTTCTCCAGTAAAACTTTATTTATCTCAACCTTTCGGTTAAACTGCTTTTCTTTTGATATCCTGTTCTCCAAAACCCCGATCTCGTTTTCTATTGCCTTTATCTTATTGTCGGTGTCTATAATTTCATTAAAACTGGTTTTTGCTTTTGCCTCACTTGTTATAAACGCCTTAATGATCTTCTGATAAACCTTCTCCAGATCAATACCGGTAAAATCAAAACTTTTGCCCTCATTCCATTCGGAAAAATAATAATTCCCTATACCGCCCTCTTTTAATGTGACCGCATATGCCACATTTTCTTTGTAAATAAACCGATACAGTATCTGATAAGGAATTGCCTTATCAATAATCCGTAAAACATTTTTGGGTATCACCTGCTCTTTTAGCTCAATTTCAAATATCTGTATCTCGGTCACCTTGGCTGTCTTTGTGATGCCAATGGTACTTTCCGCCAGTTTGTATTTCCATGTGATCTTTTGAATTTTATCTATAAATTCTTTCTGTAGCTTTGCCCCTAAAGCCGCCTTTTCGTAAAACTTAGTCTTGGCGATAAACTTATTTACAAAAGCTGTCTTGGGTAGTCTAAAATTATCATTGACCATTACTTAATCACCACAAAAGTCAAAAGTTCAAAATCCTCAAGCCCCTTTATATTGTTCATGAGCGCGGTGGTGCCTCCTGCCGTAAAAAGGCTGTCCACGTCGCTTTCATCCTTCACATGAAGCACGGATTCGATAGCCTTGTTCAGTAGTCCGGAATACTTGACCATATTCTTGCCGTCGTCAGTCTCATCGTTAAATACTTCGTACACATCTTTTAAGGGTTCGCTATTGCCTTTACAAAGCGTGCGCAGGATATCCAGCGTGGTTTTCACATTCAAATGATTTGAAGAAATCTCCCCATTAGCAGTTATGTACACCAAATAAAACGGATGAAGCTGATTGGTCTTATCAATATTGACTTCGCTGTTAATATTTTTTAAGACAAAAATGACACCTTCTTTAATCCCACGCTCAACATCTTTCCCGCAAACCGTATGCATTCCGTTAGCAACGCTTGCAAGACTTCCGTTCTCTTTGATATGGTTAACCAAATCCATGCGAAAATCGTTTAATCCCAGATCGGTAATTGAGACCCCTGAGCCCATCTCTTCGATGTCAACAACCTCTTCCTGCAATCGTTCCAGTTGTTTCTTCCTAAATATCAAATCCGAAGATTTATTGGTCAGAACATTATCTTCACCGGTTGCTGTCGCATCAACGATAAACATCTTGCTTTCAACCCGGTTTTTCAGATTTATATAATCATCAAGGGATAACTGTGGCCAGAAGTTGACCAGCTGAATATCTTTATTCGTTGAGCCGATCCTGTCTATACGGCCAAACCGCTGGATAATACGCACAGGGTTCCAATGAATATCATAATTAATCAGCATGTCGCAATCCTGCAGGGGAAATATTGGGGAAATATGGGGACACATCCCATATTTCCCCATATTCCTCTTTTTTCTTAGGTGGCCTTCCAGCTTTTCTTGGTCGCAAATGCCTACCCAATAGCGATTCCATCTTATCTAAAAAATCACTAAAGCCAAGTGGTCTCCCAATATTTGTAGTTCGACGAATAATATCTTCTTCCTCCCGATTTCTACTGTTTAC
>JAZDHC010000006.1:0-3279 GCA_043806395.1 Candidatus Desantisiibacteriota bacterium | reverse complement strand
ATAAGGTAATTACCTACTTCAACCTCATAGAAAAAGAAACATTAATAAAATATAATGATGAGATAGAGCTAATCTTTATTGAACTTCCAAAATTCAAGAAAGATGAGAATGATTTAGATTCAATCACAGATAAATGGATATATTTTATAAAAAACGCAGGAAGGCTTGAATATACTCCAAAAGAATTAGTAAAGGAAGCAGAGATAAAGGCAGCATTTGGAATAGCCAATACAGCAGGTATGAGCAAAAAGGAGTTAGATGCACAATGGAGAAGGCATGATTTTATCCATCTTCAGAAAGGTTCTATTAGCCTTGCATTAAAACAAGGGATGCAACAAGGCATAGAACAAGGCATAGAACAAGGTGAAAAAAAGAAAGCAATAGAGATAGCAAAAACTCTTTTAGGTTTGGGAGATGATATTGAAAAGATATCAAAGGCTACTGGATTAACTATAGAGGAAATCAATAAGAGTTAGAACATGTTGGTATATGTAGTGATAAGAATAATGATGAGGTAAAACTGTGAATGTGAGCAAGGAGGATTGAAATTATGAAGAGGTTTTTGGGGATTGTTGGGGTTTTGATGGTTTTGGGGGTTGGGTGGGATGGCTTGGCATTGGCTGGGGTATCGGTGTCAAATGCCTCAGGAAGCTCTGTGGGTAATTATGCTACTATTCAGGCGGGGGTGGATGCTTGCCCGATAGGGGGTAAAGTCTCGGTGTCGGCAGGGAATTATAATGAGGTGATTTTCGTTGGGAAGGGGATTGATTTGATTGGAAGGGAGG
Source organism: Candidatus Desantisiibacteriota bacterium (assembly GCA_043806395.1). Classification (GTDB taxonomy): domain Bacteria; phylum UBA9089; class CG2-30-40-21; order CG2-30-40-21; family CG2-30-40-21; genus CG2-30-40-21. The sequence continues at coordinate 2,494 of JAZDHC010000006.1, read as the reverse complement.
TCTTACAAAGATGAGTGAATTGATACCGATAGAGAGGATAGAGTCCAAGATTCTTTTGATAAGGGGACAAAAGGTGATGTTGGATAGGGATCTGGCGGAATTGTATGAGGTTGAGACAAGGGTATTGAATCAAGCGGTTAGTAGAAAAATCAAGCGGTTTCCAGAAGATTTTATGTTCCAATTAACGAAAGAAGAGCTGGAGGATTGGATATCACAAATTGTGATATCCAATCGAGAGAAAATGGGGTTAAGGAAAAAACCATATGTTTTTACAGAACAAGGTGTGGCTATGCTTTCATCTGTACTCAATAGCGAAAGGGCAATCTTAGTCAATATTCAAATTATACGGGCATTTACAAAGCTAAGAAAAATACTGGCATCACATGAGGAGATTAGAAGGAAGGTTGAAGAACATGACATTCACCTTGAGGAGCATGATGCCCAGATTAAGGTGGTCTTTGATGCTATCAAGAGCTTGATGTCTCCACTTGTAAAAGATATTAAGGAGATAGGATTTAAGAAGGATTAATGAATACGGAGGATTTGAAATGATGAAAAGATTTTTATGTGTTGTTGGGGTTTTGATGGTTCTTGGATTTGGGGTGTCTAACTCTGCGATGGCTGGGGTATCGGTATATAATGCCTCAGGTGGTTCTGTGGGAAATTATGGGACTATTCAGGCGGGGGTGGATGCTTGTCCGGTGGGGGGAAGGTTTCGGTTTCGGCAGGGAATTATAATGAGGTGGTTTATGTTGGGAAGAGTATTGGATTGATGGGATTATGAATGTAAATGGTGGTTAGCTTTGATGGTATTGATACTGCGATTATTTTTTTATTGACAGGCTATGGATGAAAGGGTATAATGATGGATGTGGAAATGAGGATATGGGAGGCAAATTGATTGGTTAACAGGTAAATAAACGGGTGCTGTCCCCGGTTTTCCCCGGTTTTCCCCGGTTTTCGCCCCCGGTTTTCGCCCGGTTTTCCTGATTGGGGTGGGGACGGATACAAGAAATGACAGAAACGGTATAATATGCTGGGACTTATAATGAGAGTGTTACGCAATCAAAGGAGGTTGTAAAAGATGTCTATTCGACAAAGATTGATACGATTTGATTGGGCTGTAAAAAAGCTGTTAAGGAGTAAGGCTAATTTTGATGTATTGGAGGGTTTTTTAAGTGAACTGCTTAAGGAAGATATAATTATAAAGAATATATTAGAGAGTGAAGGGAATAAGGAAACAGTAGATGATAAGTTTAACAGGGTTGATCTGCTGGTAGAAAATAGTAAGGGTGAGATAATAATCATAGAGGTTCAGGTAGAGGATCAATTAGATTACATGCAACGGTTAATATATGGGACAGCAAAGGTAATAACAGAATATATAAAACAATCTACATCATACAAGGAAATCAAAAAAGTAATATCAATAAGTATCCTGTATTTTGATTTAGGGCAAGGAAAGGATTATGTATATCATGGCACAACAACATTGATAGGCATTCATGATCATGAAGAGCTGCAGTTAAGTGAAAAACAACGGGAAGAATTTCAAAAGGAGCAGGTTTTTGAGATTTTCCCTGAATATTATCTGATAAAGGTAAATCAATTCAATGATTTGGCTCGGGATAGATTAGATGAATGGATATATTTCTTAAAGAATGAGATTATCGAGGATAATTTTACGGCAAAAGGGCTGAAATCAGCAAAGAGGAAACTGGATGTAATGAAGCTGCCTAAAACAGAACAGCGTTCATATGAATACTATTTGGAGTCATTACACGATAGAGCCAGCTTTTATGAATCTACCTATGTGCAGGGAGAGAAAAAAGGCAGGAAAGAAGGCATGGAAGAAGGCATGAAAAAAGGCGAGGCAAAAGGCAGGGAAAAAGGCGTGCAGGAGGCATTAAAGAAAATGATAGCAAGTGGGATTCCAGTAGATGAGGCTAAGAGGATATTGGGATGTTTGTAAATAAAAAGATTTTGACAGGATAACAGGATGAAACAGGATAGATTAGAGAGGGAAGTTTTTTTGGGTTTAATCTTCGTAGGATTTTTATTGAAAGGCTAATACCTGAATTCCTAATCATTGAATTATCCTGATAATCCTGTTATCCTGTCTAAAATAATCTTGTCGAAAAGTGGAGGTAATATGAGGAAGTTTTTTGGTGTTGTTGGGGTTTTGATGGGTCTGGTTGTTGGATGGAATGGCTTGGCAGTGGCTGGGGTATCGGTATATAATGCCGCAGGAAGCTCTGTGGGCAATTATGCTACTATTCAGGCGGGGGTGGATGCTTGCCCTGCTGGGGGGAAGGTTTCGGTTTCGGCAGGGACTTATTATGAGACGGTTTATGGGCATCTCTAAAAGCTCAATCAAGTCATGATGGCAAGGCGCAAAGATGCGAAAAAGCGCAGTTTACATGTGGTAAATGAGCATTTTGAGCAGCTTTGCAACGCCGCCAGCGTGGCTTCAGTGAGTTTTTAGAGGTGCCCT
>JAZDHC010000005.1:0-2102 GCA_043806395.1 Candidatus Desantisiibacteriota bacterium | reverse complement strand
GCACTACAAGCCGATTTTCAATAACCCAATTACATAACCTGTTGATATGATAAGACTTATTTTTTAGGGGTAACAGAAATTAGCCTTTTTTGGGTGGTTTTTGGCGGTTTTTAGGTGGTTTGTCGCGAAGTTGGGTTAAGGCAACTTCTGGTGAGGAGGCACTCAGGCATCTTCTGAGTATGGAGTTTGCGGTAATCATTCTTGATGTGATGATGCCGGGCATGGATGGGTTTGAAACCGCAAGGATGATTCGTCAAAGACCGCAATCAAGGCATATCCCGATCATCTTTGTCACTGCTTATGCCCAGACTGAACTTGACCGCACAAGGGGTTATGAGCTTGGTGCAGCCGATTATCTCTTTACCCCTATAATTCCGGATGTATTTAAGACAAAGGTTATGGTTTTTATTGATTTATTCAGGACAAATAAAACAGTCCAACAGCAAGCCCTTAATCTGGCAGAGGTTAATCAAAAATTATATGAAGCACATCAAGAAATGGCAGATATTTGTAAGGAATTGAATGCAGTTACCTCAAGGTTACAAACTCATATTGAATCTCAGAGTCGGCAATTTCTGGATGCTGAGAAAAAGTATCGCAGCATCTTTGAGAATGTTAGCGAGGGTATCTTTCAGATAACACCAGATGGAGATATTCTACTGGCAAACCCTGCCATGATAAGCATGTTGGGCTATGATTCCTATGAACAATTTACGGCTGCAATAGGCAATATCTACCAGCAGCTTTTTGTTAACCCGGACAAGGGAGAGGAGTTTCGTCAGAAGATGGTGAATAATGGAGCAGTTCATGGTTTCGAGGCAGCTATCTATGCTAAGGACAAAGCCATTATCTGGGTATTTATAATTGCCAATACTACCCATGGAAGGGATCAGCAGATTCACTATGAGGGTATCATTCTCAATATTACGCAGCGCAAAAAATTAGAAGAAAAGCTCATCAAGTCAGAAAGGGTAGAGGCAATAGCTGAGCTGGCTGCTGAAACTGCTCATGAGATACGAAACCCGCTTCAGGTCATTTCCGCTGGGATTTATTTACTCAAGATGATTACAGACAAAGATGATGAGAAGATTTCTAAAACCATTGAGCAAATAAATAATGCCGTTTTCAGAGCTACTAAATTTATTGATGAGCTTATGGATATTGCAAGGACACCTGCTCTGAATATAGGCAGTGTAGATGTAAATAAATTATTACAGGATGTTGCTAAAGAGCTGTGTATCTCTTCAAATATCAGGGTAGATTGGAATATCGCTGATTCCTTGCCCAATATCCCTGCTGACCCTGAAAAGCTACGAGAGGTGATAACTAATCTTCTCAAAAATGCTATGGAAGCCATGGAGCAAGATGGTGTGTTGGGGATAAAGACTGAAATAGAGAAAAAATTTGTCAAAATAACCATGGATGATACTGGCAATGGGATGGCTGAGGATGAGATGGTAAAGATGTGGACACCATTTTATACCAGCAAACGAATGGGTAAGGGGCTTGGGATGGCTGTGGTTAAACGGCTGATTGAGGCACATAAGGGGAAGATAGATGTGGAAAGTGAGATTGGGGTTGGGACGAGGGTTGGGGTGAGGTTGCCGATTGGGTGAGGGGGGGATAGCACACGGATGCCGCAGATTTTCGCTGATTTCTTTATCCGTGAGCATCCGTTAAATCCGCGGCATCTGCGTGTTATTATCTTAAATCAGGAGGTGTTTTAATAATGGCAGTATCATTTTATAAAGTTGCTGAAGAAATAGAGGCTTTGGATTTAGAAGGGAAAATGGAAAAAATGGGAAAAGGGGAAATAATGAAAAAGGAAGAAAGAGAAATATGGCATGGTTCAAATCAGGGCATGGTTCAAAATTGTTCACCGCAGGGTCACAGATGATACAGAGAAGAACAACCCCCTAACCCCCTTTTTTAAGGGGGAATTAGGGAAACATAGATACTTGCTTGCTCAATTTGTTACCCTGATTTGAACCATGCCTGTTTTTCTTTATTTTCTATTTTCTCTTAATATCTTAATCTTGGGACGGTTCACCTTTGTTTGAAAGCTTGCGGTTAGTTGAGAGTGCAATATTCCCCCTTAGAAA
>JAZDHC010000004.1:0-6688 GCA_043806395.1 Candidatus Desantisiibacteriota bacterium | reverse complement strand
GGCATGGTTCAAATCAGGGTAATAAATCGGACAAGCAAATAGGAGTGTGCATTTCCCTAATTCCCCCTTAAAAAAGGGGGTTAGGGGGTTGTTCTTCTCCGTATCATCTGTGACCTTGCGGTGAACAATTTTGAACCATGCCGGAAATCAAGAAGATATATATCCGCAGATTACGCAGATTACGCAGATTATCAGGAACATAAAGAATATAAGGTTAGGATATATCTGAGTATTTCAATCTGCGAAATCTGCGTAATCTGCGGATATATCTTTCTTCGCAATCTTTGCAAAAAACAGAATGAGGTGTTTTCAAATGAATTATGAAGCATCTATTGCATATTTTGAGGAACTTGAGCGGTTTGGGATACAGCTTGGATTGGAAAGGGTAATACGGCTTCTTGAATTGATGGGAAATCCTCACAAAAATCTGAAATATATCCATGTTGCTGGAACCAATGGCAAGGGGTCTACTATTGCCTTTCTTGCCTCAATTCTAAAATGTTCCGGGTATAGGGTTGGGGTTTATACCTCTCCACATCTTATCCGATTTAATGAACGCATAACCATTAATGATGAACAGATTCCTGATGAATTCGTTGTCAGGTTAACTGCGCAAATATCTGAACTTATTGAGTCTTCAGGCTTAGAAATTACTTATTTTGAGGCAACCACAGCCCTTGCCTTTGCCTATTTTGCCCAGCAGAAAGTGGATATTGTGGTGTTGGAGGTTGGGCTTGGTGGCAGGTTGGATGCAACCAATGTCATCATTCCCTTAGTGAGTGTCATCACCAATATTTCACTTGAGCATACAGCTATATTAGGAAATACCGTTGAGGAAATTGCGAGGGAAAAAGCTGGTATTATTAAGCAAGAAATACCTGTGGTCTGTGGGGTGATGGATGAAAAAGCTGTGGACACGATTCAACAGATAGCTCAGCAGAAACGAGCCCCTTTTTATCTGGTGGCTAAAGAGATTAAAATAGAGGGTAATACCATTAAAACAAATCATAATACCTATGCACCTATTCAGTTAGCCTTAGCAGGGTATCACCAGATTCAGAATGCAGCCTGTGCCATCTTAGTGGCTGAAGTGCTGGCGAGCCAGTGGGGCAGAATCAATTATAAGGCTATTCCACATACCTTAAATAATACTCATTGGCCAGGCAGGCTTCAAATTGTGGGGCAAAAGCCATTAATAGTTGTTGATGGTGCCCATAATCCGGCTGGAACAAAGGTATTGCGGAAAGCAATGGAAGACTATTTTGACTATTCTAAGCTTATCCTTGTTCTTGGCATCCTTGACGATAAGGACAAAACAGTCATGATGAGGGAATTAATTGCTGATAATGAGCGGCTGAAACTTATTATTCTGACTAAACCAAAGACAAGCAGGGCATTTCCGCCAGACAAATTACTTAAAGAAGCAGATAGATATTGTGTGCCAGCCATGGTTTGTGAAGATATTCCTACAGCTATGAATATGGCAATAAAGATGGCTAATGAGGATGATATGATCTGTCTGGCAGGGTCATTGTATGCAGTGGCAGAGGTACTGGAGGGGTATCAAGCAGAAAAGGTAACCGGTGAGCAGGGAAGAGGACAGAAGGTAATAAGGTAATCGGTAGGACGGTCTTACCCTATTACCCAAATTGTACAGTGCCGTTCAAATTCAGAGTCTTCAGGGCGCCTCTAAAAACTCAATCAAGTCGATGATGGCAAGGCGCAAAGATGCGAAAAATCGGGACGGTTCACCTTTGTTTGAAAGCTTGCGGTTAGTTGAGAGTGCAATATTCCCCCTTAGAAAAGGGGGTTAGGGGGTTGTATTCTGTAGATGATGTCTCCTTGCCCGAAAGGAATCATATGAAAAACGATGAAAGTGAACCGTCCCTGAATGGTCAAATCAAGAAAGATTAAAATTCTTGTTGGTACGGATGCAGCTTCTGAAGGATTAAACCTGCAAACACTCGGAACTTTAATCAATTTGGACTTACCGTGGAACCCTACAAGGTTAGAGCAAAGAAAAGGTCGTATTCAACGAATAGGTCAGCAAAGTGATAAAGTGCTAAATACAATATGCGATATAAAGGCTCAGTTGAAGATCGTGTTCATTCTATGCTATCAAAACGGCTGCAAAATATCAGCGATATTTTCGGACAACTGCCCGATGTGCTGGAGGATGTATGGATACAGGTAGCAATAGGCAAAAAGGCCGATGCCGAAAAGATTATTGATGCTGTGCCAATGCAGCATCCTTTTGAAATCAAATATGAAAAGCAAGCAGTCAATAGCATAAACTGGGAAGACTGCCAAATTGTTTTAAGCGAAAATGAAAAGCGAAAATGTTTGCTGAATGGATGGAAGTATACACAGGAGGAATTTAATTGAACATTATTGAACAGGCAAAGGAAACATTACGGATTGAGGCTCAAGCAATTCTCAACCTTATTGACAGGATTGATGAATCATTTGTTCAGGCAATTGAGGTTTTGTATAATTGTAAGGGCAGGATTGTGGTTACTGGTATGGGGAAGTCAGGGATAATTGGCAAAAAGATTGCCTCTACCCTTGCCAGCACTGGCAGCCCGGCACTTTTTCTTCATTCTGCTGAGGCAGCCCATGGGGATCTGGGCATGATCACAAGGGATGATGTTATTATTGCCCTGTCTAATAGCGGGGAAACCAAAGAGATAACAGAGCTTATAGCTCCAATAAAAAGAAGGGGTGCCACGATTATTAGCCTTACTGGCAACCCAGCCTCAACATTGGCAAAACACAGTGATATTGCTATTATCGTTCTTGTTGAAAAAGAAGCCTGCCCACTTGGTCTGGCACCAACAGCCAGTACCACAGCCACCTTGGCCATGGGTGATGCCTTAGCTGTATCCCTTTTGAAAAAGCGAGGGTTTAGGGAACAAGACTTTGCCTCACTCCATCCCGGTGGAAGCCTTGGGAAAAGACTCCTTCTGACAGTAAAAGATGTTATGCACACAGGGGATCAGATTCCTATGGTTAATCCAGAAACCACCATGAAATACGCACTCTTTGAGATAACATCCAAAAAACTCGGTATTACCCTTGTGGTCAATGACTCGCAACAACTCTTGGGCATTATTACTGATGGGGATTTACGGAGACTAATGGAAAGACAACAAAATATATGGGATGTTACGGCAAGAGATGCGATGAGCAAAAATCCAAAAACCATTAAAGACTCTGATCTGGCTGTAACCGCAGTGGCAATAATGCAGCAATGCTCCATTACGGCTTTAGCCATTACTGATGAGGAAAATATTGTTCAGGGCATTATCCACCTTCATGATTTGCTTAAGGCAGGGATAGTGTAGGGGGGATAGTATGACTGTTTATTCTCATATCCCCTTGGCGTTATCATCCAGTCTTGCCATAAAAATGTCTTTGAATTGCCTATAATTATAGTTGTTTGCATGTCAATCTCATGGTCAAGCATGTTCTGCAAATTAGAAATAACAACCTTTTCATCCCTTCTCATAGCGGCGGTAACTATCCCTACTGGTGTCTCAGCATCCCTATATTTAAGGATAATCTCCCTTGCACGGCTAATTTGCATAACTCGATGCTTGCTCTTTGGATTGTATAAAACAATGACAAAATCAGCTTGAGTTGCTGCCTCAAGCCTTTTTTCTATTAATTCCCATGGGGTTAACCTGTCTGATAGGCTTATGCAGGCAAAATCATGCATCAGTGGTGCACCAAGTTTTGACGCACAGGCGTTAAGGCTTGAGATGCCGGGGATGACCTCGATATCTATTTTTTGTCTTTCGTGCTTGGTGCTCCGTGCCCTGATTAGCTCAAACACTAATCCAGCCATACCATAAATCCCTGCATCACCACCACTTATAACCGCTACTATTTTTCCAAAGGAAGCCTCATCAATTGCCTTGTTACACCTGTCTATTTCATGGGTCATTCCTGTGGAAAAGGTTGCCTTGTCTTTAATCAATTCTTGAATCAGAGAAAGATAATGACCATATCCAATTATTACCTCGGATTGGATTATGGAATCTCTGGCATAAGGGGTCAGATGTTTGATACTACCTGGTCCAGTACCTATAATATAAATTTTCCCTGAAAATTCGGGGCTTGGGATTTTCTGAGGTTCTGGGAGTTTGGTTAATCCTTTTCCTGTCTCTTGTCTTCTGTCTTCCTGCGTGGAAACAGGAGGGCAACTGCAATGAGGTAGCACCTCTGGCAGGATTGCCCCTACAGATCCCTGCCTTCTGCCTTCTGCCACGGCTACAGTAACATTCCCTATTTTTTGTTTGTGAACAAGTAACCCTGACATCCCTGATGCAAGCATAGCGGCTGGCTCTGCCACAGCATATGCCCCGGTAGCCTTAAATACTATCAATGACTGTGGGATGCCAACAACACAATTTAGTTCTTCAGGGGTAAAGGCAGTTATCGATAATTGATATTTTTGACCAAGGGTGATCAATCCTGGCTCATTAGCCCTGAGATTAATGGTGGACAGGCAACAAACTGATGAAAAGGATAAGCCATACTCATGGAATATTTTTAGTACCGCGTTTTCTATCTCCTCGGCAGTCGTTCCCGGATGACAACCAATTCCAATGGTAAGGTTTTTGGGTCTTAAGCAAAGCTGATCTTTTCTATCTGAGGTTTTGTTAGTAATCAGGATATCTGCTAATTCTAACTCAGCCACCTTCAAAAATTCGTGCGGCATCTCTACCTCTACGACTGAATACACTTGCAATGTCCCATTATTCAAGAGTTTGGTAGCTATCTGCGGCACAAGATGACAATTTTCAATAATAAAGCCATTTTCCGCAGCCCATAAGTCTATGGAAATAACACCATTCACATCCGATGCCGTAGTAATCACTGCCTCTCCTTCCATAAGCTCAGCGATTTCTTTTGCCATTTTATTGGCTCCTCCAAGATGTCCACTCAAGAGACTTATGGCAAATTCCCCTTTTTCATCCAGCACAATCACTGCCGGATCTGTCTTTTTATCCCTTATCAAGGGGGCAATGGTACGAACAACAATGCCTGTTGCCATGATAAAGATAAAGGCATGACAACAATCCCATAGTGATGGCACAAGCCTTGCCTCAAATTTCGTTATCTGTGCCTCAGGATAAAATGTGCCAAGTCTTTGTGCCAAGCGGAAGCCATTGTTTGTTATGTAGAATATATTAATATTTTTGGGGTTGGATCTCATCTCAATTCTCCGTGTTCTCTGTGTCTCCGTAGTGAGTAGTTACAATAATACCATAATTTAACTCAAATTACAATATGTTTTTCAGTTACGAACGCCTCTGACAGACTTGTCATTGTCCTCATGATGATCTATGTGCGTATGAGGATGAATATGTATTTTATCTTTATGCCGATGGCTATGCATATGCAATAGATTGTTTGCCTGAAGCAACTCGGTATCTTCCAGTATTAAATTCATTTTGCCTGATTTAATTATTTTCTTATCATGGCTAAAAACATAAACAAAATCAGATATCTCCTCAACAATATGCAAGTCATGGGTTGAGGTAATAATTGTTGTGCCAGCATTATTTGCCTGAAGCAGCAAGTCAATGATATGGCGGGTAGTTAACGGGTCAAGCCCTGCTGTTGGCTCATCCAAGATAAGGATCTCCGGATTCATAATCAAAGATGAGGCTATGGCAACCTTGCGTTTTTCTCCTATACTTAACTGGTGAGGTGACCTATTGAGCAAAGCTTCAATATTCAGAACGGCTACGAGTTCGTCAAGTCGCTTTTTAATCTCCTTTTTCTCAATTCCAAGCTGTAATGGACCAAAAACAATGTCTTCTTTTACCGTTGGACAAAATAATTGAATATCTGGGTTTTGAAACACTAATCCGACACTTCGTCTGAAAGCCCTTGAGAAATTCTCATCATTAAAAATATCGTCGATTAATTCTTTTCCGAAAAATTTAACACTGCCCGTATCAGCAAAAATAAGCCCATCCAAAAGGTGCAGGAGTGTTGACTTGCCTGAACCATTGGCACCTATAATGGCAATCTTCTGCCCTTGCTCTATCGTCATATCTATACCACAAACGGCTGGAAATTTTCTTAAGTAAGAAAAATAAACATCACTTAGTTCAAAGGCTATTTTATCCATAATATTTCTCCATTGTAACTGCTCAGGCAGATAGACTGTAGAGGGCACAGCAACAGGAGAATTATTGATGCAGTTCGCATCTTCCAAGCCAACAGTCTTCAGCCTAAACACCTAATGTTGCGTCAATTCTCAAATGTCGGTAGGACAATCGTCTCGATTGTTTTCCGCAATTGTCTTGGTTATTCCCTGTACAATCGGGACGATTGTCCTACTAACCAGACAGCAATATTGCGACACTTGAGAGTTGACGCAACACTAAGTAGTTACGATTAAATTATACAACTCATCCGGCAATTTGTCTACTATTATTTTTGATTGTGGCTAAAAATGTGATGGAGTACAGCGAAATCACATCTTTAGCCGCAATCCGCCCGTGCCAAATTCCTATTCCGTAACAGCCTGTCGACAGGTTGTTACGGAACTAAAATTGTCGTAGGGACAGAGCCTGCCCCTGCGAAGGCAGGGGGCTCGTCCCTGTCCGTAAAACGCACCAAACGGTCACAAATGCAACGGATAATCAACAGACGGACACCCACAAGGGGA
>JAZDHC010000003.1:0-2161 GCA_043806395.1 Candidatus Desantisiibacteriota bacterium | reverse complement strand
TGTTGTCCGTATTTCGTAGGGACATCCCCTTGTGGGTGTCCGTCTGTTGATTATTCCGTTGCGTTTGTGACCATTTGATGCGTTTTACGGACAGGGACGAGCCCCCTGCCTTCGCAGGGGCAGGCTCTGTCCCTACGACAACTTTAGTTCCGTAACAGCCTGTCGGGTGCTTATCAGCATCAATCAACTGGAAGGAGAATTAAATATGCATAAGAAAATTCAGATAAAAACAGAGGCAATTACGGTTTTCGTGGAAGATCTTTTAGCAAAAGGATACGCAGGGAAAAACGAGCTTGTAAAAATCATTCAAGATATGATTACTCAACTGAATGATGGTTTTGATTTTGGTCAAGAACCAGCAGAAGAGTGGGTAAAATATTTAACATTACTTATGGAGGGACATGGAAAAAATCTTATAAATCCTTATTCAGATCTTTCGAATTATCAAATAGAAACTTTTTTAGATGGTTCAAAGAATATAGATAATATTGATTCGATTAAAATTCTTAATGAACTGCCAAATAAAGCTATGAAAATGATAGATTCTAACGATCTTCCTATTATGCGTAAGACATTGTATGTAATTGCAATAGGCGGTACAGACACCACCTTTTATCATGGATTTTCTAAAGATGAAATGAATAGTTTTGCAAAAGAAATTTATGGTTGTGAGTTGTTTGATAGTTTTAAGGAATATAATGTGGAAGATATTATTCCTCGTGGATTTGCAGCTAAAAAAGATGAAGCACATAATTTTATTACCAATATAGAAAGTTTAATTTTACATGCTTACAATTTGGGAATTAGAAATGTTGCTGTGATTGGTAATGCGAAGACATATAAGCCAATTGCTAATTATCTCAAGAAAAAGCTAAAGCAATTAGAAGATCTAAATATTATTGTAACTCCTCAACCACTCCTTCCAATATTAAGAGTGTATGATGACACCAGGGAAATGGTTCTATCTATTGAAAACAGCGGTTATCCAGGTGGTCATGGTCATGGTTTCAAATATTGTTTAAAAAATAAAGAAACCCAAAGGATAATACAGAAAAACGAATTAGAGTTTTTCATTTTTTGCAATGGTGATAATGCAGTTATATTAAATTGGGGAGCAGATCATTTTGTTTGGGCAATCAGGGAAATGGAGAAGTTAAAAGACTATCCCATATTTAAGGACTTAAGGATAGCGTTTTTCTTAGTCTGGGAGTATCTTAGAAAAGGTGGTTTTGCTTTTATATTGACCCATAAAAAAACAGGAGAGCAAATCACACAAATATTTGAAGCTGAGATGGCAAAACAAAGTGGTGCAAATATCAAAAGGTTAGAAATAGAAAGAGGAGGATATAATACCAATGTCGCAACCGGAATTATAAAGAACATTTGTAATCATTTTGATAATTTACCAATGGCACTTAAGAAAAAACACATTGAAGGATATACGAATTTTCTATTTGAATCATCTCTGGCAACTGCAATAACAACCTATCAAAACATGGATGGCTCTTCAGTATTTGATAAAAACACGGCAATAAATGTCCTGGGACCTACAGAGGCAAAATATCAACATTGGAATCATATTGCAATTCGCAAAAGAGATGATTTGTTCGCCTATTATTCATCTCTTTTTAAAACCAAAAAAATAATTACTGATTTTGGCGAATTTTCATTAATTGTAACGGAAAGAGATGCCACACAAACTTATCCGGTATTAAAAGGTAATTTTGTAGATCCAAATATCTTAAACACAAAGGAGTTTTTTGAAGTATTTAAAGATGCATATATGGATATTGATGAATTCCATGGTGTTATAGAAATAAATTTGATAGAGAAGGAAGGCAAACCTCAAGGCAGAATAAAATTTGAGGGAAGGATCAAAATAATAGGGACTGGTAAAATTACCGCCACTGTTCCTGCTGGAGAATTCTGGATTATTAAAGATAAAGTAATTGATTCACAAGAAGAATTTTCTGTTTTTTCTTGTTAGCATAGATTTTGTGTTATCTGCAATGACTGTAAATTTTCGACCTGTGCAGTTGAAATTCACTACATACCCTTAAAATATTTGCAATTTTCATGAGATAAAGGTATTTTTTTGTAGAAATAATGGTAACTACTCAGGTGTAAATAAGGGAAAAGGGGAAAGTAGGGGAAAATGGAA
>JAZDHC010000002.1:0-5685 GCA_043806395.1 Candidatus Desantisiibacteriota bacterium | reverse complement strand
ACCTTTGTTTGAAAGCTTGCGGTTAGTTGAGAGTGCAATATTCCCCCTTAGAAAAGGGGGTTAGGGGGTTGTATTCTGTAGATGATGTCCCCTTGCCCGAAAGGAATCATATGAAAAACGATGAAAGTGAACCGTCCCATCCTTTGCACTTAATTCAGGTATCCCGCTCATGCAGCTACTCCTACAGGTATTCGCATTGTTTCTTTAAGATACCCTTTAGTATAATTTTTTATCATAAAAGGTAGTGGGTCACCATATTCAATACATGATTCAATCAATTTACGAGCTACATCTTGAGCAATCTCCATTGTTTCAGCAATAGTTCTACCCTGAGCAATTAATCCTTGAATGTTTTCACTCGTAGCCAGATACCCGCCTTCTTCTAATTCCTCAATAGTTATTTCTATAATCTGTTCGGCCATATAATATTCTCCTCGAATTATTCTCGACAGGCTGTTACGGAACTAAAAAACAGTAGCACTATCATACTATATATGGCATTTGTTAATGAGATGAGCACAATATGTTGTATGTCTCTCGTGCCGAATTCCTATTCCGTAACAGCCTGTCGAATCCCCTCAAATTTCATGAGGTTTTTGTGATCTATCTTAAATGGGCAACTGGGGTCAGACATTGAAAATGATAAAAAACAGGTGCTGTCCCCGGTTTCCCCAACCTATTCAAAACCATAAGCTTCCCATTGTTTATCCACTAATCTTTTAATCTCATCATCCATGGTAATCAGGGTTGGCCATTCACGGTTCATACCCTCTGCTTTCCCTTTTGTGGTAGCGTCTATGCCCATTTTTGAGCCATACTCTGCAATATTACTGGCATGATTCAGGACATCCAGCGGACCATCAACAAAAGAAATATCCCGTTTTGGCTCAATATAATTTAATACCTTCCATGTAACCTCAGAGGAGTTATGGACATCAACATCCTCATCAACTATAATTATAACCTTAGTAAACATCATTTGTCCCATACCCCAGATAGCATGCATCACCCTTTTTGCCTGTCCAACATACTCTTTTTTGATGGAAACAATCACACAGTTATGGAATATACCTTCAAGAGGAAGGTTCATGTCTACAATCTCTGGTAGCTGAAGTTTTAGCAATGGAAGAAATATCCTTTCTGTTGCCTTGCCAAAAAAGCAGTCTTCCATGGGTGGTTTGCCAACGATGGTCGCAGCATAGATGGCATCACTTCTATGAGTAATACAGGTGATATGAAATATCGGATACTCATCTGCCGGAGAATAAAATCCAGTGTGATCGCCAAAGGGACCCTCAATCCTGCGTTCATAAGGATCAATATATCCCTCTAAGATTATCTCTGCCTGAGACGGCACATCAATATCTACAGTTTCACACCTGATCAACTCTACTGGCTCCCGGCGTAAGAATCCTGCAAAAAGCATTTCATCTATACTTTCAGGCAATGGGCAGGTAGCAGCATACATACTGGCCGGGTCAGCACCAATGGCAACAGCCACCTCCATCCGCTGATTTTTCCCCTCATATTTTTTATACTGTCTTGCCCCATCCTTATGCATATGCCAGTGCATCCCGCAGGTTTTCTCATCATATACCTGCATACGATACATCCCTACATTCATCCTCTGGGTCTGCATATCCTTGGTAAAAACCATGGGCAGGGTAATAAACCGTCCAGCATCCATTGGCCAGCATTTAAGTACAGGAAACTTCAGGACATCAACGCGATCACCCTTGATAATCACATCCTTACACGGACCATTTTTTACCCTCTTGGGGATAAATTGGCTGAGTTCATGAAGTTTTGGCAGCATCAGTATCTTTTGCCAGATGGTATCTGGCGGCTCCATGGTCAAGAGGTCTGTAATCCTTTTGGCAATATCATTAATATTACCCACCTCAAGGGCTAATTGCATCCTTTCATAAGAGGCAAAGGTATTTATCACTACTGGAAAATTATGCCCCAAAACATTTTCAAATAACAGTGCTGGGCCATCATTTTTTACCATACGGTCAGCGATCTCTGTAATCTCCAGTTCACAACTCACCGGATGTTTTACCCTGAGTAAAAGGTTTTTTTCTTCTAAGAGGTTTATAAATTCATGTAAATTTTTATATGCCATAGTACCTCCGTATTTTTTCACATAAAACTGCAACAAATTTATCAAATAAAACTGCAAGTTCCTCAGATGTGAGATGGCAAAATTGATCTGCAACGATGACAGCAAGGGGATAATTTTGCTTTACAAAGATGATTTGGTCAAGAAGACTAATAAATTCTTCCTGCTGAATTATTGACATATAAACACCCCTATTCCACAAAAATACTACACACCCATCCCCTTCTTCCATCAGGCAGCACAACCTCATAAAACCATTTTTTCTGCTTATTAATAACCTGTAACCTTGTTCCAATGCCTACCTTGGCAATAATAGAATAAGTCGTGCCAGGACCATCTCGAAGTGGGATATTATCTGTGGTTACCACAACCACATCCTTAGAATTACTCTCAGTCTTAATCTCCCTATCTCCCCCAATTTTAATCCCCCTATCCCCTACAAACCGTTGCCGTCCAAATTTAGTGCTAATTGAAATCCGATGTGTATCTTCCAGAACCCCATATGGTGCAAAGGCATAATCCATAATTGTTCTGCCAATTTTCACACCAAAGCCAAGGGATACCCGATCAGGTATACCCTTAAAGCTACCGTGATCATTATCTGTCAAGAATTGATAGCCACACCTTACGGTTATTGGGTCATTTATTTTTAGCTCAACCCCGGCACAACCCCTCAATTCCCTACCCCTTGCCTTATTTAACTCAATCCCAAAACATGAGGATTCAGTTTTCCATGCCACACCTGTTGCATACATCAGGGGCAAGGCAAAATTATCCTTATCCATTTGCATTTGTGAACCAATATTTTGTATGCTTGAGGCAAGGCAAAAAGAATTGTCTGGGGTATAGAGATAGCCAAGGTCAAGTGCCACGGCATTTGCAGTAGTGTTATCAAGTTGTTCCTGAAGGTATTTTATCCCGCCGCCAATAAAGATGCTTTTGCTCACCTGTTTACTTACAGCAAACATTCCGGACATATCTGAGGCACCAAACAGTCTGCCTGTTCGCGATGGCTCACCCTTTACATCTAATACTTCAGGAATATTGTTTGAAGAGAGATGATTAAGACTTATTCCGAGAGTAAGATTTTGGGCTGGATAGGCATAAGCAAGGCATTCATAACGGGTATTTTGCAGCCAATCCTGATGATGTATGGCAATCTCCTCACTTTTTATCATGGAAAGACCAGCAGGATTACACCAAATGCTTGAGATATCATCTCCAGCAGCAACAAATGCCCCACCCATACCTGCTGCCCTGGCACCAACATCAATCTTAAGAAAAGATACCCCAGAGGCTACAGATGAAGAGGCAAGAAGCATCATGTTTATTATTATCAAAAGGAAATAAATCATCACATGCTCCTTTATTTTCCCCACGAATCTCCACGAATAAGCACGAACAGGGAATCATTTTTTGGCATGGTTCAAAATTGTTCACCGCGGGTCACAGATGATACAGAGGATAACACCCCCCGTCCGGCAGTAGCGTCCACTCCTCTCAAGAAGGGATTACAACCCCCTAACCCCCTTTTCTAAGGGGGAATTAGGGAAATACAGCCATCCACTTGCCCACTCAGTTTGTTACCCTGATTTGAACCATGCCTATTTTTTCTTGATTCGTGATAATTCGTGGGTACATTTATTGCAAAACATAGGATATTCCTTGTGATCTTTACTTATCCGCTATTTTATTCATCATTCCCCTGAATGCTTCCATAAAATCTATGGGTACCGGGAAGATTATGGTTGAATTTTTTTCAGCGGATACTTCAGTTAATGTCTGTAAATATCTAAGTTGCAAAGCCATCGGGTTTTTTGCCAATACCGCTGCTGCATCTGCAAGCTTTTCTGAAGCCTGAAATTCCCCTTCAGAATGGATGATCTTTGCCCTTCGTTCTCTTTCTGCCTCTGCCTGTTTTGCCATGGCTCTTTTCATATTCTCAGGCAATTCTACATCCTTAACCTCAACAACACTCACCTTAATACCCCATGGTTCTGTCTGAGAATCAATAATATGTTGAAGCTTCTGATTTATCTGTTCTCGTTGAGATAACAACTCATCCATGTCTGACTGCCCAAGAACACTCCTTAAGGTTGTTTGAGCAATCTGTGATGTGGCATAAGTGTAATTGGTTATCTTGGTAATGGCATCCTGTGGACGAACTACCCGAAAATAACCCACAGCCGTTACCCTGATAGTAACATTATCTTGAGTAATTATCTCCTGAGGTGGGATCTCCAATGTCGTGGTTCGCATATCCACCTTTACCCATTTTTCAAAGGCTGGAATAATATAAATAATCCCAGGCCCCCTTTCATGCTCAATTAAACGGCCAAGCCTGAACACCACACCCCTTTCATACTCCTGAAGTATCTTGACACCACTGGCAATAAGCCAGATTAAGCCACCCAGCACAACTATAATAGGCATTTCCATAATAAAGTACCTCCAACTAATAGACATTCGAACAACAACATTTGGACGAACACATAGGTTCACCCCTACTCTAACACATATACCTTTACAGATTTATGTCCATAATTAACTGCTTCCTGATGGGTATCAAAACAAAGGTCAATTCTTTTTCCTTTTATGGCACCGCCAATATCTGCAGCAATGGCAGGACCATATCCCTCAACATGCAGCCTTGTACCAAGTGAAATAACCCTGGGATCTACAGCGACTACCCCATATTTTGCCTTTAGCCCCATACGAGTTCGTCCCCATTTTGCCCATTTACCACAAGATTGAACATGACGGGAATAACCAGTGGCACCCATATAAAGGATATTTTTAACCTTAGCCGTTATAGCTAATGGTTTGATTATCCTTTTTGTTCCAACAGATATAATCTTTTGAGTTGGCTCTTCCACTGTTTTTTTTGTCTCTTTTAAGCCAATCAGCACCTCATCGACATAAAGCATATCTGTTTGCAGGTTCCGCCTTCCCTCTTTTCCAGCTTGTGCTATTCGTTCATTTCCCTTGAGCGCGGAATTATCATATCGAATTACCGTAGAATAAGGAATAGAATAACCTTGTTCCTTGATTTTTTTCTGGACACGATAGATTCTAATATTCAATCCATCATGGATATTTGTTAAGACATCAGGTTTAACAATATCGTTTGGTCCAACCTCGACATGACATTCTTCAAGAGCTCCACCTACTGTCTGTTGATCTGTTTTTAGATCAATAAATTTTCCATCCACGAAGACAGAAATCTTTGCTGGCTGGGTAAAATTCATAAGCACCAAACAAGAAGTTACCAGCAAACACCCACCAAAAAATATTCGTAACTGCAAAACATCACCTCCTTTTCTCCCAGTAGTTAATTATTTTACCATAGAAAAAGAAGATTGTCAAGCAAAAAATGACGGCACTGAATATTCGATAAAGCAGAGTTGAATTTTACATTACTGGCTCTACTGGGAACTGTGTGGATACATGTCTATTTTTCCACCATAGGATAAAAGGCTCTTTGTCATCGTTGCAGAACATTCTAACATATAATGAAGAAGGTTTATCGCTTTAACCACTCCAGAGTATGTGTTTAATCCTCT
>JAZDHC010000001.1:0-2137 GCA_043806395.1 Candidatus Desantisiibacteriota bacterium | reverse complement strand
GCCATTTCAATCCCATGTTCAAAAAGCTCATGCACTGCCTGTGTTGTAAACTGGACATTGCCAAAGATCAAGATAGCGTTTATCTTACTACATTGAACATCAAGCAGTATTTCATCATCTTTTTGTACAATAAGCCTATCCCCTGTTTTGCGGAGAACAGAGCCTTGCTCTGTCAGATATAGGTTTGCCATCTTACCAATCGCCTCGCTTTTTGTAGGAATCCATGACTCAGTCCGTTTCTAAAACGGATTATGGTCAAATATAATTACATCATTTGTTACAGGTGATGAGTATATCAACCTTTTTGCCTTACCATGCAAGGCATGAGCAATCTTGAGATATAGCCATACAGGAGCAGCACCAGTCAAAACCACCTCATTGCCTTCACCTGCTAATTCCATGGCTTTTTCAATATATATAGGCAATTCTGAAAGCTTAGCAGTTTCACCAAATATCTCTTTCAAGTCTATCTTTACCTCGTTCATATCAATCCTCACTTCTCTCTATGCTTAGGTGGAATACCTTTAATTAATTGTCTATCAAGCGTGAAGTGAAACACATACTTCATGTCTTTTGTTCTTCCAAAAAGTCTTACCGGTACCCAATTGTCAACAATGGCACCTATTGGTGCCATTAGGGTTAACGGACCTCCATAAAACAATAATATCTCTTTAATATCTCCTCGTTGCATTAAATCAAAAAAGTCTGATTTTATCTCATCAAATATCTGAAGTAATTGTTCACTTGAGAAATCACCCATTTTTGAATATTTCATCACTAAAGGCACATCAGGAAAATTTTCACTTAAAAAATTCTCCACATCCTTTTGAGGAATTACTCCAACACCTATTGAAACAGCTACACTACCCTTTGAAGAAGGGGTAAACTTTAGCAATTTTTCCCTTCTTCTGTTTCGTGTCCAACTTTTTATCACAAAATACGCCAAAAATAATATCCAACTTACAAGTGTACCAATACTTGTAATCAAACTAAGGGGCTGATCAAAAGGAATCAGATTGTGAAATAATTGTAATGTTGTTTTCATCTTCTTTCTCCTCCTCTATTTCTTCCATCTTTTTGACTGAACAATTGCGGCATGGTTCAAAAGAGGAGAAATTTCACCCCCCCTAACCCCCGCCAAAGGTGCTACCTCCGCCAGCGGGAGATATTGTGGAGTAATCTGTTACCCTCTTTTGAACCATACCAATAATTCACTCCTCTTGACTCAATTCCATATCATCAAGCATCTTTTCAATCAATGGTTTGATTGGAGGCACTTCTTCTTTTACTGCCTTCCATACCACATCCAAACTAACACCAAAATAGTCATGAATAAGTTTATCCCTCATTCCTGCCATTTCTCTCCATGGGATTTTGGGATACTTTTCCCTGAATTCATGAGGGACATTTTTTACTGCTTCGCCGATAATCTCCAACGCTCTAACTACTGCAAAGGCAGTCTTATCATCTATGGCAAAATCCTCGTATGAGATATCCTTAGTAAATCTTACTGCTTTTTCCATAGCATCCATAATGTCTCGTATATAATCGCCAATTTCCCTTTTCAAAGATAAACCACCTCTTCTAAAATATGTCTACCAATCCTTGGTTTTAATGCAGATTTCATCACAAGATCTACCTTAATCCCCAAGGTATCGCTTAAATGATTCTCAATAGCGATAAACTCAAGCAATCCTACTGTCTTCTTAAATTCAACAAGAATATCAATATCACTATCTTTCTTATCCTCACCTCTCACATAAGAGCCAAAGATACCAAGTTCTTTAATCTTAAACTGTTTTGATAGAGTAGACTTATTTACTTTTAATATTTCTTTTATCTCTTCAAGGCTTTTTCCCTGTCCCATTCTTATTCCTCCACGATATTCTTAGAGAATCTCCATCACTGTCCAACTAAATAACTTAAATATTTAGGACTTACGCAAAGCACCATTTTGATCGTCATATTTGGTAGCCAGCACCTTTCAATAACACTATATGTGTAGGTACTCTCTCATTTGCCGTCCACGAGTAGCGGAAGGCTTCAGCCTTCCATCCATTGGAGGGCTGAAGCCCTCATCTACATTATTATCGTAGGACTCGCAAAACACCATTTTCTCATTTTGCGTAAGTCCTAA